>NZ_CP130832.1:3974285-4280000 GCF_030549615.1 Stenotrophomonas sp. 610A2
GGTTGGATGGTGCGGGCTGAAGATGGCGCGGTGCTGACCTTTGTGCCGGCGATTGAAGCGGCGTCGGTGAGTCATAGCGGGAAGCTTTGAGGCTGCGGTGCTTCGAGGCTCCAGATCGTAGAAATGTCTGAAGCATCCCTTCTCCTGCTTGCGGGAGAAGGTGCCCGAAGGGCGGATGAGGGCGCTTTGGCATTGGCTTTTGTAATTTGAAGCTCAAGCGCCCGCAGGGCTGACAGCACAAGCAAAAGCTGCCCTCACCCCAACCCCTCTCCCGCCATGCGGGAGAGGGGCTCAGTCAGCTTGATCGCAGGCAGCATGCACTCCTGCGGCCGTTGTCATCTGGCGCTCAAACGCCAGCAAAGCCAACCGCACAAGCAAAAGCTGCCCTCACCCCAACCCCTCTCCCGTGAACGGGAGAGGGGCTCAGTCTGCTTGATTGCTGGCAATGTGCACTCCTGCCGCCGTTGACATCCGCCTCGACCACACCAGCTACAATAGGCATCGACCTGCCTTTCCAGGCACGGCCCCTCCCCCTTCTATCGATGCAGTGCCCACCGGCGCTGCCTGTGCCTGTTCATGTCCTCACATCCGTCCATCCGCTTCGCCCCGCTTACCCCCACCTCGCTGCTGCTGGCCGTGCTGGCAATGGGCGCCGTGGTGCTGGGCTCGAATGTGCTGGTGCAGTACCCGATCAATGACTGGCTCACCTGGGGCGCTTTCAGCTACCCGGTCGCCTTCCTGGTCAGCAACCTGATCAATCGCCGCTTCGGCCCACAGGCGGCTCGCCGCGTGGCCTGGGCCGGCTTTGCGGTGGCGGTGGTGCTGTCGGTGTGGATCGCCACGCCACGTATCGCGGTTGCCTCGTGCTCGGCCTTCATCGTCGCGCAGCTGCTGGACATCACCGTGTTCGACCGGCTGCGCGCCGGCAACTGGTGGCGTGCGCCGATGGTGGCCACCACCTGCAGCGCCACCGTCGATACCGCCATCTTCTGGTCGATCGCCTTTGCCGGCTCGCAGCTGCCGTGGCTCAGCTGGGCCGCAGGCGATCTGGCGGTGAAGCTGGCCATCGGCGTGTGCCTGTTGGCACCGTTCCGCGCCCTGCTGTGGAAGATGGCGCCGCTGCGCGGCAATACCCGCTGAGCGCTGCAGCCCGGTACCAAGCCGGGCTGCTTTCCAGCATCACTCCGCGTGCTTGCCCGGTTCGAAGGGCAGCCCCTGCGCAATCGCTGCGGCGCTGATCGCCGCGCATGCCGCTTCTATCCCAGGCGTCGGCACGGCAATACGTGGGCGCCGGTCCAAGGTGCAGCTCAGGCCCACATCCAGCAGCGTCGCATGCGCCTCATGCAGCGCCTGCGCCGTGGCTTCCGGCAACCAACCTGCCGCCGCCAATGCGGAAATCAGCAACGGGGTTGCCCTCGGTTCGCATAGCGACGGCGTGTGTTGTGCCTGCGACAGCACGCCGGTCTGCAGCACGAACTCCAGGTCGACCAGACCACCCGCGCCCTGCTTCAAGTCCAGACGTCCAGCATCGCTGCGGTCCAGCTCAGCGCGCATGCGCGCACGCATCTTCAGCACGTCGCCGAACAACACCTCATGCTCACGCGCGCGGCCCAGCGTCAGTGCACGTACCTGCTCAAAATCCGCCAGCAGCGATGCATCACCGGCCACGCCACGCGCGCGTACCAGTGCCTGATGCTCCCAGGTCCAGGCGCGTTCGCGCTGGTACTCGGTATAGCTTGCCAGTGACGACACCAGCGCGCCCTTGCCGCCGTCCGGGCGCAGGCGCACATCGATGTCGTACAGGCGGCCGGCGGCGGTCACCGCACCGAGCAAGGCCATCACCTTCTGCGCAAGACGGGCAAACCAGCGGCCGCTGTCCAAGGGACGCGGACCATTGCTGCCGTCGCTGCCAGCCGGGCTGTCGTACAGGAACACCAGGTCCAGATCCGAACCGAAGCCCAGCTCAACGCCGCCGAGGCTGCCGTAACCGATGATCGCAAAGCGTCCGCCGAGCACTTCACCATGCGCCTGCAGCATGTCGGCATGCGCCATCTGCAGCACGGTCACCACCACCGCATCGGCCAACTGCGCCAGTTGCTGCGTGCAGTCCACCGCACGCTGGCGGCCATCGTGGAAGGCCAAGGCCATGCGGAAGCTCAGCGCGAGTCGCACTTCATTGAGTGCGCGCAGTGCTGCTTCCGGGTCATCGATCTGCAGGGCGCTGGCGCAGGCGTCCTGCATTTCCTGCGCGTCCGGCATTGGTCCGGCGACGCGGGTATCCAGCAACTCGTCCAGCAGCAGCGGGAACGCGACCAGCCGCTCGGACAACAAGGCGCTGCGTGCCAGCACGTTGACCAGCCGCGTCAGGGCGCTGGGTTGTTCGTCCAGCAGCGCCAGATAGCTGGTGCGGCGCAGGATGGCCTGCAGCAGGCCGAGCACGCGGCGCAGCGCGGCATCGGGTTGCGGCGATCGGGTGGCGGCATGCAGCAGTGCCGGCAACACCCGGTCCAGACGCGCACGTGCGCTGTCGGACAGTGACTTCACACCCAGCGACTGGGCGAACTCGCGCAGCGATTGATCTGCGCCATTGGCATCGGCGAAGCCGGCTTCGGCCAGCACCTCGGCGCTGCCGCCGCCGGGCAGCACCCGCCAATAGCTGGACAGCACATCCGGTGCCGCCTGGCCCTGGCGCGGCGCAAGCAATGCACCGAATTCAACGCTGACGCGTTCGCGCTGTTCGTTCAGGGCTGCAAGCAAGGCATCCCAATCCGCATAGCCGAGGCCGAGGGCGACGCGGCTGCGATCCAGCGGGTCGTTGGGCAGGCAGTGCGTCTGCGCGTCGCGCAGCATCTGCAGGCGGTTCTCGACGCGGCGCAGGAAGCGATAGGCCTGGATCAGGTCATTGCCATCCGCGGCTGCCATCTGCCCGCCTTCGACCAGCGCGCGCAGCGCAGGCAACAAGCGTCGCTCGCGCAAGGCCGCCTCGCGGCCGCCGCGGATCAGCTGCAAGGCCTGGGCGAGGAACTCGATCTCGCGGATGCCACCGGGGCCCCGCTTGATGTCATCCAGCCGATCCTTGCGCGCGACCTCGGCGGTGATCGCCGCTTTCATTTCGCGCAGGCCATCAAGCGCGGTGAAGTCGAGGTAACGGCGGTAGACGAAGGGGCGCAGCGTCTCCAGCCACGCTTCACCGGCAGCGATGTCGCCGGCGACCGCGCGCGCCTTGATCCAGGCGTAGCGCTCCCAGTCGCGGCCTTCGCGCTGGAAATACTGGTCCATGCCGGCGAATGACAACGCGACCCGGCCAGCCGTGCCGAACGGTCGCAGGCGCAGATCGACGCGGTGGCTGAAGCCTTCTGCGGTGGTTTCGTCCAGCAGCCGCGCCAGGCGCTGACCCAGCCGCGCGAAATACTCCTCGGCCGCCAGCGGACGCGCACCATCGGACTCGCCGTTGTGCGGGTAGGCGTAGACCAGATCGATATCGGAAGAGAAATTCAGCTCGCCACCGCCGAGCTTGCCCAGCCCGAACACCACCAACTGCTGTGTGCTGCCAGCGGCGTCGCGAACCACGCCGTGGCGGCTGGCGAACTCCTGTTCCAGCGCTGTCAGCGCAAGTTGCAGGCATTCCTCGGCCAGACGGGTAGCGCCAGCCAGGGTGGCATCGACGTCATCGAGCTCGAGCAGATCGCGCCAGATCAGCCGGGTCGAGGCCGCGGCGCGGTAACGGCGCAGCTGGGTTGGCCAAGCAGTGGGTTGCAGCGGGTCCAGCTCAGGCAGCGGCAAGGGCGCGGGATCGGCCTGACCCAGCAGCTGCAGCAGCTCCGGCTGCCGGCACAGGGTATCGATGGCGAAATCACTGGTGATCGCCAGTTGCCGCAGGCCGGCCTCGAATTCCCTGGATTGCGGCCATTGCGCCGGGTCAGGCGCGGCCAGCTTGAGCCGGCTCAAGGCGCGTTCGACTACAGGCTGAACAGATTCAGATGCTGCGGGGGCGATTTGGTTCATCCACCGATTCTGGCATCTGTGGGCGAGCAGTCGCCATCTCCGGGGATCAGGCAATAAAAAAGCCCGCTGACAGCGAACTGTCAGCGGGCCTTGCTCCCTCCCCCACGTCGGGATGCAGGGCGATCCTGCCGGGTGCGCAGACAACTTGCACGCTGCAGTGCAAAACAATACTGGGGAGTACAAGAGCACTGGATCCGTAATGACCATTCCACCAAGGTCCAACCCCCCTGTTCACGCCGAAGGGCGATAATCGGGTATTCCCCCAACAAACCGTAGTCGTCATGTCTGTCGAACGCATCTTGGACCCGCGCCTGCGCGACCGCATCGTTTCCGCCGAACAAGCCGCGGCCCTCATCCAGCCCGGCGAAACCGTGGCCATGAGCGGCTTCACCGGTTCGGGTTACCCCAAGGCGGTGCCGCTGGCGCTGGCGCAGCGCATTGAAGAGGTGCACGCCGCAGGCCAGCCGTTCAAGATCAAGCTGATGACCGGCGCGTCGACTGCACCGGAGCTTGATGGCGCGCTAGCCAAGGCCGACGCCATCGCGATGCGCATGCCGTTCCAGACCGACCCGGATGCACGCAAGCGCATCAACGAAGGCACGCTGGACTACATCGACATCCATCTTTCGCACGTTGCCCAGCACGTGTGGTTTGGCTTCTACGGTGAAATCGATACTGCGGTCGTCGAAGTCTCGGCGATTCGCGAAGACGGTTCGCTGGTGCCCTCCACCTCGGTCGGCAACAACAAGACCTGGCTGGACCTGGCCAAGAAGGTGATCATCGAGGTCAACGAATGGCAGCCCGCCGACATCGAGGGCATGCACGACATCTACTACGGCACGGCGCTGCCGCCGCACCGCAAGCCGATCCCGCTGATCCACGCCAATGACCGCATCGGCCAGACCACGCTGGACGTGGACCCGGACAAGATCGTGGCGGTGGTGCGTACCAATGGGCCGGACCGCAACAGTCCGTTCAAGCCCATCGATGAGGACAGCCGCCAGATCGCCGGCTACCTGATCGAGTTCCTCAAGCACGAAGTAGCCAAGGGCCGCCTGCCGGCCAACCTGCTGCCGTTGCAGTCGGGCGTGGGCAATATTCCCAATGCGGTGCTGGCTGGCCTGGCCGAAAGCGGCCTGCGCGGCCTGACCTCGTTCACCGAGGTGATCCAGGACGGCATGCTGGACCTGCTCAAGTCCGGCGTGCTCGAGTACGCCTCCTGCACCGGTTTTGCGCTGAGTCCGGAGGCGAACGAAGAGTTCAAGCGCAACATCAAGTTCTATCGTGAGCGCATCATCATGCGCACGCAGGAGATCTCCAATCATCCGGAACTGGTGCGCCGCCTCGGCTGCATCGGCATGAACGGCATGATCGAGGTGGACCTGTACGGCAACGTCAACTCCACCCATGTGATGGGCAGCCGCATCATGAACGGCATCGGCGGCTCCGGTGACTTCACCCGCAATGGCTTCCTGTCCACCTTCCTGAGCCCGTCGATGGCCAAGGGCGGTTCGATCTCGGCGATCGTGCCGATGGTCAGCCATGTGGACCACACCGAGCACGATGTCTCGATCATCGTCACCGAGCAGGGCCTGGCCGACCTGCGCGGCCTGCCGCCGCGTGCACGCGCGCGCCAGGTGATCGACAACTGTGCGCATCCGGATTACCGCGACCAGCTCAACGATTACTTCGACCGCGCCTGCCGCGACAGCTATGGCAAGCACACGCCGCACCTGCTGCCGGAAGCCCTGTCCTGGCATCAGCGCTACATCGACACCGGCAGCATGAAGGCCTGAAGCCCCTCTTGTAGTGCCGAGCCATGCTCGGCAGGGGCTTTGCCAGCGAAAAGCCGCCCTCACCCCAACCCCTCTCCCGTACACGGGAGAGGGGCTAAAGCTGAAGGTCTGAAGACCCACCTGTAGTGCCGAGCCATGCTCGGCAAGGGGCTTTACCAGCGAAAAGCTGCCCTCACCCCAACCCCCGCTCCGCGCCCCGGCCCTTGCGCTGGCGCAAGGTCGTTCGAATGGCTGCGAACCTTTGGTTCGCAAGCAGCCCTTCTCACCCCGCAAACGGGAGAGGGGCTAAAGCTGAAGGCCTGAAGCTCCACCTGTAGTGCCGAGCCATGCTCGGCAAGGGCTTAACCAGCGAAAAGCCGCCCTCACCCCAACCCCCGCTCCGCGCCCCGGCCCTTGCGCTGGCGCAAGGTCGTTCGAATGGCTGCGAACCTTTGGTTCGCAAGCAGCCCTTCTCACCCCGCAAACGGGAGAGGGGCTAAAGCTGAAGGCCTGAAGCTCCACCTGTAGTGCCGAGCCATGCTCGGCAGGGGCTTAACCAGCGAAAAGTCGCCCTCACCCCAACCCCTCTCCCGCTCGCGGGAGAGGGGCTCAAAGCGTAGTGCCGAGCATGGCTCGGCACTACAAATTAAAAACCCCGGGCTTTGCCCGGGGTTTTTCAACAACGCAGCTACAACACCGCTACGCCGTCTTGTCCTTGATCGTGGTGCCAGGACCATTGCCCTTTACGCTGGTGATGCCAGCTTCGCGCGCGGCCTGCGAGGCATACATCTGGCTACTGCCGATCACCTGGTGGTTGGCTGCTTTCAGATTGAAATGGTAGCGACCGTCACTGGCGGTCTTGCGCTCGTAATGCGCTTCATCCGGGCTGTTCTTCTGCACCGAGGCGATGCCGTTCTCCGCCGCAGCACGGGTGGTGTAACGCTCGCTGGTCAGGATGACCTCGGCGTTGCCTGCCTTGAGCACGAAGTAGAACTGACCGTCGCTGCTCTTGTCCAACTCATACCAACCTGCCATTGCAATACCCCACTTGAGGATGATGCCGGCACGCCGCCGCCCTGCTTGCGCAGCCGCATGCGTGGCTGTTGCCCGGGTGACCGGACGTTGGAAGCCGCAAGCTGCCGCGGCTACAGCTGCGACTCTACCTCAATCTTCTGTCCGTTCCAGCCATGCCAGCTTGCGCTCGCGCGGCAGCTGCTTGATCTGCCATTCGGCGCGCGAAGCGGCCGAGCGGTCGGCATAGGCACGACTGGCCAGTATGCGCAGCGGCGGGTGCGCGCGGGTGTAGCGCGCCCCCTTGCCGGCAGCATGGGCCAGGAAACGGGCTTCAACATCGGTCGTGATACCTGCGTAGTAACTGCCATCGCGGCATTCCAGCAGGTATAGAAACCAACCGCCCTTCACCTGGCCCCGCTCCATCCAGACTTACAGGCTGGCTGCGTCAGCAATCTTGCACAGGCCTTCGCCCACTGCCTTGTTGGAGGTCATCTGACCACCCTTGATGCTGAAACGCACTTCAACGCGAACGCTGCCGTCAGGCTGGCGACGCACGGTGGTGCGCAGCGGAACGGTCGAACCACCACCACCACGCACCGGGTTCTCGGCGGCGATGTAGCCGGTGGTCTCGTTCGGGTAGATACCGACCATGCCTTCGGCTTCGATCGCGGCCACGGTCTTGGCGAACGCGACCGGGTAGCTGACACCTTCATGGTCGGTCGAGGCCAGGAACTGCTTGCCGCTGGTGAAGCCACCGGCCACCGACAGGTTCTGCAGGCAGCCACTGCCCGAATCAAAAACTTCCTTCTTGGCCAGCGCCAGCGACGGGACCAGCATCAAAGCCAGCGCCATGGTGCACATACGGAAACGCATCAGTTCCTTCTCCTTGGAGCGGTGATTCATAGGCTTTCCTGCAGGAGAAGGTGCTCCCCCTGTCCCCACGGCAGGCGGGAGGCCTACCACCTCCCGCCGGGTAAACTACTTGGACTGTCCGCTATGCGCCAGTGAAACTGTCACGGATTCCTCAGGCAGCCGCCTCCAGCTGGGCGCGACGGCGGGCGCGCACCGCATCGGCCAGGCGCTCCAGCACCTGCACGGTGCTGTCCCAATCGATGCAGCCATCGGTGATGCTCTGGCCGTAGACCAGCGGCTGGCCTTCGACCAGATCCTGGCGGCCGGCAACCAGATGGCTCTCGACCATCACCCCGACAATGCGCTGCTCACCGGCTTCCAGCTGGCTGGCGATGTCGTCGATCACCTTGGGCTGGTTTTCCGGCTTCTTGCTGCTGTTGGCATGGCTGGCGTCGATCATCAGCCGCGCCGGCAGCTGCGACTTGCCCAGCACGTCGCTGGCGGCCTGCACGCTGGCAGCATCGTAGTTCGGGGTCTTGCCGCCGCGCAGGATCACATGGCAGTCAGGATTGCCCTGGGTCGCGACGATGGCGGTGCCACCTTCCTTGGTCACCGACAGGAAGTGGTGCGGGTGCGAGGCTGCACCGACTGCGTCGGCTGCGATCTTCACATCACCGGTGGTGCCGTTCTTGAAGCCAACCGGGCACGACAGGCCCGAGGCCAGCTCACGGTGCACCTGGCTCTCGGTGGTACGTGCGCCAATCGCGCCCCAGGCCACCAGGTCGGCGATGTACTGCGGGGAGATCACGTCCAGGAACTCCACGCCGGCCGGCAGGCCAAGACGATTGATGTCACGCAGCAGGCCGCGCGCTACGCGCAGGCCCTTGTTGATGTTGAAGCTGCCATCCAGGTCCGGATCATTGATCAGGCCCTTCCAGCCCACCGTGGTGCGCGGCTTCTCGAAGTACACGCGCATGACGATCTCGAGTTCGCCGCTGAGCGCATCGCGCAGCGGGCGCAGGCGCTGGGCGTATTCCATCGCCGCAATCGGGTCGTGGATCGAGCAGGGGCCAACCACGACGGCGAGACGGTCGTCCTGGCCATGCAGGATGCGATGCAGCGAGGCACGCGCGTCGGCCACGGTCTGCGAGGCTTCCTCATCGCAGGGCAGCAGCGCCAACAACTGCGCCGGCGAGGTCAGGGGTTCAAGTTTGCGGATGCGCAGATCGTCGGTATGGGGGGGCATGGCGGGGGGTCTCCAGTTCAAAGCAGTGAATGGTTCTGCCCCCAGCGTGGCGGCATTAAAAAAGCCGCCAGGTTCGCTGGCGGCTTTTCGGGAATGCATCTGAAAGTTTCTTCAGGGTAAGCGCAGTCCTTCCTCCGCCAGCGGCTTGGGAAAGTAGTACCAAAAATAAAAGCTGGCGCGGGCTGCGTTCATGGGGAGCATTGATAACACGGTTTTTTGTGCGATGCGACAGTTACAGAGGCAACAGACCTGCAACGTCGACTGGTTCAGCTTTGGCGAATGGGCAATGGCAGCTCGTCATTCAGCCTTTCAAACAGCTGTTGAATCGGCCAGCGACATCTGCGGGAGCTGCAATCAACAGGCCCTTCTGACACCGCGACCGCGCACGCATCTGAGCCGTGGCCTGTCGCAATGTCTGCGCTGCTATCGTTCATCCCGCGCGGAAATGCGCGTTCCACAGGTAGCTGGACAATCGGCTCGTCGTGGCAGCGATACTGGCAGCTGGTTCAGCGCACAAAGTCATTCCGATGAACGACACCACTTCCGAACTGCTGCAGATCGCCTGCCCGCATTGCAACGCCGTCAACCGCGTCCCTGCCGCCCGCTTGAGCCAGGCACCGTCATGCGGTCGCTGCCATCAGGCCTTGTTTGCCGCAGCGCCAATGGTCTTGGACGCAAGCGCGTTTGAAGCACACGCCAACCGTTCGCAGATCCCCTTGCTGGTGGATTTCTGGGCCAGCTGGTGCGGTCCCTGCCGGCAGATGGCACCGGAATTCGCGAAGGCCGCCGGGCAACTGGAGCCGCACATGCGCCTGGGCAAACTGGATACGGAAGCCGAGCCGGCCATCGCCACGCGCTATGGCATCCGCAGCATTCCGACGATGGTGCTGATCCAGGGAGGACGCGAGATTGCGCGCCAATCAGGCGCCATGCCAGCCAGCAGCATCGTGCAGTGGGCGAGCAAGCACCTGTAGTGCCGAGCCATGCTCGGCAGAGGCGTTCCCGGTAAAGCTCCTGCCGAGCATGGCTCGGCACTACTGGCATGGTCGGTAAAGCTCCTGCCGAGCATGGCTCGGCACTACTGGCATTATCGGTAAGGCCCCTGCCGGGCATGGCTCGGCGCTACTGGCATTGCCGGTAAAGCCCCTGCCGAGCATGGCTCGGCACTACTGGCATTGTCGGTAAGGCTCCTGCCGAGCATGGCTCGGCACTACGGTTGGGTGCTGGTGTTTGTGGGAGCGGCGTGAGCCGCGAGGCTGGTGCTGCTTGAAAGGCCGCGGAGCTACCCCTCCCCGGCCCTCCCCTTGCCTGCGGCAAAGGGAGGGGGCACGGCCGACGAAGGGAGGGAACAACAAAACAAAACCCCGCCTTGCGGCGGGGTTTTGTGTACTACAAGCAGCGGTGAAGCTGCGGTGGACTTAGAAGTCCATGCCGCCCATGCCACCCATGCCGCCCATACCGCCGCCGCCCATGGCCGGCTCGTCCTTCTTCGGAGCTTCGGCAACCATGGCTTCGGTGGTGATCATCAGGCCAGCGATCGAGGCTGCGTTCTGCAGTGCCGAACGGGTCACCTTGGTCGGGTCCAGGATGCCGAATTCCAGCATGTCGCCGAATTCGCCGGAAGCGGCGTTGTAGCCGAAGCTGCCGGTGCCTTCCTTGACCTTGTTGACGATGACCGACGGCTCTTCACCGGCGTTGGCAACGATTTCGCGCAGCGGGGCTTCCATCGCGCGCAGGGCGATCTGGATGCCATGGTTCTGGTCTTCGTTGTTGCCCTTCAGGCCAGCCAGTGCGGAAACAGCGCGCACCAGGGCGACGCCGCCGCCCGGGACCACGCCTTCTTCGACGGCTGCGCGGGTAGCGTGCAGGGCGTCGTCAACGCGGTCCTTCTTTTCCTTCATTTCGATTTCGGTCGATGCACCGACCTTGATCACGGCAACGCCGCCGGCCAGCTTGGCAACGCGTTCCTGCAGCTTCTCGCGATCGTAGTCCGAAGAGGTTTCTTCGATCTGGGTCTTGATCTGCTTGACGCGCGATTCGATGGCAGCGGTATCGCCGGCGCCGTCGATGACGGTGGTGTTTTCCTTGGAGACCTGCACCTTCTTGGCGCGGCCCAGGTCCTTGATGGTGGCCTTTTCCAGCGACAGGCCAACTTCTTCGGAGATCACGGTGCCGCCGGTCAGCACGGCCATGTCTTCCAGCATCGCCTTGCGACGGTCGCCGAAGCCCGGTGCCTTGACGGCCACGACCTTGACGATGCCACGGATGGTGTTGACCACCAGGGTAGCCAGCGCTTCGCCTTCGATGTCTTCAGCGATGATCAGCAGCGGCTTGCCTGCCTTGGCGACGCCTTCCAGCACCGGCAGCAGGTCACGCACGTTGGAGATCTTCTTGTCGTGCAGCAGGATGTACGGGTCATCCAGGTCAGCGGTCTGCGACTGCTGGTTGTTGATGAAGTACGGGGACAGGTAGCCGCGGTCGAACTGCATGCCCTCGACGACGTCCAGCTCGTTTTCCAGGCCCGAGCCTTCTTCAACGGTGATCACGCCTTCCTTGCCAACCTTCTTCATCGCTTCGGCGATGATGTTGCCGATCGACTCGTCCGAGTTGGCCGAGATGGTGCCGACCTGGGCAATTGCCTTGTCGTCAGCGGTCGGCTTGGAGATGTTCTTCAGCTCGGCGACGGCGGCGATAACGGCCTTGTCGATACCGCGCTTCAGGTCCATCGGGTTCATGCCGGCAGCAACAGCCTTGGCGCCTTCGCGGATCAGGGCCTGGGCCAGCACGGTGGCGGTGGTGGTGCCGTCGCCAGCGTCGTCATTGGTGCGCGAAGCAACTTCCTTCACCATCTGCGCGCCCATGTTCTCGAACTTGTCAGCCAGTTCGATTTCCTTGGCGACGGACACGCCGTCCTTGGTGATGGTCGGGGCGCCGAAGCTCTTCTCGAGCACGACGTTGCGGCCCTTCGGGCCCAGGGTTGCCTTGACGGCATTGGCGAGAACGTTGACGCCGCGCACCATGCGCGAACGGGCGTCTTCACCGAAACGAATATCCTTGGCAGCCATTGCGATTACCTCTGAGTAGAGCCGAGCCGAGCTCGGCTGCTTTTATCGGGAAAGGGGTTTTACAGGAACAGGTGGCGCGGCAGCTCAGCCGATGACGGCAAGCACGTCGTCTTCGCGCAGCACCTTGTACTCGACGCCTTCGGCCTTGTAGGACGAACCGGCGTACTGGCCGTAGATGACCTTGTCGCCAACCTTCAGCGAGGGGGCGCGCACCGAACCGTTGTCCAGCGGCTTGCCCGGGCCCACGGCCACGACTTCACCCTTGGTGGACTTTTCCTTGGCCGAATCCGGGATCAGGATGCCGCCGGCGGAGATTTCGTCGGCTTCGATCGGCTTGACCACAACGCGGTCGTGAAGCGGCTTGATGCTCATGAAGGACCTCTTAAGTAATTGATTGGCCTGAAATTCCGGCAACACCGGCTGGGAAACAGGGGGATGCCGGCATCACGCGTAAAAAGGCCCGTCGTGCGGGCTTGGTTGGGAGATGGGGCTGGCTGGGGGCCTTTCAAGGGCAGGCCGGCAAATAGATTGGCGCGGCCCCGCCCGGCCAATCCCCGGCCCCGCGGCACCCTGCGGGGCTCGGGCTGAAAGAAAAATGACGCAATCCGGCTGCCTTCGATGATTCCCGGGTTTCGACCAGGCAATCACCCGCCACTGCAATCGCGCCCCAACCGGGACCGCCGTCCGCGTGAGCTGCGAAGCATTGGCCATCCGCATCGTGGACGTCGTCCCTGCCGAACAAACCCATGACGCTATGATCCAAGGGCTGTGTATGGATGCCAATTTCAATGTCAAAGGAGAAACGAATGAAAGTGCTGTCTCGATTTGCCCCGTTGTTGCTCGTCTTTCTCGCCGCCTGTAGCCAGCTGACCGGTCCGTCCGCCAGCGAGTACATGGACGCCAACATCAGCAACTGGAACGGCCTGATTGCCAAGGTCAACGATTGGAGCGGCGGCAACGACGCCGAGCGCCTGACCCAGGCCATGGCTGAGCGCAAGAACCTGGCCAGTTTCAAGTCCCGGCTTGGCAATGCGCGCCAGGAAGCGGTGAACATGCGCGACCAGATGAAGGTCCTCAAGACACCGGACGATGCCACCGAGCTGCATGCCAAGCTGGTGTTGTCGCTGGAAGAGGCGGTGATCTGGTACGACGCCATGCTCAAGCTGACCGACCTGCCCGATGGTTTCAGCAACGAACAGGCGACGCCTTTGCTCGAAGCAGTCGACGAGACCGGCACCAGGTTCGACAAGCTCACCGATGAGCTGGACCAGATGCAGGATGCCTACGCCAGGAAGCACCGCATCAACCTGACCCGCACCGAGTTACCGACGGCGAGCGAGGGCTGATCGTCGCTGCACGCAACAATGGCGCGCAGGACGCTGCTCACTTTGATGCAGCGCCTGCGTCGTCGCTGCTGATCTTCGGACTTAAAAAAAATGGCGCGCTCCGGGGATGACGGAACACGCCATGGCAAAAGAGAACCGCCCGGACTACAGGCTGAACTACTTTTTTAGGGATATCAGAGGTAACGCGACCACTGCACCGAGGCGCTGGCCGGGCTTGCCGGCAAGCCACCGCTGCCGGTGCTGCATACCGGGAGCAGGTTCAAGCCACCACCGCTGGGCACATCAACCGCGATGCCACCGGCGGAGATCTTGGTGTCGGCGGTCTGGTTGCTGCCTACCGTCAAGCTGCCATGAATGGTCACCGTGGCCCCGCTGGTCGACAACTGCTTGCCCAGCATCACGCTGCCACGCATTACCCAGCCCGCGATGTCTGCAGCGCCCTCGGCGATGATGGTGGTGTTGGCAATCGGCAGGCCCTGGTAGGTCTGCGGTTTGCCATCGGCGCCCTGCCCTTCCCACTCCACCAGCTGCGAGCGGCTGGCGCACAGATTGGTCGGGTAGAAGTCGCCGCCACAGACCTTGGTCGCACCGGCGAAGTTCGGCGCGATCAGATCGCGGTGGCCAGCGGTGGTGAGGGTGACGTTGCCGCCACAGGTGGCCTGGCTCGGGTCATCACAACCGCGCACCACCACAGTGTTGAGGAAGTCGGTACTGGTACCGTCGATCTTCACCGACTGGTCGAACCACAGCACGCCAACCGGCATCTTGGTGACGCCATGCAGCAACCAGCTGCCATCGCTCTGCCGGGCCTTCAGGCAGCCTTTTTCATTGGTGTAGTTGCAGGTCATCAGTTCCTGCAGGATCGCCAACTGCGCGGGGCTGGGGTTGCTCAACGGGTACACACCGTCGATGGAATCACCATTGGCGCGCTTCACATTGCGGATCGTCAGCTGTGCGGCACCGTCAACCGTGCTGAAGGCGTAGTTGGCCATGGCCAGGAAGTTGTCGGCATCCACCGGCTTGACCCGCGCTTCGCAGTACGGGATGCCGGGCAGGCCCGGACTGGTGCCGGCCTGCCTGGTCTGCACGTTGTTCACCGGCATGTTGAGGTTGCCGGCAAGCCGGCCCGAGCCGCTCACCGAGACCTGGTTGACCGTCATGTCACCGCCACCGAGCAGGTTTTTCACCGTGCCCGATGTCATGGCGATGGTGCCGCTGGCCCAGAGCGTCTCGTACTTGCCGCTCCAACCCGACACGGTGACGTTGTAGCCCCACAGCTGGCCGACCGTGAGCGTTGCCAGGCCAACCGTGCCGCCGGCAATACGCGTGGAACGGAAGCTGAGCGCATCCGGCAGGCTGACAGTGTCCGCACCCTTCAGGCGCTCGGCAGTTGCCGCACCGGTTACCAGACCGGTGCTGGCATCGACGTTCACCAGCGGCGCGCCGGCACTGTCCTGCGCACTGAAATCCAGGAGGAACTGGCTCTGGTCAGCCAGGGTTATCACCGCATGACCACCGTTCACTGGCGCAACGGTGCCCGTCACCCATGGCGTGCCGCCGGTCACGGTGGAGGAAATCAAGTGGCCGCCGACTTCGGCCGTGCCGATCAACGCGGTGCCGGAGTAAACGCCGACCGCATACGCGCCAGCCTTGATCGCCGCGTAACTACCGCCACCGACACCGCTGCCGATCTCGACATTGCGTGCCCACAGCGTGGTTCCGTTGGGATTGCCCATGCCATTGATGCGGATGGTGCCTTCCGAATACAGGTGACCGTTGTCGGTGATGCCGCCACCGCTCAATGACACATCGCCCTTGACGCAACCGGAGATGCGCGCGGTCGAGCCACCGCCAATCGTCAGGTTGCCGGCAACCACGATGTTCTCGTAGTCCACCGAGTTGGTGACGTCGAGCTTGCCGCCGCTGTAATCCAGGTTGCCGTTGAACACCATCGGTGCCTTGGGCATGGACGCGCACACCGGCGGAATGCCCGGTGTGCCGCTACCCGGCACCACGTCATAGATCACCTCGACGGTGGCGGTGGTCAACGCACTGCCGACGCCCGCGGTGCCGATGACCTGGGCACTGACCCGGTATTGGTTGCTGCCGGTAGCCTCGATCGATGTCACCGTGGCAGCGCGCACACCCAGCGCTTCAAGGCCACTGACCTGCTTTGCATCGTTGCCCACCCAACCCGGCCACACCGTGGTTTCCACCTGCAGCAGATACAGCCGCAGCGCTTCCACGCCGCGCCACGCGGCAGCCTGTGCGGCCGTGGCCGAATGCGTGGTGAGCTGCTGGGACTGGGTGCCACGCAGCGAGTAGATCGTCGCCGCGACGGTGACCGATACCGCCAACCCCACCATCAGGACGATCAACAACGTGGCCACGCCGCGTTGTCGCTTCGGTGCGGAAAAGTGGTTCCTGTCCATGCGTACACGTTCCTTATGCATCAGATGGTCACTGCAAGATTTGGCAGGCAGGCCAGGAACAGATGGCTGCTGGCATCACTGCGCTCCAGCGCCAACTGCTGCCCGACTGCCGCGGTAGGCGTGGTACTGAAATCCTGTTGCATGTACGGCAGGCATTGCCGCTGCCCTTTCAGCGAGAACACGTAGCCAGGGGCGAGGGTCATCGCGCCGACTTCCTCTTCGCCTGCCGCGAACGCACTACCGTCCTTCTGCGCCGGGGTGAAGAAGGCTGCACTGCCGGCAAGCAGATGCCGTTCGTTGCTGTTCCATGCGGCCACTTCGGCATCGCTGCAAGCCTTGGGGGTGAAGCGGTACAGGCCTTCGCCATCGACCAGGCGCAGGCCCGAGCAGACGTAACCGGCGGCGGTGAGCTCGGTCTTGTAGCGCCAGACCAACTCCTTGCCTGCATCACGAACGTAGAGCTTGCTGTTCAAACTGTCGGCCGCTGGCACGCCAAAACCAGCGCCCTGCAGTTCGATCTGCGCCGACAACAACGCCGCCGATACCTGGCCATCGCGCAAGGCCGATCGTGATGCATTGGCCGAGACCTCAACCATGGTCTTGTACAACGTCATCATCGCGGCAATGGTGATCAGCGAGATCACCAGCCCTACCAGCATGCTGATCAGACTCTGCCCGACTTGCTGCTGGCGGCCGATCCGGGAGGCTGTGTGCGCGCGCATGTTCATTGCTTCGTTGACACCAGCAGATCGGGGTCGTTCTCGTTGGCGCCCTTGCTGCCGAGATCGGTAGCCGCAACCGTCAGGTCTACCCGCTGCGGGGCATCCACGCTGCGTGCAACGCCTGCCATGGCGATCGTCGCAGTGGCTGCCTCGCAACTGACCGCCGCGTTCTTGGACTCACCGTTGGGCATGCTGATCTCCAGCGTGCCGCTGCCACACAGGCCCACGCCCTGGGTCTGCAAGCTGTCGCGCAGACGCTCGACCACCAGGTTTTCCACCTTGGCATCGCGCTGGCTGTTCATTACCTCGGCCATGACATGGGCCAGACCCGCGCCGATGACGCTGGTGATGAGAACGCCCACCATGGCTTCCAACATGATGTCGCCGCGCTGGCGGCGCGGTGGATCAAAGCAGATCGACATAGAGCGGGTCCTGGCTGTTCATGCCAATGGCAATACGCGAATGGGTGATACCGCTGGTGCAGCTGGTGGCAGCAGGCAGGCGCCGACCGCGGTTGTCGAATGCCACGCAGGAGAGCAGGTCGGCCGAGCTTTGCAGCGCATCGGCATCGGCGTAGTCCTCAGCGCCAACCAAGCGGTACTCGCCACCGCGCGGCAGCTCGCCCTGCCACAGCACTTCAGTGCCGTCGCCGCGCAGAATCTGCAGGCTGCGATCACTCTGCTGCAGGCGCGCCGACACAGCGGCTCCGGTGACGTGTTCGGGATTGCGCAGGGCCAGCGAGCGCGTCTGCGACACCGCCTCCCACAGCAGGTTGCGGGCCTGCATCTGCCGGTTGCTGTCGATCCACTGCAGCGTGAACGGCACACCTGCCAAGGCCAGCACCGCCATTACCGCCAGGGTCACCATCAATTCGATCAGTGAAAAACCCGTGGCGCGCCGGCTCATGGCCAGTCGCTCAGGCCGGCGCAGTTGCCGGAGATGGTTCGGCTATTGCCCGCCCCCAGCTTCAAGGTGCAGCCACTGGCCTTGCCCAAGGCACTGCCGGCAACCGCCTTCAACTCGTAACCGCCGCTGCCGGCGGTGTAGGTATAGGTGAACTGGCCGGCCTTGGTGGCCGCGTTCCATCCCTTCTTGGCCGCCGCATCGGTGGCCGGATAGCCCAGCGTGCGCTGGCGGTGGTTCTCGACCGTACTGGACAGCGCCATCAAATCACTTTGCGCCGTGCGGATCTTGCTGCGCAGGACGTAGTCCGAATACAGCGGCAATGCGATCGAGGCCAGGATCGCGATGATGGCCACGACGATCATCAGCTCGATCAACGTGAAGCCCTGACTGGAAACCCGGTTGTTGCGTTGTTCCATACGCCCCCCTGAAGAGCCTTGCGAACACCTGCACCTGTCGTCGAATGGCGCCTTGTAAGATCTGGCCCTCGTCTTTAATCAGATGAAGGCCGCGTGAAATTGTGACGCAGCGCAATATACAATCCGTGACATCGATGTCAACTGTTCCATTCAAAAGTGTCTGAACGGCTTCTGCGACAATGGCCGGATGGACGTAAGACTGGTCTTCTGCACCTGCCCCGATGATCAAACCGCACAGACCCTGGCTCGGCTCCTGGTCGAGCAGCGTTTGGCTGCGTGTGTGAACTTGTTGCCCGCGATGCGGTCTGTGTACCGCTGGCAGGAGCAGATTGAACAAGCTGAAGAGATTCAGCTGGTTATCAAAACCTGTGCTGATCGGCTGGACGCCTTGAGCGCCGCCATCAGGCAGCACCACCCCTATGAATTGCCGGAGATCGTTGCGATCTCCCCCAGCGCCGGCTTGCCGGCGTATCTGGACTGGATCCGGGCGCAGACCCGGGAGGAAACATAATTAATGATGCTGTTGCGACGATTTGCCGCTTTCTGCCTGCTCTCCCTGGCCGCGCTGCCGGCGCTGGCCATCAGTGAAAAAGATCTGCTTCCGGTCGACCAGGCGTTTGCCCTGCGCGCCGACGCGCCCAGCCGCGACCGCATCGAGCTGCGTTGGGACATCGCCCCGGGCTATTACCTGTACCACCACCGCACCAGCGTCAAAGCCGGCCCCGGCTTCACCGCCGGCGCGCTGCAGATGCCGCAGGGCGAGAAGAAGCACGACGAATTCTTCGGCGATGTGGAGACCTACCACCGCCAACTGCGCGCAGTCCTGCCCGGCAGCGCCGAACCCGGCGCCACCAGCGTCACCCTCGAAGTCCGCTACCAGGGCTGTGCCGATGCCGGCGTGTGCTATCCGCCGCAGAAGCGCATGGTTGAAGTGAGGCTGCCTGCCGCAGCTGGCGCCGCATCCGCGGCTGCCGCAGCGCCCGCTGCACCGATCTTCAACCCGCTGGCGGGCAACGCCGGTGGTGGCCTCAACCTGCCCGGTGCCCCCGCCGTGCAGGGCCTGCCGCTGCCGTCAGAGAAAGCCTTCGGCTTCGAAGCCATCGTCGACAACGGCAACCGCCTGCTGCTGCGCTTCTCGCCAGCGCCGGGCTATTACTTGTACCGCGACCGCACCTCGCTGGCGCTGGAAGGCGCCGACGGCGTCCGCGCCGGCCGCCCACAATGGCCAGCGGGCAAGCCCTACCGCGATGAGCACTTCGGCAACGTGGTGGTCTACTTCGACCAGGTCGACGTACCGCTGCCGCTGCGCCGCGACAAGCCGGACGCAACTCCGGCCACCCTGGTTGTCACCTTCCAGGGCTGCCAGACCGATGGCATCTGCTATCCGCCAATGACCCGCCGGGTGCGGCTGTCGCTGCCGGTGGGCAAGGTTTCGTCGAAGGAAAAGGAAGAACTGGCGGTCGCGCCGCTGGTGATTCCGCCATTGCCGACTGGCAAGAAGGGCGAAGTCACCCCGCTGCCGTTGATCGACCCGGCCAACCCGCCGGCACCGCAGCCGCTGGTCGTACGCCCGGCCGCCGAAGCCGCCAGTCTTGCCGAAGCCGCACCGGATGCATCGGCCGACAACACCAGCCGCAGCCAACCGCCTGCCGAGACAGCTGGCAGCAGCTCCCTGCTGTGGATCCTGCTGCTGGCGCTGGCCGGTGGTCTGATCCTGAACCTGATGCCCTGCGTACTGCCGATCCTGTCGCTGAAGGTGCTGGGCGTGGCACAGAGCGGTGAGAGCCGCCAGCGCGCCCGCAACCACGCGCTCTGGTATACGGCCGGCGTACTGGTCGCGTTTGCTGCCGTCGGTGGCCTGGTGCTTGCGCTGCGCGCAGCCGGGCAGGCGGCTGGCTGGGGCTTCCAGCTGCAGCATCCGTGGTTCATCGCCGCGCTGGTGTACCTGATGTTCGCGGTGGGCCTGAGCCTGTCCGGCTTGTTCACCCTTGGCGGCAATGCTGGCCAGTTGGGTCAGAACCTTGCCAGCCGCAGCGGCCCAACCGGCGACTTCTTCACCGGCGTCCTCGCCTGCGTGGTTGCCAGCCCCTGCATCGCCCCATTCATGGGCCCGGCACTGGCCTACGCCTTCACCGCGCCGCCGGCCTTGGCGCTGCTGGTATTCCTGGCACTGGGCCTGGGCCTGGCGCTGCCCTTCCTGTTGATCGGCTTTGTGCCGGCACTGGCCAAGCGCCTGCCCAAGCCGGGTGCATGGATGGAAACCTTCAAGCACGTGATGGCTTTCCCGATGTACCTCACCGCCATCTGGCTGTTGTGGGTGCTGGGCAAGCAGCGTGGTATCGATGCGATGGGCCTGATGCTTATCGGCATGACCCTGCTTGCCCTGGGCCTGTGGTGGTTTGAACGCAGCCGCTGGCACAGCCGCCGGATCGGCATGGTGCTGGGCGCGGTGATCGCACTGCTGGCGCTGGTGCCGGTGTGGGGCGTGACCCGCCTGCCGCCACCGGGCGCTGCTGCCGCCAGCGAAGGCACGGTGGCCTACTCGCCGCAGATGCTCGACCGCCTGCGTGCCGACAACCGCGTGGTGTTCGTCAACATGACCGCCGACTGGTGCGTCACCTGCAAGGCCAACGAGCGCAACGTGCTGGACCACGACAAGTTCCGCGACACGCTCAAGCGGGTCAACGCGGTGTACATGCGCGGTGACTGGACCAATGTTGATCCACAGATCAGCGCCTTCCTCGACCAGCACAAGGCGGTCGGCGTGCCGCTGTACGTGGTCTATGGCCCGGGCGCACCACCGCGCGTACTGCCGACCGTACTGACCCAGTCGGTGGCAGAAGAAGCGCTGCTGCGCGCGGCCCGCTGATGCGTCGCGCCGTGTGGTGGGTGGCAGGTATCGCCGCAGCGGCCGGGCTGTCGGCCGGTGCATGGCTGAGCCGCCCCACCACGCCGCCACTGCCATCGATGAGCACGCCTTCCGCGCCGCTGAAGTCAAAAACGCCGGTGCAGGGTGTGCGTGTTGGTGAGCTGATGCCTTCGTTCACCCTGCCCGATCTGGATGGCATGCCGGTGCAGTTCCCGGACAAGTTCAGGGGCAAGCCGCTGTTGATCAATGTATGGGCAAGCTGGTGTGCACCATGCATCGAAGAGATGCCGGAGCTGGCGCGGTTCGCCGCGCGTCATGCCGATACTGGGCCGCAGGTGGTGGGGTTGGCCTTGGACACACCGGAAGCGGTGTTGGATTTTCTCGGCAACGTGCCGGTGTACTACCCGATCGTGATCGAGACGCCGGGGCCGAATGATGCCAGCGTCAAGCTTGGGAACGCGCAGGGCCTGCTGCCTTACAGCGTATTGGTTGATGCGCAGGGGCGCGTGCTCAAGCAGAAGCTTGGGCCGTTCAAGGCGGGTGAGATTGATGCTTGGTTTGCGGGTGTGGAGCCTGCGGCTACGCAGTGACCCTGCAAGTCTTGGATTGATTGTTGCGGTTTTGATTGGTGGCACGGGTAAGTGCATCGCAGCCGGGGTGTGGTCGGTGCCAAGAGCCAAGAGCTCCCCTCATCCGCCCCTTTCGGGGCACCTTCTCCCGCAAGCGGGAGAAGGGACACTGTTTCGCTCACGCTCAGCTACAACTGACGCATCCCTTGCTCTTCACTTTCCCGCTAATTCTCCGCATTGCTCTGCTCTGCTCTGCTTTGCTCAGCTTTGCTTTGCTCAGCTTTGCTTTGCTCGTGCTTTGCATCCCTTCTCCCGCCTGCGGGAGAAGGTGCCCCGAAGGGGCGGATGAGGGGAAGCTTTGCTCTGAAGCTTTGCTCTGAAGCTTTGCTCTGAAGCTTTGCTCTGATGCTTTGCTCTGATGCTTTGCCCCAGCTTCTACAAGATGCTTCTGCTCCTCACCCTCTCCCCAACCCCTCTCCCGGAGGGAGAGGGGCTCAAGCTCAGATCACCAGAACACCGCGTACAGTGCGATCAGGATGGCGATAACCGCCACCGCGCCGACGTTGAACACACCACCCGTGCGGTAATCCACATCGCGGGTAGTGATGATGTCCTTCTCCGGTGCCGCCGGTGTCAACAGTGAAACACCCACGGCCAAAGCCAGCGCCAGCAGGAACACCAATCCAACACGGTCGATGAAGGGCAACGCCGGCCAGGCCAGCTTCAACACGATCGACAACACGAACGAACCAATCGCCGCCGACAGTGCACCAGCCTCATTGGCACGCTTCCAGAACAGGCCCAGCATGAAGATCACCACGATGCCCGGGGTGAAGAAGCCGGTGTATTCCTGGATGTACTGGAAGGCCTGGTCGAAGCTGCCCAGCAAGGGCTTGGCGGTGAGAATACCCAGCACCACCGCCACCACCGCAGCGATGCGACCCACACGCACCAGCTTGGTCTGATCCGCTTCGGGATTGCGCTTGGCGTAGAAATCCAGGGTGAAGATGGTCGCCACCGAATTGATCTTCGATGCCAGCGAGGCCACGATGGCCGCCACCAGCGCGGCAAACACCAGGCCAAGTACACCGGTCGGCAGCATCCGCATCATCGTCGGATACGCCTGGTCCGGCTTGTCCAGGTTCGGTGCCAGCATCACTGCGGCGATACCCGGCAATACCACGATCACCGGCATCAACAGCTTCAGGAACGCAGCAAACAACACGCCCTTCTGTGCTTCACCGATGCTCTTGGCTGCCAGCGCACGCTGGATGATGTACTGGTTGAAGCCCCAGTAGCTGATGTTCATGATCCACAGGCCGCCGAGCAGCACGCTCAGGCCCGGCAGATCCTTGTAGAAGGGATTGTCCTTGCTGAGGATCATTTCGAAATGACCCGGCTGCGCCTGCCACAGTTTGTTGAAGCCAGCGATGATGCCGGCGCCATCACCAAGCTGGTTCAAGGTCAGCCCGGCAACGAACAGGCCGCCGAGCACCAGCAGGGTGACCTGCACGATGTCGGTAGGCGCGACGGCCTTCAGTCCGCCGTACAGCTGGTACAGCAGCGCGAACACGCCGATCAGCACCACCGCGGTCATCTGGTCGATGCCGGTGACCTGGTTGACCGCTACCGCACCCAGCCACAGGATCGAGGTGACGTTGACGAACACGTACAGGCCCAGCCAGAACACCGCCATCACCGTGCGGATGCGCGCGCCGTAACGCTGCTCCAGGAACTGCGGCATGGTGTAGATGCCGTTGCGCAGGAACACCGGCAGGAACCACTTGCCGACGATCAACAACGTCAATGCAGCCATCCACTCATACGAGGCCACCGCCAGACCGATCGCATAGCCCGAGCCGGACATGCCGATGATCTGCTCGGCGGAAATATTCGCCGCGATCAACGATGCGCCGATCGCCCACCACGGCAATGACTTGCTGGCCAGGAAGTAGTCCTTGGCGTCCTTGCTGTGCCCGGCTTTCTCCCGCGACACCCATTGCGCAAGGACGAAGATACCGGCCAGGTAGACCAGTACGATCGCGATATCCAACGTACCCAAACCCATCTCATCACTCCCTGTTGTGCACCGACCGGGCTGTCATCCCTGCGCCCTTTCGCTACCGACCCCAACGGGCCACATCATCAGGTGCGCCGGCACCCTCCCGTACCGGCGCTTTCGCCGTTTCAGCGTGTTGCGCAGTCTACGTTTACCTCGGCCTCACCGGCAGCGCCAAGGGCGATCCGTGATACCGAGATATCCGCAACAGCAGCACTTTCCAGCTCGGCGGCACGCTGCAGCTTGGACAGATCCGCGCCGCCGGCAGCAAAGCATTTGAGCGGCACGCCAACGCTGACCCATTTGCCCGCCGGGATCGCTGCCAAGGTGGATTGCAGATCCACCTTGGCAGCACAGCCGGCACCGCAGCCGACGCCTACCGTCAACGGCGCGCTTACCGCCGCATCACGACGCAGGGTGAGCTGCAGCTGCACATCGCCGTTGCTCTCACGGGTGACATCGATCGGTGTCGCTGCAATCAGCGCGAACTTTGCCAGCGCCGTGCCCGACCACTTCAGGCGGCGCGCGTCTTCCTGCGCCTTGTGATCGCCTGCGGTCATCTTCAAGCTGCCGTCGGCCAGCACGGTCGGCACGGTGGTGGCTGGCATGTCAGGCTGCGAAGCGCTGGACAACTGCAGCGCCATGCCCAGCGACGGGCGGCCCTTGGCGAAGTACACGCCGCTGCCGGCCTGCTCACCGGTCACGCCGGAGTCTTCCGGCAGCGCTGCCACATCTCCCTTGTCGGCGTAGCTCAGGCCGTGGCCGAACTTGTACAGCGGGTTGTGGCCCGGCTTGTTGACCGCCGAGTCGATCGCGGTGCGCGGCCAGGAGAAGCTGAGCTTGCCCTTGAAGTCGTGGTTGACGCTGCCATCGGCCTTGCGCAGCAGCACATCGGCGATACCTGCGCCTTCCGAACCTGGCAACCAGGCCGCGACGAAGGCGTCGGAGGCATTGATCTCGCGGTTCATCCACAACGGACGACCGCTGATGAACACCGCCACCACCGGAACGCCTTCACTCTTCAGGCGCTTGAGCAGTTCCAGGTCGGCATCGTTGCCCGGCTTGTACAGCAGGTTGGGGATGTCACCCTGGAATTCGGCATAAGGCTCTTCGCCGAACACCACCACCGCCACATCCGGCTTGGTCTTGTACTTGCCATCGACCGCCAGCTCGGCGCTGCCACCAGCAGCACTGACTTCACGCTGCAGGCCTTCCCAGATGGTGTCGGCATTGGGGAAGTCGGCACGGGTGGTACCGGTGCCCTGCCAGTTCAAGGTCCAGCCACCGGCCTGCTTGCCGATGTTGTCGGCGCCATCACCGGCCACCAGCACCTTCTGGTCGGCGCGCAGCGGCAGGATGCCATTGTTGTTCTTCAGCAACACCAGCGATTCGCGCACGGCCTGACGGGCGACCGCACGATGCTCGGCTGCACCCAGCAATTCAAACTTGCCGCCCAACGCGCGCGCCGAAGGCTTGGGTGCATCGAACAGGTTCATGCGGAACTTCACCCGCAGCACGCGACGCACGGCGTCATCCAGGCGCTCGGTCGAGAGCTTGCCCGACTTCACCGCGGCAACGGTGGACTCGTACATGCCCTTCCAGCTGTCGGTGGCCATCGCCATGTCCAGGCCAGCGTCATAGGTGGCCGGGCAATCGGTGGTGCTGCAACCGGGAATCTGGCCGTGGCCATTCCAGTCGCCGACCACGAAGCCGCCGTAGTTCATGCGGCCCTTCAGCACGTCGGTCAGCAGCGGCTTGTGGCCGTGCATCTTGACCCCGTGGAAGCTGTTGAACGAAGCCATCACCGACTGTGCACCGGCCTTGATGGCGGTGACGTAACCGGCGCTGTGGACATCGCGCAGCTCGGCCTCACTGACCGCGGTATCGCCCTGGTCCTTGCCGTCGGTGGTGCCGCCGTCGCCGACGAAATGCTTGACCGACACCATCACGTGCTTGTCGTCGAGGAAGTCCGGCGCGCCGACCTTGCCCTGCAGGCCTTCGACCATCGCCGCGGCGAACTCGGCCACCAGCTGCGGGTTCTCCGAATAGCCTTCGTAGGCGCGGCCCCAGCGCACGTCCTGCGGCACCGCCACGGTCGGCGCGAACGCCCACTCCATGCCGGTGGCGCGGGTTTCGGCGGCGGTGATCTGGCCGATGCGGCGCTGCAGTTCAACGTTGCGGGTTGCGCCCAGACCAACGTTGTGCGGGAACAGCGTCGCGCCCACCACGTTGCTCTGGCCGTGCATCGCATCGATACCGAACAGGAGCGGGATCGCCTTGCCGCCGGTCGAGGTATCCATCGACGCGGCCCAGAAATCATCGGCCACCTGCAGCCAATCCTTTGCCGGCGCGTTGTACTTGCCACCCGGGTCGGAGCTGCCACCGGCCAGGATCGAGCCCAGCCGATACTTGCGTACGTCCTCCGGGGTAATGCTGGCCAGATCGCCCTGCACCAGCTGGCCGACCTTCTCCTCCAGCGTCATCGTCGCCAGCAGATCGTTGACGCGCTTCTCCAGCGCCGGATCTTCCGCCAGCGGCCATTCCACCACCGGCCACTGTTCCGGATGGATCGTGCCGTCATACGCGGCATCGGCCGTGGCCGCCTGCGGTGCAGCCTTGTCGCCGCTGTTGCAGCCGGCCAGCACCGCGATACCCACTGCCAGCGCACCAACCAGGGCAGCGCGGCGTGTCGAAACCTTCATCATCTTCAACCCTCCATCTGCTCGAGCGAACGACCCTTGGTCTCTCGCACGAACTTGATAACAAAGAACACCGAGATCACCGCCGATACCAGGTAGATGCTGTACGTCGACGCCAGACCAATGCCGGCCAGCAGCATCGGGAAGGTCACCGTGACGATGAAATTCGCCGTCCACTGCGCCGCACCGGCAACCGCCAGCGCCGAGCCACGGATCTGGTTGGGGAACATCTCGCCCAGCATCACCCACATCACCGGACCCCAGGACACGTTGAAAAACACCACGTAGGCATTGGCCGCGACCAGCGCCAGCGTGCCCATGCCGCCGGGCAGCTGCAGATGGCCGTCCACCATCGAACCGCTGGCGAAGGCGTAGACCACCAGCGCCAGCGATACCGCCATGCCACTGGAACCGATCCACAGCAGCGGCTTGCGGCCGATCTTGTCGATCAACAACACGGTGACGATGCAGGCACCGATGCTGAGCGCGCCGGACAACACATTGATCAGCAGCGCATCACTCTCGGAGAAGCCCACCGCCTGCCACAGCACCGCGCCGTAATAGAACACCACGTTGATGCCTACCAGCTGCTGGAACACCGCAAGGCCAATGCCCACCCAGACGATCGGGCGGATCTTGCGGGTGGCCTTGTCGACCAGATCCGACAACTGCGGGCGGTGGTGGTCCTGCGACAACGACGCGTCGATCTCGCCCAGCGTGGCCTGCGCCTGCTCGGCACCGAACAGGCGGGTCAGCACGGCCAGTGCTTCGTCCTTGCGGCGCTTGACCACCAGGAAGCGCGGGCTTTCCGGGATGAACAGCAACAGCAGCAGGAACAGCAGCGACGGGATCGCCTGCATCCAGAACATCCAGCGCCATGCGGCCTGGCCAGCCCACAGCGGCTCGGTCGAGGCGCCAGCGGCCTTGGCCAGCAGGTAGTTGCTGAGGAAGGCGATGAACAGGCCGGAGATGATCGCGATCTGCTGCACCGTGGCCAGCCGACCGCGGTAACGCGCCGGTGCAACCTCGGCGATATAGGCCGGCGACATCACGCTGGCCGCACCCACCGCGAACCCACCGACCACGCGCGCGGCGATGAACACCAGCGAGCTGTGCGCACCGCCGGCACCCAAGGCCGACAGCAGGAACAGCACCGCCGAGATGATCAACACCGAGCGTCGGCCCAGCCGATCGGCAAGACGGCCGGCAAAGAACGCGCCGATCGCACAGCCCAGCAGCATCGAAGCCACTTCAAAGCCCAGCTGCGCCTCGGTGGAACCAAAGGCCTGCTTCAGGCCATCGACGGTGCCGTTGATCACGCCACTGTCGAAGCCGAACAGGAACCCGCCTATCGTCGCCACCACGCTGATCAATACGATCAGCGCGGTGTTTTCCTTGTTTGCTGCTGACTGCCCCATCCCCTCACCCTCTTTGTCTGGTTATGTCGTCGGCCTGGTGCTCAGCGCAGCAGGTATTGGTTGAGCAGGTTCTCGTAGCGCTCCTGCTTGCCGCTGGCCTGCACCGGTTCGCCGTTGCCGGCCGCGAGCTTGGCCAAGTCGGCCAGGCCCAGCTTGCCGCTGGCGAAGTCCTTGCCGGCGCCGGCATCGAAGCTGGCGTAACGCTGTGCGCGCCACTGTTCCCACGGCGAGTCATTGAGCAGGCCGTGGGCCACTTCCAGACCGCGTGCGAACGCATCCATGCCACCGACGTGGGCAATGAACAGGTCTTCCATGTCGGTGGATTCGCGGCGCGGCTTGGCATCGAAGTTCAGGCCGCCGACCAGGCCGCCCTGGCGCAGCACCACCAGCATCGCGCCGACGGTGTCGTACAGGTCGGTCGGGAACTGGTCGGTGTCCCAGCCGTTCTGCGCGTTGCCACGGTTGGCATCGATGCTGCCGAGCAGGCCGTGATCGGAGGCGACCTGCAGGTCGTGCTCGAAGGTGTGGCCGGACAGCGTGGCGTGGTTGGCCTCGATGTTGAGCATGAAGTCGTCCTGCAGGCCATTGGCCTTGAGGAAGCCGGCGACGGTTGCCGAGTCGAAATCGTACTGGTGCTTCATCGGCTCCATTGGCTTGGGTTCGATGAAGAACTTGCCGGTGAAGCCGATGCTGCGGCCGTAGTCGCGCGCGGCGCTGAGGAAGCGTGCGAAATGCTCGAGCTCGCGCTTCATGTTGGTGTTGTGCAGGCTGGCATACCCTTCGCGGCCACCCCAGAACACGAAGTGCTCGCCACCCAGTTCAACCGTGGCTTCCAGCGCAGCCTTGACCTGCACCGCGGCGCGGCTGACCACGTTGAAATCCGGGTTGGTCGCCGCGCCGTTCATGTAACGCGGGTGCGAGAACAGGTTGGCGGTGCCCCACAGCAGCTTGGTGCCGGTCGCCTGCTGGCGTTGCTTGGCCAGCGCCACCACGTGCTTGAGATTCTTTTCGTAGGTACCGATGTCATCGGCGTCCGGCGCCATGTCGACGTCGTGGAAGCAGTAGTACGGCACACCGAGCTTGGTGAAGAACTCGAACGCCGCATCGACCTTGGCCTCGGCGGTGGCCATGGCATCGCCCTTCTCCCACGGGAAGCGGCGCGTGCCCGGGCCGAACGGATCGGCACCGGCGTTGCAGAAGGTGTGCCAGTAGCAGGCAGCGAAGCGCAGGTGCTCGCGCATGCTCTTGCCACCGACCAGCTTGTCCGCGTCATAGACCTTGAACGCCAAAGGGTTGTCCGAGTCGCGACCCTCGAACGGGATCTGGCCGATGCCGGGGAAATACTCGGTGGCGCCGATGAAGGGCTGCTTGCTCATGGTGCGAATTCCTGTGTCGACAAACTACGGGGAAAGAATCAACCGCGGTACAGCGGCATGACGGCGTGCAGGTGTTGCAGGTAGCGCTGGTAGGCCAGCGCATAGGCCGCGTTGCGCGCGCCGTCAGGCGTGGCAGTGGCTGCGGCATCGGGGGTTACATGGGTGGCCGCGAGTGTGGCCAGGGATGCGTCGTTGCCGGCGCTGCGCTGCAATGCCCACAGCGCCTGCAGGGCCGCACCGAATGCGGCGCCTTCGGACTGCTGCGGCACTTCCACCGGCAGGCCGAATACATCGGCGACCATCTGTCGCCAGGCAGCGCTGTTGCTGCCGCCACCGGTCAGCACGATGCGGTCGAAGCGCATGCCGGCGTCGACGAAGGCGTCAAAGCCGTACTTCAGTGCATAGGTCGCTCCCTCCATCGCTGCGCGGTAGAAGTGCGAGGGGTTCATGGTGGTGGCGTCCAGGCCAGCCAGCACACCCTTGCCCAGCGGCAGGTCGGGGGTGCGCTCGCCATTGAGGAAGGGCAGCATCACCAGCCCATCTGCGCCCGGCGTGGTCGCATTGATATGCGCATCGCCGTCGCGGCTGCTGAAGCCGAACATGCGCGCCACCTGCTCGGTGACCACGGTGCAGTTCATCGTGCAGATCAGCGGCAACCAACCGCCGCTGGACGAACAGAACGCCGCCCATGCGCCGCCGGCATCCACCACCGGCACATTGGAACTGGCGAACAAGGTGCCCGACGTGCCCAGGCTCATCGCCAGCTTGCCCGGCGCAACGCAGCCGGTGCCGATCGCGGCCATCATGTTGTCACCGCCGCCCGCGCCAATCTTCACCGTGGCCCGCAAGCCCAGGCGTGCTGCAGCTGCGGGCGCGATATCGAACAGGGCATCGGCGTCCACCAGTGGCGGCAGGCAGGCAGCGAGATCGCGGTTGGCATCGGTCGCCTTCAGCAGTTCCGGCGACCACTGACGCGTGCGCACATCCAGCCAGCCGGTGCCCGAGGCATCGCCGTGCTCGCAGTAGTACTGGCCGGTCAGCACGAAGTTCAGGTAGTCGTGCGGCAGCAGGATATGCGCCAGCTTTGCGTAAGCCTCCGGCCGGTGTTTGGCCGTCCATGGCAGCTTGGAGGCGGTGTAGCCTGCAAGGATGGGGTTGCCGGCCAGTTCGATGCAGCGCTGCGCGCCGCCGGCCGCGTCCATGATCCGTGCGCATTCGGCGCTGCTGCTGGTGTCGCACCACAGCTTGGCCGGCGCCAGCACCTTGCCGTCCGCATCCAGCGCGACGAAGCCATGCTGCTGGCCCGACACCGCCAGCGCCTGCACCTGCTGGCGCAGCTGCGGGTCGATGCGGGCGAAGCAATCCTCCATCGCCACGACCCACGCTGCCGGGTCCTGCTCGCGGCTGCCGTCATCGGCACTGTGCAGCTGCAGCGGCGCGCTGGCCGTGGCCAGCAACTGCCGTTGCGCGGCGTCGTAGACCACGACTTTCAGGCTCTGCGTGCCCGCGTCGATACCGGCGACGATGCTCATGCCGCGCACCAACGGGAAGCAAGGTGACTCATGCAAGACTCCATTGACCGTCGTGCAGCTGCGCGGTGATGCGCTGGCCGGCACGCAGGTCCAGTTTCAGTTCGTGGGTTTGGTAAACGAGGTTGAAGGCGCCGCCGCGTTCGGCCAGCAGGCTGACCTGCTGCAGGCGGCCTGCGCTCCACTGCAGGTCGAGCACGCCGGCATTGCGCACACGCACGCCCTGCAAGGTGCCCTGCGCCAGTTCGGCCGGCAGCGCAGGCAGCAGGAACACCGCCCCGCCCCAGCTCTGCACCAGCATCTCGACGATGCCGGCGGCGCCACCGAAATTGCCGTCGATCTGGAACGGCGGATGTGCGTCGAACAGGTTTGGATAGCTGCGCTGCGGTGCCAGCAGCAGGCGCAGGATCTGCAGGCAACGCTGGCCTTCGCCCAGCCGCGCCCACAGGTTCAGGCGCCAGGCGATGCCCCAGCCGGTCGCTTCGTCACCGCGCAGTTCCAGGGTGCGGCGTGCGGCGGCGCTGAGCTCGGGTGTGTCGCGGCGGTTGATCTGGCTGGACGGGTGCAGGCCATACAGATGCGAGACGTGGCGATGCTGCAGTTCCGGCGCCTGCATGTCCCAATCCTGCTGCCATTCCATCAACTGGCCGGCGCGCCCGACCCGGTTCGGCGGCAGCTGCGCACGCAGCGTGTCCAGTTGTGCGGCGAAGGCGTGATCGGTATCGAGCAGGCGAGCGGCTTCGATGCATTGGCCGAACAGGTCGCGCAGCAGCTGCGCATCCATGCTCGGCCCGGCGCAGATCGCCGCGCCGTGCGGATGCTGGTTCTCCGGCGAGATCGACGGCACCGTGACCTGGTGGCCGGTGTTCGGATCGCGCTGCAGGCTGTTGACGAAAAACAGCGCCGCGCCCTTGAACAGCGGCCAGACCTGGCGCAGGTAAACCGGGTCGCGGCCATAGTCCCACCGGTCCCACAGCTGCTGCAACAGCCACGCGCCGCCAGTCGGCCACAGTGCCCACTGCGCGCCATCGGGCGGCGTGCTGACGCGCCACAGGTCGGTGTTGTTGTGCACCACCCAGCCATCGACGCCGTACATCTGCTGCGCGGTGAGCGCGCCGCTGCGGGCCAGTTCGCCGATCATCCGCTGCAAGGGCTCCACGCATTCGGGCAAGGCCGCCGCTTCGGCCGGCCAGTAGTTCATCTGCGTGTTGATGTTGAGCGTGTACTTGCTCTCCCACGGCGGGTCCATCAGATCGTTCCAGATGCCCTGCAGGTTGGCCGGCTGGGTGCCGGGACGCGAGCTGCAGATCAACAGGTAACGGGCATAGGCGTGGTACAGCGCGACCAGTGCCGGATCATCACCGCTGGCAAAAGCCGCGATGCGTTCGTCGGTAGGCTTGTCGGCGGCAACAGTGCGGCCCAGGTCCAGGCGCATGCGCCGGTACAGGCGCTGGTGTTCGGCCAGGTGATCGGCGCGCAGCTGCGCGGCGCTTCTGCCTGCGGCCTTGGACAACTGTGCGGCGGTGATCGCTTCCGGATCGCCGCCGACGTCATCGAAGGCGCGGTAGCTGGTGGCGGCGACCAGTCGCAGTTCCAGCTCACGCACGCCGTCGAAGGCGATGTGATCGGTGTTGATGCGCAGCTTGCCGCCAACGTGGCGTACCTGCACACGGAACGCAAAACGCAGCTTGCCGGGCACACCGTCGCGCGACACGTTGTGGCCGCTGACCAGCCAACCATCGTCGGTGGCCGTCGTACTGGTTGCGTGCTCGTTGGCGGTGCGGATGAAACCGCCCATCGGCTCACCGTCTTCCACGGTGTAGCGCAACACCAGGCATTGATCGACCGGCGAGATGAACACCTCGCGGCGATGCAGGCCGGCACCGGCACGGAAGCTGGTGCGGGCAATAGCCGCATCCAGATCCAGCTCGCGGCGGTAATCGCTGATGCCTTCCAGGCGATGGAACTCCAGCCACAGGTTGCCCAACGGCTGGTACGGCATCTGTTTGACCGGCCGCGAGATCAGCGTCTCGTTGGCCAGTGCTTCTGCGGCGGCATAGTCACCGGCGAAGACCAGCTCACGCACGCGCTGCACGCTGTCGCGCGCTCGCGGGTTGACCGCGCTGTACGGGCCACCGGCGTAGAGCGTGTCTTCATTGAGTTGCAGGCGCTCGTTGGCGACGCCACCGAACACCATCGCGCCAAGCCGGCCATTGCCCAGCGGCAAGGCCTCCACCCAGCTGCGCGCCGGCTGCCGATACCACAGCAGGTCGGCGGCCGACGCCGCGACTTCCGGTGTCGCGGCCTGCAGCATGCCGGCCAGCGGCAGGTTGCCGACGGCCAGCGCGGCCGCCGCGCCCTTGAACAGCGCACGGCGGCCGGGCTGTGCCAGCCCGGCGCTTTCAGTGGTCATCCCGACGACCGGGGCAGGACCGTTTGCAGCGTTCATTCCGGCCCTCCCAGACTCAAATGTCCACCGGTTTCCATAATGCCGAACTCGGCTGCCGCTGTCAGCGGGCAGCCGGACGGGTGATGGCCTGCGCCTTGCCGTCGTAACGCACCACCACGTCGGCCTTGGGCTCCAGCGTGCCAATGCCGTCACGCGGGCCATCGACCCAGCGCACGCGCAGCTCGCGCTTGTCCTGCATGCCCGGGTAACTGCCCTCGCGCGCACCGATGCTCAGCACGCCCTTGGACTGGTCCCACTGCAGCGCGATGCGGCTGGACTGGCCACGCTCGTAGCCATAGTTGCGGCCGTTGTCCTCGTACAGCGAGAAGCTGCCGTCGGCGCCGGTATAGACCTCGATGGTGACCGGTGCGTTGGGCTGCTCGTCGACGTACTGCTGGACCACGGTGCGCGGGACGATGGAGCCGGCACGCACGAACAGCGGGCTGCGCTCCAGCGGTGCGGCAGCGGTGATGGTCTGGCCACCGGCATGACGCTCGCCGGTGTTGAAGTCGATCCAGCTGGTGCCGGCCGGCAGGTAGACCTGGCGGCTGGTGGCCTTGAACTCGGTCACCGGCGCAACCAGGAAGGCCGGGCCGAACAGGTACTGGTCGGCGATGTCACGCACCTTGGGGTCGGCCGGGAAGTCCATCGCCATCGCGCGCAGGATGGTGCCGTCCTTCTGCCAGGTATCACCGGCCAGGGTGTAGATGTAGGGCAGCAGCGTGTAACGCAGCTTCAGGTAGTGGACGAAGCTGTTGTAGTGCGCCGAGCCTTCCGGGGCGATTTCCCAGATCTCGCGGTACGGGAACTGGCCGTGCAGGCGGAACACCGGCACGAAGGCGCCGTACTGGAACCAGCGCAGGCTCATCTCGCGCCACTCCGGCAGGTGCGCCGGGTCCTTGTCGATGAAGCGCTGCTCCGGCGAGAAGCCACCGATGTCGAAGCTGACGTTCGGCGCACCGGCCATCGAGGCATTGACCAGGCCGGAGATCTGCTCGCGCATGTCGTCCCAGCGCGGCACGATGTCACCGCTCCAGAACGCCGCACCGGCGCGCTGCTGGCCGGCGAAGTAAGCACGCGAGAGGATGAACACGCGCTTGTCCGGATCGACCTCGCGCGAGCCTTCGTACACGCCTTCGGAATGCACCAGCGGATAGGAGTTGAAGTACTCCACCGAGGAACCGATCGCGGTCGGCGTGGTGCGCGCCTTGCGCTCACCGATGTCGATGTTGCTGTGCAGGTCCGGCTCGGAGGCGTCCAGCCACCAGGCGTCGATGCCACGACTGTTGAGCTTCTCGTTGACCTGGCGCCAGAAGATATCGCGGCCCTTCTGCGAGTACGGGTCGTAGAAGGAATTCAGGTAGCCCTTGCCGATCCAGTCCAGCTCGCCGACTTCGACGTTGCGGTGGTACATGGCACCGGCGGCGTCGAGTTCCTTGTAGTTGGCGGTGGTCGGGTAGAACTTCGGCCACACCGAAATCATGATCTGCGCGTTCTGGTCGTGCACGTGCTTGATCATGCCGGTCGGGTCCGGGAAGTTCTTACTGTCGAAGTCGTGCGAGCCCCAGGCGTCTTCCGGCCAGTACGACCAGTCGAGCACGATGGCGTCGATCGGCAGCTTGCGGCGGCGGTACTCGTCCAGCGCACCGGTCAGCTCGTCCTGGGTCTTGTAGCGCTCGCGGCTCTGCCAGAAGCCATACGACCACTTCGGCAGCAGCACGGCCTTGCCGGTCAGTTCGCGGTAGCCGGCGATCAGTTCGTCGGCATTGCTGCCGGTAACCACGTAGTAGTCGATCATCTGCCCAGCTTCGGACCAGATCGAAAGATCATTCGCCTCGGCGGCGGGCAGCGGGTCGCGATGCAGCAGCGCGATATAGGCCGGATCGATCGCGTCCCATTCCACCTTCACCTGATGCTTCTGGCCCGGCTGCAGGTCCAGCGCGAACTCGTGGTGCCACGGGTTCCAGTTCTGCCGCCAGCGGTCGATCACCAGCTTGCCGTCGATGTAGACCTTGGCGTACTCGCTGTTGTACATCGAGAACGTGTGGCGACCGCCCTGCTTGGCTTCGATGGCGCCTTCCCACACCACCTGGGTACGGCCGCCCTGGGCCTTGTTCCAGCCGTCGGCGGGCAGCGCCTTCAGGTCCTTGATGTACTGGTAGTTGATCTCATTCTCGCGACGCACCACACGCTGCTGGCCATCGAACGAATAGGTCGCGGTGAATGCACCCGGCTTGCCCTGCGCGTCATAGACCACCAGGTCTTCCTGCAGCGGCCGCAGGCCCTTGGGGTCGCCGTAACGGGTGATCGAGTTGTTGTCCCAGAGGATGCCGTAGTTGCGGCTGGAGATCAGGTAGGGAATGGCGTTGTCGATGTTGTGCTGGAGCAGTTCGACATCGCGGCCCTTGAGGTTCATCCAGCCCTGCTGGTGCAGGCCGGTGCCGTACAGCGCTTCGCCTTCGACCGAATCGAAGCGCTGGCGCACGCTGTACATCGGCTTGCCTTCCACCTGCCCGGCGCTGAAATCACGCGTTGCGGCCGACTCGGCAAGCAGCGGCTTGCCGGCGGCATCGAAGAAGCTGACGCGGCCATCGGCCAGGGCTACCTGCGCGGAGATGCCCGCGGCCTTCAGGGTCACTGCGCTGGCGTCCTGGCTGACCTCGAATGCCGGCACCGGCGCACTGTTGGCCACGCGCATCAGGCTGGGGCTGCGCTGGAAATCACCATCCACGTCCGCGCTGACGCGCACGATGCGGTCGTCCACCAACTGCAGGCGCACATCGGCGGCCTTGGCATCGGCCGGGCGCACGATCACACCATCGGCCTGGCGCTCCACGGTCTGTGCCGATGCGGCCAGCGGCGCCATCGCGGCGGCCACGGCCAGTGCCAGCAGGCTGGTGCGCAGCCGCGCGTGCTTGTTCTGCAACATCATTGGATCTCCCTCCGTTGGGGCGCCTGGTTGGCGCCTTGCTGTATGCGACTGCTCAGTACGTGGCCAGCTTCACCCGCAGCAACTGCGGTGCGCTGGAGAAATTGAGGCCGTAATCGGTCTGGTCACCGTTCCAGCGGCGGCGGAACTTCCACTCGCCGTCGACATAGGTGCCTTCATCCACCGAGTGGTAGATCTGCCGTTCGGCCACCGCCGGATCGGCCGCCACCAGGCTGATGCGCGCGTGCGCACCGGTGACCAGGAATTCATCCGCTGCCAGCTGCACCACCAGCGCCCGGCCAATCGGCTCGGGGTTGCCCGGCGGCTCGCCCTGGAACCAGAACTGCGGCACGCCATAGGTGATCACCGCGTTCCACTTGTCGTCGATCTTCAGGGTCTGCACGGCCTGCCCTGGCTGCTCGGCGGTGGCGCGCACCTTGCCCTCGAAGCTGGCCTTGGCGATCACCCCGGCAGCCGGCGCCACCAGGCGATAGTTGAGCGCGAACGGCTCCAGCGTCTCCGGATTCATGGCCCGTGCGCCGAGTGGATAGTTGGAGTACTTGGAGTAGTCGATGCCGAACGGCGACCAGCCGATGGCCTGGTGGCCCAACGCGGAGAAGAAATAACGCGCGTACTCCTCGCGGTTGCCGGTCTCGGCGACGAACAGCGGATTGTCGGCGCGCGAATAGCGCTCCAGCACCGTGGTGTACATCGTGTACTCGGGCATGTAGATGTCCGGCGCCAACAGGTCGATGTTCGGCGCTGCTGCCTTGTACACGTCCAGCACGTTGTCGGTTGGGCCACCGCTGGCGTACTGGCCGGGCTGGCCCGGGTTGAACGGGCCGCGCAATGCTGCATTGACCAGCATCGGCAAGTTGTACTCGGCCTTGCCGGCGGCAGCGACCTGGTCGATGTAATGGGCGATATGCCAGGCATGGAAGAACTCGTCGGCATCGGCCCCGAACACGTCGCGCCACGTCCCCGGCTGCTTGCCCAGCTTCTTCAGCAAGGCCTCGGGCACCGCCGCATCGAAGTCCTTCTGCGCAAGCGGCGAGAAATCACGCACGCTGCCATAGGTGCCCGGCTCGTTCTGCGGCTGCACCATGATCACGGTGTGCTGCGGGTCCTTGGCCTTGAGGTGACGCATCAGCTGCACGAAGGCCTTGCGGTCTGCCTCCAGGGTTGCCGGTGCATGCGGCGACAACGAGTTGAGGGTGCGGCCATCGGCGGTGATCACGCGTGGGAAGCGCTGGTTGTCCAGCTTCACCCACTCCGGCGCGTAGTTCGGGCCGTTGTTCTTCCAGGTGGCGAACCACAGCAGGATCAACCGCACTTTCTTTTCGCGGGCCTGCTCCAGCAGGGTATCGACGAAGGCGAAATCGAACTCGCCCTCCTTGGCTTCCACCTGCTCCCAGCCTACCGGCACCATCACCGTGTTCGGCTTGACGATGTCGATGGCCGGCCATACGTCGTCCAGCGCCTGCGGGTAGTTGCTGGAGTTGTTGACCTGCGCGCCAAGGATCAGGAACGGCTTGCCATCGACGAACAAGGCATGGCGACCATTCTCGGTGACCACGCGCGGCAGTTCCGCTGCTGCGGCCGAGGTCGCGGCTGCAGCCTTGGCTTCGCCACCTTGCGCTGCGGGTGCGTCCGGGCTGGCGCCGCCACAGGCAGCCAACAGCAATGCCATCGCGGTTGCGAGCAGGCCACCGGTGACCGGCGCGGAACGTTGGAAAGTCAGCTTCATGGTCGTTTCCTTTTGCTTCATGCAGGTAGTCCGCACGGTCATGGCCCGGTGCGGAAAGGTGACGCCGGCAAGCCGGTGGCACCTGTCAGGTTGGCGCCCTGCGCGGTATCGCTCCAGCCGTAGCGTGCGGCCACCGGCGCCTTCACCGCGCTGCTCTGCAGGATCACCCGGTTGCCATCGATGCGTGCCTGCGCGCGATGGAAATGCCCATCACTGCCAGCAACCTCAAAGCCCTTCAGTTCACCGCCACCGCCTACCTGCAATGGCGCAGCGCCCGCGTCAAAACGCAGCACCACGCTGTTGCCCTGCACGTCATGGCCGACATGGCTCGGGCCGGATGCAACGACCGTGCTGTCGCCATAAACCAGCTTCCCTGCGGCGAGCGCCAGGCGATCGCCAACGGTACGCTTGTTGCGCGGGTGGATATCGTGCACATCACCAACGTCGGTGATCACCACTTGCGCGGTGGCTGGCAGCGACAGCGTGGCGCTCTGCGATTCGCGCAGCAGCGCCCACGGGCTTTCGATCGCCACATCATCGGCATCGCGTTGGTCCGCACCGGACGAGAACGGCGCCAGCTGCACCCACAGGAACGGCAGCGCAGGTGCCTTCCACCGTGCGCGCCATTGCGTGATCAATGCAGGGAACTGCTGCCGGTACGTCTGTGCCTGCGGCAAGGTGTTGGCGTTGGATTCGCCCTGGTACCAGAGCACGCCGCGCACGCCGTAATCCTGCAGTGGATGGATCATCGCGTTGTAGAGAAGGGTTGGGTGCTGGTTCTTGTCATCGACCAGCGCGACCTGTGCGCTCTCGACGCGGAAGCTCCAGCCATCCAGCGCACGCGCGGCCGCGCCCTGCGGCTGCACGAACACTTCACTGGCTTCGCCGTGGATGCCACCACCGCCACCGAAGTCCTGCACGCGCACCGCGACATGGTTGAGGCCGGCATGCAAAGCGGACGCGGGCACGCTGTAGCGACGCGCCAGGTTGTACTGCAGCTTGGTTTCGCCGACCTGCTGGCCGTTGACCCAGGTGGTATCGCTGTCGTCGATGCGGCCCACGCCCAGGGTCACGCCCATGGCGGCTTCATCGGCACTGAGACGGAAGCTGGCGCGGTACCAGGCAACGCCGTCCATGCCATTCCAGCCCTGGCTTTCCCACAGGCCGGGCACGGTGATGGTGGTCCACTGCGCCGCATCGACATCGGCCTCATGCCAGTGGCTGGCATCTGCCGGCAGCTGCGGCCAGCGCGCAAGGTTGGCGTGGGTAACCTGCAATGCCTTGGCATCGGCGTCGCGCAATGCAGCTGCCTGCGCGGCCAGCGCGGCGCTGTCCAGGCCATGCGTTGCTGCGTCGGTCCATGCTTCGATGGTGCTGCCGCCCCAGGTGCTGTCGATGATGCCTACCGCTACACCGGTGCGCGCGCGCAGCTGCTGTGCGAAGTAATACGCCACTGCCGAGAAATCACCGGCAGTGCGGGGATTTGCCTGCCGCCAGTCGCCGCCAGTGAGCTGCCACTGCGGTGCGCCGGCCCACGACTTGGGAATCTTGAAATGGCGGATCAGCGGATCATTGGCAGCTGCTATCGCCGCCTCGGCGCCATCGGTCTGGGCCAGTGGCCATTCCATGTTGGACTGGCCCGAGGCCAGCCACACTTCACCGACGTAGACGTCATGCAACTGCTTTGGCACAGCCTTGTCGTCGATGCTCAGCACATACGGGCCGCCAGCCGGTAGCGCAGCCAACTGCGCACGCCAGTTGCCGTCGGCAGCGGCCTTCACCGTCACCTGCCTGCCAGCGAAATCGATGCGTACCTGTGCACCCGGTGCAGCCTTGCCCCATACGGGCAAGGGCTGGTCACGCTGCAGCACCATGCCGTCGGCGAACACGCGCGGCAGCTCAACTGCCTGTGCACTACTGGCAAGCGCTGCCAGGCCAATCACTGCGAACAACGGTTTCAATTCGATTCTCCGTACCAGATGCCACGGCCTTCGGTGCCGAAATAGATGCGGCCGGGAATGCGCGTATCACCGGTGACGTGACGGATCACGCCGCCAAAGCGCTGCGCGTCGTTGTCGATGCGGGTCCAGCGGCGGCCACCATTGTCCGAGCGGTACAGGCCACGCTTGCCGGCCATTTCGCCGAATACGAACAGCACCGGCGTGTCACCGTCCTTGAGCGGCTTGCCCAGCCCGACCGAGAACACGTTGTCCAGGCCTTCCACACGGCGCAGCTTGCCCGGCGACCAGTGCAACAGGCCTCGCCAACCAGCGGCAACCCAGGCCTCACCGGCCTGCCACGGATTCGGTCGGATCTCGGCACGGAACCAATCACCCACCGCGCCGACGCCGGCCTCGGCCTGACGGAATTCCACGCCGCCGTCGCCACTGACATACAGCGCGCCACTGACCGGATCGAAGCCGTAGTACACGCCTGCCTCCAGCTTGTCCGCTTCCACCACCGCATTCTTCGGCAGGCCTTTCACCGCCTGCCAGCGGCCGCCGAAATCGGCACTGAGCCAATGGCCGCCATTGCGGGTCTGCCAGATCACCCGCTTGCCATCGGCGGCCAGGGTGATGCGGCCTGCACCTTCGCCATCGGGTGGCTCGTGCGCGAATGCCGTCCAGTTGCGGCCGCCATCCTTCGACCAGGCCGCGCGCACCGCGCCTTCGGGGCGGTCATGGAAATAGCCGGTACGCACCATCAGCTGCGGTGCCTGCCCGGCATAGGCAAGGCTTTCGGTATTGGAGAAGCGCACGCCGGAAAACCGCTGCTGTGGCGTGTCCAGATCGTCATGCACGAAGCCGTCAATGTCGCCCAGGCCACTGACCAGGTGCGCGCCCTGCGGCGGGCTTACCAGCGCCAGCGGAACGGTCTCCTCGAAGCCGGCCAGCGGGAAACGCCAGGTCAGGCGCTTGCCTTCGTCGAAGCTGCGCAGGTCGCGCGTATCCCAGATGCCGTAGCCGGTGACGAACTGCAGGTGGCCAGGGTCGTGCGGATCGATCGCCAGCACGCCGATCCAATGCGGCCGTGCTTCCTCGGTCCACGGTGCATGGGAGTGGTCGAAGTCGGCGCGCGTGGACAGCGCGGTCCAGCTGCGGCCGCCATCGACGCTGCGGAAGATGTCGTCATGCGGCGCGAAGCGGTTGAAGGTGCTGGCGACGATGCGCTGCGGGTCCTGCGGATCAACCGCCACCGCGCCCCAGCCGAAGCCGTCGCCATGCAGATCGCTGGACTGCGGTACCGGGGTGATGTCGGTCCATGCACCGTCGCGCGGATCAAAGCGCCACAGCGCACCGTTGTTCATGGTGTTGGGACCGGGCTGGTCGCCGTAGCTCAGCAACCAGCGGCCCAGGCTGTCGCGCACCATGTGGTTGGGACGCAAGCCGGTCGGCTGGCCCGGAACCGCCTGCCAGCTGCTGCCGGCATCGTCGGAGCGGTACAGCGCGGTCTGCTGGGTCGAGACGCCGGCGTACACCGTGCGCGATGCACCGTCGCCACCCTTGCTGTCGGGTTCGAAATTGATGAAGGCCACGCCGATGGCCTGCGCACCGCCCCAGCTCTGCGCGGTGGCTGCGGTGGATTTGGCGATTGCCGGGAACGAGGTCAACTCGCTCCAGCTGATACCACCGTCGGCACTGCGCCACACGCCATTGGCACGGGTACCGAACAACAGCACCTTGCCGTCATTCGGGTCCACCGCCAGGCGCTCACCATTGGCGCGGCCCAATTCGTTGCCGCCCATCTTGAAGGGCAGTTCGGTGCGCTGGAAACTCTGCCCGCGGTCGTTCGAACGCAGGATCACGCCGTTGCTGCCGCGCTCGTGCAGGTAGGTGCCCACCGCCATGTACAGGCGTTCGGGGTCGGCCGGATCGACGGCCATGCTTTCCACGCCGAAACGGCCCTGGTCGCTGGCGTCCATCCAGTCCAGCAGGGGTTGCCAGCGCTGCTGCGCCGGCTCCCAGCGGTAGGCGCCTCCGATATCGGTGCGCGCGTACTGCAGCCCCTGTTGCTGCGGATGGAAGACCAGCCCGGTAACGAAACCACCGCCGCCGATGGCGACGTTGTGCCACTGGTACCCAGGTTCCGCAGCAGCCTGCGCCGCCGGGATGCAGAGCACGGTTGGCAGCAGCAATGCCGCTGCCGCCAACCATCGCCGCAGATATCCTGCGCTGGTGGTAGCCGCCTGCCGCTGCGTGCTACCCGTGTTGAAGCGCCTGATACCTGCCATACCGCACCTCCGTCTACCCAAGCCGCGTTTACAGATCCAGGTTGGCCCGGATGCTCATGCCGTAACGGCGATCATTGATGTACCAGCCATTCGGACGACTGCTGCTGCCGTAGTAGTCCGAGCGCACCTCATCGAGCAGGTTGGTGCCGTCAATCGTCAGTGACCAGATCTCGTTGAGGTTGATGCGCAGCGACGCATCCAGCTGGCCGGTGGCGTCGTGGTACTGCGGCACGTGGCCGGCATTCGGCGGACGCGTGGTGACCAGCCAGGTATCACGCCAGTTGTAGGCGGCGCGGAACGAAACGCGGGACTTTTCGTACATCAGCACCACGTTGTAGCTGTTCTTGGACAGGCCTTCCAACGGCAGGTAGGAGATCTCCACGCCATCGGTGCCTGCAGCATCCGGTGCCGGTGCCTTGCTGTCCACGTAGGTGTAGTTGGCTTCGAAACCCAGGCCATCCAGCACGCCTGGCAGGAAAGTGAAGAACTGGCGGTAGCCGAGCTCCAGACCCTTGATCTTGCCGTCCTTGCCATTCGAACGCGTCTGCAGCTGGAACTCACGCACGCACTCGGCGCTGACGCAGGCGCGGGTCTCGCCAGTGGTCGAGCCCTCCAGCGGCACGTCGAAGTTGGCGTCGTAGTAATTGGCCGCGATGGTGTCGTAGTAGTAGAAGCCCTTCACCTTCTTGTAGAACGCGGTGCCGTACAGCATCGAGCCCTGGCCGAAATACCATTCCAGCGAGGTATCGAACTGGTTGGAATACATCGGCTTCAGGTAAGGATTGCCACGGCTGGCATAGGACACGCCGCCGGTATTGAAGTCGAAGAAGGTGTCGTTGAGGTAGACGTAGGGATCGAGCAGATCGAAGTCCGGGCGCGACATCGCACGCGAGGCAGCCACGCGCCACTGCAGGCTGTCGGTCAGGAACATGCGGAAGTTCAGGCTCGGCAGAACATCGGTATAGGAGTTGGTGACGTCGATCTTCGCCACCTCGTTCGACGGCGAGTTCTGTTCCAGCTCGTAACCCTTGACCGAGGTTTCGGTGCGCACCACGCGTACGCCAACGTTGGCATCCCAGGGGAAGCGCGCGTCGTCCTGGCCCATGCGCAGCATCGCGTATGCGGCATAGGTGTTCTCGGTGTAGTCGCGGATGTCGGTGGTCGGGTTGTAGGCAACCGGATCGTGGCCGAACATGCGCACGGTGTTCTCGTAATCAGCAACCATCTGGTCGCAGGCCACGTAGCCGGTCGGCAGGCCACTGGCGCCACGGAAATGGTCGGTGAACGGGAACAGCCGGTAGCAGGCGTCCGGATAGTCCTTGAACGGTGCTGCCGAGAAACTGCCCCAGGCGTTGTCGGTGCCGGCCGGGGCGATCTTCTGCCAGTTCCAGCCCGAGCTGCGGGTGATGGCCGAGCGATCGGTATAGCGCACGCCCATGCGCAGGTCATTGAGCAGGTCGCTGTCGAGGAAATCCCAGCGCAGGTCGGCGCGCCAGGAGAACTGGTCAGCGTCGTTGTTGTCGCGCTTGTCCAGGTGCGAGTACCAGCCACCGTAGTTGCTGATGTCGCTCATATAGCCGTCGATCGGCTTGCCGGTGTCGCGGTCCAGCACGGTCACGGTCGGGTACTTGCCGGTCATGTCCACGCGTACCGGCGGCACGCCGTACAGCCCGGACCAGCCGCGCCAGTCATCCGGATCCACCTGGCCGGCGAGCAGGTCAACCCAGTAGTTGACGCTCTCGGTGGTGGCATCGATGTACTGGAAATCGGTGGACAGGTGGAGGTTGTCGTTGACCTGCCACTTGCCGCCCAATGCAAGATCGGTGGTGACCGAGTTGCGCCAATCCATGCGCGAGGTGGTGGTCACCAGTGCATTGTTGAAGGTGCCGTACTCGAACTCACCGTTGCCATCGAAGCCGAACGGGTCGTTGAAGTTCTCATAGCCCGGAATGCTCGGCGAGACGAAGCCCCAGCCGTTGCCGGACCAGTTCACCAGGTCCTGGGTATTGTTGTTGAGGTTGCCCACACGCACGCTGTATTCGCGGTTGCGGAACTTGTAGTCAGAGCGCAGGCCGGTGGCGTACAGCTCGATGTCGTCGTTGGGCTTCCATTGCAGGGCGATGTACTGGCCGTCGCGCTCACGGTCACCGAAGTGGCTGTACATGCCCACTTCGCTGGGCACCACTACTTCCTTGCCTTCGTAGCCGGGCACATCGTCATAGGCCAGGTAGCTGCCCATGTTGATGCGGTCTTCCCGGTACTGGCCTTCCTGATGGGCAACATTGAACAGCACGCCGAACTCGCCGGCATTGGTGTTCCAGCGGTTGGAGAACAGGAACGAGGCCGACGGCTGCACCGAATCGCGCAGGTCCCACTTGTTGACGGTGAAACTGCCGGACAGCTTCATGCCTTCCTGGTCGAACGGCATGCGCGTACGCAGGTTGACCAGGCCACCGAGGCCGCCTTCTATCAATTCGGCGCTGGGGTTCTTGTAGACATCCACACCGCCCAGCAGTTCGGCCGGCACGTCTTCCCAGCTCAGCGCACGGCCACTGTTGGCGGTGAAGATGTCACGGCCATTGAGCTCGCTGCGCACCTGGGTGAGGCCGCGCACCATGATGTCGCTGCCCTCGCCCTTGTTGCGGGTGATCTGCACGCCGGTAATGCGCTGCAGGGCTTCGGCGACGTTGTTGTCGGGCAGCTTGCCGATGTCTTCGGCAACGATTGAATCAACGATCTGGTCGCTGGTTTCCTTGATCACCTGCGCCTTGGTCAGGCTGCCACGGGTGCCGGTGACCTGGACCTTGTCGAGCTCGGTGGCCTTGGCGGGCGCGGCGTCCTGCGCCTGTGCAGCTGCGGACAACAGCAGCGCGACACTCAGGGCAAGCACAGTGGGTTGCAGACCGGTACACGCACGACGGCGCGCACTATTGGCCACCGTAAGGCGGCGCTGGAACGTTGACATGAGTGTTCCCTCCCAGGACACATGACGACGATTGAGTTGTCCCAGCACCGACGTCATTGCGCCTTTGGCACCAGGTGAAGCAGATTGAAAACCGCGTACTAACGCACCCCGCGCTAGCGAGGCACTCGACTAACCGCTCTTCACATCCTTCGTTGCCGGTGGATTCGCCTCCATCCCCTGTGCCTGCGACCACCGACCCTGATACCGATGGCCATCGACCATCACGGCGGCGAGCATAGGCGCGGGTACACATGCCCGACCAATGAAAAAATGCGCAGGATGTATATCGGAAGCGAATACCCCGGTTCAGGCGACCGGCGGGTACAACCTCCGCGCGGTTGACCGCAGCGCCTCCAGCACGCGCTCGGCGCCGGGGGACAGCAACTGGTCGCGGCGGCGGATGATGCCGAAGAACTCCATGCGCACGTCCAGTGCGATCGGCAAGACCAGCATCTGCCCGGTCTGCAGGTAGGGCGCGACCGACTCGGCCGGCAACGCGGTCAACATGTCGCTGTGCCGCAACAGATGGATGGTGACCGGCAGCGAGGTGGTCTCGACGATGTTCTGCGGCGGCACCAGGCCATGCTCCAGGAACACCGCGTCCAACCGCGAGCGCAGCACACTGCCATCGGGCGGCATGATCCAGCCGTAGTCGACCAGGTCGCCGTAGCTGACGCGTTTGCGCCCGGCCAAGGGATGGCCGGCACGGACAATCACCGAGTGCGGTTCGTCCGCCAGCGGCTCGAATTCCAGCTCACTGCTGCCCTCGGCACCCATGATGCGGCCGACCACGATGTCGAGTTGGCCGTCGAGCAGCTTGGCCACCAGCGGCCGGCTGTAGTCCATCTCGATCCGAATCAGGATGTCGGGGAAGTCGCGCTTGAGCGCGGCCACCGCCTGCGGCACCAGGTTGGTGCCCGGGTTGACCACGGTGCCGATGGCAGCCTGGCCGGTACGGCCACTGCGCAGCGCGGCGATCTCGTCCTGGGCGCGGCCGATCTCCGACAGCGCAGAGCGCGCGCGGCGGATCAGCACCTGCCCGTACCAGGTCGGTTCCACCCCGCGCGCATGCCGCTCGAACAGCGGCACGCCCAGCAGGTCCTCCATTTCAGCCAGCAGCTTGGACGCCGCCGGCTGGGTCATATTGGCCGCCTCGGCCGCGCGCAGCACCGAGCGTTGCTCGTAGAGATGCAGCAGCAGCAACAGGTGACGGGTCTTCAAACGGGTGGCATTGAACCAGCCGGTGGTGGGTTGAACCATGCGTGTCGATCCCCTCGACGGAGTAGCTATTCGCCCAGCGAATACATTACGACAAAAATTTCATTTGTCGCACATAGGTTCTCACGCAAGGCTATGCCACGCTTCCGTCAGCACCGCTGCCGCCCTGCCGGGCCGGCGCGGCCAGTACCGACAGCAGGCTCCAGGGAGAAAGGGATGAAGGTTTCAGGATCAGCCAGCGCCAGCAGCGCGGGCGGCCACTGTGTTTGCCGGGCCGGAGGCAGCCGATGAGCGCTCGCCTGGCCGGCAAGGTGGCAGTGGTGACCGGTGCCGCCAGCGGCATCGGCGCGGCCATCGCGCGCCTGTTCGTCAACGAAGGCGCGCAGGTGGTCGGCATCGACCTGATTGCCGCCGACGCCGACGGTTTCGAGCTGCTGCAGGGCGACATCACCGATGCCGCCGCGATGCGCGGCCTGATCGAAGCCACCCTCACCCGCCATGGCCGCATCGATGTGCTGGTCAACAATGCCGGCGCCGATGTGTTCTCCGATCCGCTGGCATTGGATGACGCGCAGTGGCAGCGCTGCTTCGCCTTGAACCTGGAAGGTGCCTGGCAGCTGTGCAAGGCCGTGCTGCCCGGCATGGTCGTGCAACAGGCTGGCGCCATCGTCAACATCGCCTCGGTGCATGGCCACAAGATCATTCGCGGTGCGTTCCCATATCCCGTGGCCAAGCACGCCTTGATCGGCATGACCCGTTCGCTCGGCGTCGAATACGCCGCGCACGGCATCCGCGTGAACTCGATTTCGCCGGGTTTGATCCTGGTGCCGCGCATCGAAGCCTGGTTCGAGCGCGAGCCCGGCGCTCGCGAACGCCAGACCGCGCTGCTGCCCCCGCGCCGCATCGGCAGCCCGGAAGAAGTAGCGTATACCGCGCTGTTCCTGGCCAGCGACGAAGCGCGCTTCATCAACGCCACCGACATCCTGATCGATGGCGGCCGCTCACAGGTTTACCACGACTGACATGACCGCCCTGCCTTTCCAGTTGCCCTTGATCGCGATCCTGCGCGGCATCACGCCGGGTGAGGTGGATGCACATGTCGATGCACTGGTCGAGGAAGGCTTCGACGCGATCGAGATACCAAGCAACTCGCCAGGCTGGGAGCAGAGCGTGCAACGCAGCGTGCAGCGCCACGGCCAGCACGCCTGCATCGGCGCTGGCACGGTGGTGCTGCCCGAACACATCGACGCGCTGTTGCGTGCCGGCGGCCGCTTGATGGTCACGCCCAATACCGACCCGCAGCTGATCCAACGCGCCGTTGCCGAAGGACTGCTGGTGGCAGCCGGTTTTGCCACTGCCAGCGAAGCATTCCAGGCACTGCGCGCAGGCGCGCAGATGCTGAAGCTGTTCCCCGCATCCGTTCACGGCCCCGCACTAATCCGCGCCCTGCGCAGCGTGCTGCCGCCCGTACCTCTTTTCGCCGTCGGTGGCGTCTCCCCCGCAACCCTGGCCAGCTATCTTTCCGCTGGTTGTCAGGGTGCGGGCACCGGCGGTGACCTTTATCAACCCGGCCAATCGGTGCAGACCACCCGCGATAACGCGCGTGCTTTCCGCCAGGCCTACCTGGACTACTCGGCATGAAGATCGTGCGTCTGACCACCTACCAGGCCGCGCCGCGCTGGTTGTTCCTCAAGATCGAGACCGACGAAGGCATCAGCGGCTGGGGCGAACCGGTGATCGAAGGCCGCGCCGCCACCGTCGAGGCGGCGGTGCACGAACTGGGCGATTACCTGATCGGCAAGGATCCAGCACGCATCAACGACCTGTGGCAGGTGCTGTACCGCGGCGGCTTCTACCGCGGCGGCGCGATCCTGATGAGCGCCATTGCCGGCATCGACCAAGCGCTGTGGGACATCAAGGGCAAGGCGCTGGGCGTGCCGGTCTACCAACTGCTCGGCGGCCTGGTGCGCGATCGCATGAAGACGTACCGCTGGGTTGGCGGCGACCGCCCGGCCGATATCGTCAACCAGATGCGGCACTACAAGTCACTGGGTTATGACACCTTCAAGTTCAACGGCACCGAGGAACTGAAGATGATCGACAGCCCGCGCGCCGTAGACACTGCCATCGAGAAAGTCGCCACCATCCGCGACGCACTCGGCAACAGCGTGGATTTCGGCATCGACTTCCACGGCCGGGTGAGTGCACCGATGGCGCGTGTGCTGCTGAAGGAACTGGCACCATACCGTCCGTTGTTCGTCGAAGAGCCGGTGCTGCCGGAGCAATGGGAGTACTACCGCCCGCTGTCCGAAATCAGCAGCATTCCACTGGCGGCTGGCGAGCGCATGTATTCGCGCACCGAGTTCAAGCCGGTGTTGGCTGCCGGTGGCCTGTCCATCCTGCAGCCGGATCTGTCGCACGCAGGTGGCATCAGCGAATGCCACAAAATCGCCGCCATGGCCGAGGCACATGACGTCGCACTGGCACCGCATTGCCCACTCGGGCCGGTGGCGCTGGCCGCCTGCCTGCAGCTGGACTTCGTCGCCCACAACGCGGTGCTGCAGGAACAGAGCATCGGCATCCACTACAACGAAGGTGCGGACCTGCTGGATTACGTCATCAACAAGGACGACTTCGCCTGCGATGCGCAAGGCTGTATCTCCGCCCTGCCTAAACCGGGGTTGGGCGTGGAGATCGACGAAGCACGCCTGATCGAAGCCAACAAGAATCCGCCGCGCTGGCGTAATCCGCTGTGGCGCCACAGCGACGGCAGCGTGGCCGAATGGTAAGTGACGCAGGTGTTGAGGTAGCACATGCCGAACTGCTGGTAGACAGCCGTTGCGAGCTGGGCGAAGGCATCCTCTGGTGCGACCGCCGCAAGGTCCTGTACTGGACCGACATCCTGGCCGCGCGCCTGTGGCGCCACGATCCAGCCAGCGGCCACAGCCAGTACTGGCAACTGCACGAACCGCTGGGTTGCCTTGCCCTGGCCAGCGACGGCCGCCTGCTGCTGGGCCTGGCCAATGGCCTGCATGCAGCCGATCCGGAAGCACAGCTGCAGGACCGTGAACTCCGCCTGCAACTGCTGGCACAGGTGGAAGCAGACAACCACGATACCCGCATCAATGACGGCCGTGCCGACCGCCACGGCAACTTCGTATTCGGCACCAAGAGCGAGTATGCGGACGGGCGCCGCGCCGGCAGCTTCTATCAATGGAGCGCGCAGCACGGCCTGCGTCGCCTGCCCTTGCCGCCAGCGACGATTCCCAATGCGATCTGCTTCAGTCCCGAAGGCACGCGCATCTACTTCTGCGACTCACCGCAGGCCAACATCATCACTGGCCGCTACGACCCGGATAGCGCCCAGGTTACGGATTTGCAGGCGTTCGCTGCGTTAAGTGAACCCGGAGTCGAGCCGGACGGTGCGGTTATCGATGCGCAAGGCCGCATGTGGAACGCGCACTGGGCCGCTGGCCGGGTGACCTGCTACTCCGCTGATGGCGACATCGAACAACAAGTTCATATCCCAACCCAGAATGCGTCCTGCTGTTTTGTAGCGCCCGGCGCGCTGTACATAAGCAGCGCTCGCATCGGTCTGGATACAGCCGCACTCACGGCACAACCCAGCGCTGGCGGCATCTTTGTCTGGAAGCATCCGCAATTGAACGCCAGCGTAGACCGCGTGGAGTTGCCATGATCGCCGTGGACTGGGGCACCAGCAGCCTGCGTCTGTATCGGCTGGACGACGACGGCCACGTCTGCGAGCGCCGCCGCAGCGAACGCGGCCTGCAAGCCAGCGCTGGACAGTTTGAAGCCGTGTTGGCCGAGGAGATCGCCGGCTGGAATGACCCACTGCTGATCCTGTCCGGCATGGTCGGCAGCCGCAGCGGCTGGCGGGAAGTGCCCTACCTGCCCTGCCCCGCCGGCATCGATGACCTGGCAAATGCACTCGTTCCCTTGCAGGCATCCGCGTTGGCTGATCGCGCACTATGGATCGTGCCAGGCGTCAGCGACACCGGCAGTGACGCCGTACCCGATGTAATGCGCGGTGAAGAAACCCAGCTAGCTGCGTTATTGGCGGTACTGCCGCGAGGCAATCATGTGGTCTGCCTGCCCGGCACGCACAGCAAATGGGTTTCGGTGGCTGACGGCAAGGTACGCCGGCTGACCACGGCGTTGACCGGTGAGCTGTATGCGGTCCTGCGCAACCACAGCCTGCTGGGCAAGCTGATGCCCGAAGACGACAGCCGCTTCGACGCCTGGGCATTTGAAAGCGGGCTCAAACGCAGTCGCCAGACAGGCGGACTTCTGCACCATCTGTTCGGTGTTCGCACGCTTGGCTTGTTCAACGAGATGGAAGGCAGCGCATTGCCTTCCTATCTATCCGGCCTGCTGATTGGACACGAGATACTGGCCTCCGGCGTACTCGAGCACACACCGCGTCTGTCGCAGGTACACCTGATCGGTAATGACCGCTTGCTGGCGCTGTATGCGCAGGCACTGATTTCCTGGGGCATCGGCGTGCAAAGGCACCCGGAAGATCTGGCTGCGCGCGGTATGTATGCGTTGTGGCAGCGGCGGTTGGAGTTGGCCGGCATTTGAGCTGTAACGCGTTGAGTGGCGGAGCTGAGCTGGGTGACGAGCTACGTCACCGCATGTAGCTCGTATTGGTGCGTTCTTTCTCTGCCAGTCCCGCCGTTGAAAAGCTCACGTCAACCGAAAATGGTCTGATGGAAGCCAAGTCGGCTTTAGCTTTTGGCTTTTGGCTTTAGCTTTTGGCTTTTGGCTTTTAGCTTTTGGCTTTTGGCTTTTGGCTTTTGGCTTTTGGCTTTTGGCTTTTAGCTTTTGGCTTTTGGCTTTTGGCTTCAGGCTTCAGGCTTCGGGCTTTGGCATTGGCTTTGGGCTTTGGGCTTTGGGCTTCTGCCTTTGCTTTGGCCTTTGCTTTGGCCTTTGCTGTGGCCTTTGCTGTGGCCTTGGCTTTGGCCTTGGCTTTGGCCTTGGCTTTGGCCCTGGCTTTGGCCCTGGCTTTGGCCCTGGCTTTGGCCCTGGCTTTGGCCCTGGCTTTGGCACCTATCCCTTCTCCCGCCTGCGGGAGAAGGTGCCCCGAAGGGGCGGATGAGGGGGCTCTTGGCTCTTTAGCTCGTGCAATATCCGATGCAGCGAAAAGCAAAACATAACTGCACGGTTCTTCGCACCGCCCCCTCACCCCAACCCCTCTCCCGCCTGCGGGAGAGGGGCTTCAAGAAAAAACAAGCAAGAGCCAGAAGCAAAGGCCTCAAGCAACCTCGCTTTGGCTTACCTCTTGAATAACAACGCCAACACACTCGGCCGCAGCGCCAGCTTCATCATCTGCCGAAACTCTGCAGGCGTCAGACTGGTCTTGCACGGCAACATGCCGGCCACACCATCCATCACCAGCAGGCCGTCTTCAGCCTTCACGTCATTGATACGCACATCCAGCTTCATCGCAGGGGTGGCAACCTTCATGCTCAACCCTCCCAGTTGCCAAGGCCGATAATCTCGCGACCGGCAGCACGCCCAGAGATCATCGCTTCAGTCAGGTACGAACCGTTCTGATAAAGATCGGAGAACATCGAGCCCATCTCACCAGCTTCATACAAACGCGGAATGCGCTTGCCATCATGGTCCAACACTTCTGATTTGATATTGCGTCGCGCGCCACCACCGGTGCACACGATCACCGGATCAACCCGCATGCCATAGAACGGTGCCTGCACGATCGGGAACAAGGTCTCCGGGTTACGCCCGAAATCGGCATCATTCTTCGCGACACAAGCGGCGTTGTAGCGCTCCACCTCCGCCCGCAGCTTGGCCGGATCGCGGTTGATCTTCACCGCCAGTTCTTCCAGCGTATCGGCCTTCTGGATCCAGCCCTTCTCCACTTCCACCGAATTGTCTTCGGACCACTTGTAGCCACCCACCACCGGGTTCCAACTCATCACTTCCACCACCAGCTTGTTGTACTGGCAGGTGATGGCATCAAAGATCATATGCACCGGCTGCGCACGGTAATGCGGGGTATCCACCCAATGACCGTGCTTCTTTTCCTTGTAATGCGTGAGCTGCAGCTCCGCGGTTTCGTTGTAGAAACGCTCGGTGTTGGCGTCCACCTCGATCCAACTGAAGCTCTGCCAGAAGAAGTTGCGCAGGAAGCCATTGACGAAGCCTTCCGGCTTGAAGCCCGGCCAGATACCGCCGGACTGGCCCTGGTTGCGCATATGCCATAGATCGGCGCCAGCTTTCTGCAGGATCTTGATACCGTCGCCAGTGTTGTGCGGCGTACCCAGCGGCGCCGGGTTTGCCAGACCGAAGTAATTGCGTTGCATATCCAGGTTGGCTTCAAAACCACCGGTCGCCATCACCACACCCTTGTTGGCACGGATCGCCACCCGCTGACCGTTCTGCTCGGCGATGACGCCGAACACTTCCAGCGTATCCGGGTCCTGCACCAGATCCTTGAGCGGCGATTCGTATGCGATCTGGATGCGCGGGCGCAGGCGGATGTTCTCGCGGAACGCCAGGTACACGCCGGACGGGATCGGCAGGATGGTGGCGGTGCAATGCACGGCCTCACGTGCACCAAACTCCGGGAACTCCAGCACCGCGTCGCGCTCGGAGAAGCCGGTGCCGTGGATGAACTGCGCACCGGCTTGGGCCGCACGCTCCTGGATCCATGGTTCCAGCGCTTCCATCGCCTCCGACCACGGCACCAACATGTCTTCCGGGATCGGGTTGGCCACACTCATCTTGCGCTGGTATTCGGCCAGCACCTTTGCGTTCTTGGTGATCAGCAACGACTGCCCGGCAACGCGGCTGTTGCCACCGGTCTCAGCCTCATTGGCCTTTTCCAGAATGAGGATGGACAGATTGGGATCCAGATCGTGCGCCTCGATGGCGGCGGACATGGCGGCCAGGCCGAAGCCGGCGATGACGAGGTCGTACTGCTGGTCCCACTGTTTGATGGCGTTGCGACTGGCCATGGTTCCCCTCCGGGAGATTGCGATGACCCGACTATCGATGGACTACCCAGCCAACCGCCAACCAATTCGAGTACGATCCACAACCATTGGTTGTTACCGCGTACCGCCATGGATCTCCGTCAGCTCCGCTACTTCCTGTCCGTGGTCGAACACGGCAGCTTTACCCGCGCCGCCGCCGCCACCGGCCGCACCCAGCAGGCCCTGAGCAAGGGCATCCAGGCGCTGGAACAACAACTGGGCGCGCGTCTGTTCGAACGCGGCAGTCGTGAGGCCAGGCTCACCGACGTGGGCCGCCTGCTGATCGAGCACGCCCAGCCTGCCCACGACGCCGTCCGCCGATTCGAGGACCGCCTGCAGGAACTGCAGACCGGCGCCGAAGGGCAGGTTCGCATCGGCACCGGCCCCAGCACTGCCGGCTCGCTGGTCGCCCCTGCGGTGCTAGCCCTGCGCCGCCACTGGCCGAAGATCGGCATCCACGTCAGCGGCGGCATCCTGCCCGAACTGCTGCCCAACCTGCTCGCACGCGAGCTGGACGCAGTGGTCACCCTGCACACCTTTGGCGATGGCGACCCCGACCCACGCATCAACAGCGAAGTGTTGATGCACGACGAATACCGCGTGCTCGCCAGCGTGCGTCACCCATTGGCAAGGCAACGCGACATCACCCCGGCACAGCTGCTGGAGCAGGCATGGATATTCGGTCGCCGCCTTGGCGCGGTGGAAGCCGCGTTCCGCCAACGCTTCCATGAAGCCGGGCTGGAACCACCGCTCAACACCATGGAAAGTGGCTCACCAGAATTCATGCGCGCGATGATTCGTGACGGTGGCTATCTCACGTTGCTGCCCAGCCGCCTGGCACAGGCCGAACTGCTTGCCGGGCATTGGGTGAAGCTGGATGCACCCGGGTTTGCGTGGCAACGGCCAGTGATGGTTTACACCCGCGATGGCGAGCCACAGAGCGCGCCGCTGGCGAGGTTTCTGCAGGCGCTGCGGAATGCTGCGGAACTGGCGCGAGTGCGAGAGGTGGAGTGAGGTCTTCGAAGCGAAACCAACACAGTCCAAGCGTCAGTACGCCTGCAGGGATAGGGTGTATTCGATATCACTGTGGAAAAGCGGCACTTAACCGCAGGGGAGAAGGTGATCGCAAGTCGCGCCAAAGATCGCAAGCCCTTGTTTGCAGGGGAAATAATATACATTTAAAAGCGAACTTAAAGTTGGCATACTCGGTTTTACACCGCTTTTAGGCGGTCTAATAAGAGTTAGGCCGGATAGAGAGATTATGGATCGTCCCAGAGCAGTCACAATCTCCGTATTGGCAAGCGCAGCCGCCTGCGCTGCCGGCATGATCCATTTGTTTGCTACAAAGTGGACAAACGCCTCATTCATCACCTTAGTGGTTTGGGCGTTTGCCTCATGGCTGGTTTTTCTCTACCTGCGAGCAATTTGGCGCGGCCGTAGATGGGCGTGGTGGCTGCAGTTGTTCTTTGGTGCTTACGGACTACTCTCCCTTCCTTGGCTAAGCATTCCTGTGGGCGTTCCTTCGGCTCTCTACATCAGTCAGTACGTCGTTTGCACAATCGCTACCGCATTGCTCTTACCTGCCGCGTCTCGTGCATGGTTCCGGCCTAACAATTCATTCAAGCCGAACCCGCTTCGCGGGTCGGCTTAATTCCAGAGTTAGGCCTCACATGACAGTTTCAAGAGAATCCCTCCCTGAAGCACTTGTAGTGGTTGAGCGCGACGGAGTTCATCGCATCGAGATTCGAGAGGTGCTTCAAGACGGTGCCTCTTGCTTCCTTGTCTTTGCCAGATCAGACGGTACAGAGGTGCAAGTTCCAATTGATGCGGAAAAGCTCAAGAAGACAGTAGACGGGCGGGTGCCTGCGGATTTGATCTACAACGGCGGAGCACTCATCGCACCACAGCAAGATGTTTGAGATCTCGTAGGCCTTCCCAGAGGAGTGAGGCCTAACCATTCATTCAAGCCGAACCCGCTTCGCGGGTCGGCTTAATTCCAGAGTTAGGCGCTCAGCATGCACAATTGGTCAAAGCTCTGGATATGGTCGTCTGCCGCCGCTTTGGTCGCCCGCATCATTGCGCTGCTTACGGTCTCAACAGATCCTGTAACCTTTGTGGCGTCAGTTTGGCTCGGTGCATCACTGGCCTTTCTAGCTTGCGATAGCCTCAGTTTCTCAGGCAGCTTCCCGAGCGCAAAAGATCTTGGCATTAAGCTATATGGGCTATTTTTCGTGCTCTTGGTTGATTGGCTTTTCCGTGGTGGCATCGTAGGCAACGATCATGACTTGGGCGCAATTTCCTTCTTATTCGTCTTGACGTTCACTGCGTATATGTACAGCCGCTGGCGCAAATTGGGGCGCGCCTAACAATTCATTCAAGCCGAACTCGCTTCGCGAGTCGGCTTAATTCCGGAGTTAGGCGCAAAATTGCCATGACGGACTCTCCAGAGCAAGGGTACCAAGAGACGGTAACGTGTGAGCCACGCCAAGATGAGGGGCTCATTTTCATCAAGGTCGTAACAATGCCTCATGAAGGTGCGGTGGAGTTCGACGTGGCACAGGCCCGCTCGTTTGCACAGCAAATACTATCGGCAGTCGATGATGTTGAGGCTGGCTGGGTAGGCAAATCAGCGGGGCCACAGGATGCTTGCGGCGCCTAACAGTTCATTCAAGCCGAACCCGCTTCGCGGGTCGGCTTAATTCCAGAGTTAGGTCTCATGGACAGTTCTGAAGACGCCCAATTCACGGAAGTAATGGCCTTTCGGAGATCTCTGGATGCGGAGACAGATCGGGGGTGCGCCCTTATGGCCGCCGCATTCCTCGACACGGAGCTTGAGAAGCTACTCAGGTCACTCCTTGTCGAGGATGAGAGGATTGCTGACGAGCTGCTGAGCCAAAGCAAGCCCATTGGCACCTTCTCTTCCCGCATTGACTTGTCTTTTATGCTTGGGCTCATCAGTCCGCTAAGTCGCCGCGACCTCCACCTTGTTCGGAAGATCAGAAACACATTTGGCCATACTCATCAACCTGTAGGGTTTGATGATCAAGCTATTGCCAATCGTTGTAGAGAGCTTACGCACCATCTGCGTGATGGCGGCGACCCTTGCCGAAAGCTGTTTATCTCATCGGCAGTAGGGCTTCTAGCAATAATGCATAGCGGAATGAGAGGCCGGGAACGTCTCGCGGCACGGGAGAACCCAGACCTTGATCTAGCCAAGTTTAAGGCCGATCAAATAGCAAAAGAGACACTTGCGAGAAAGCCGTGATGACACCAAACAATTCATTCAAGCCGAACCCGCTCCGCGGGTCGCTTAATTCAGACGTTAGGTCGCATGACAGGGGTCCGGCATTTTGACTATTAAGACCCAATCCGAGGCATTGTTCGAGATGTTCTGCCAACAGAATCTTCTCAATTGGGAGCGAGTCCCAACGAGCACCGCCAAGACTCACGACTTCAATCTCCAACTCGGCGCTTCTACGGTCGCTGTCGAGATAGAGCAAATTGAGAGCCTTCGAGGCTTCAATCCGTCGGGAGTTAGCTCAAGAGTTGTCGGATCGCACGCCCGCCACAAGATCACGGAGGCCCGGGGGCAACTACAGCTAGCTGCACAATCTGGCGCACCTACCATCCTTCTGATTCACAACACCATTGATCCAATGCAGCTCTTTGGTACAGAGCAGCATGACTTTATTGGCGCCATGTACGGCGAGCTCACGGTGCACATCCTCGACGGCTCACTAGGCCGCCCCTTCCATGGGCGCAATGCCAAGCTGCGCTCCAATGCAAACACTTCATTCAGTGGCGTCGGCCACCTTATGCGTCACGGCACGGGGGCCAAGATCACTGTGTATGAAAATATCTATGCGGCCTACCCGCTACCCTTCGAACAAATCCCCAGATGCATTGACGTCGTGCGTGTGGCCGTAGAGGATGCGGCCTAACAGTTCATTCAAGCCGACTGCCACTTCGCGGCAGCGGCTTAATTCCAGAGTTAGGCCAACGACCAAAACGCGATGCTCGAACAGTCAGCATCAGTGCTGGTTCCGGCATATGAGAGGATCTACGGGCCTCTTAAGGGCTCTTTGAGCGACACATTCGAGCTCGTTGGCATTGGGGTTCCGCTTGATGCCGATGCAAGCAACCCATGGCTGCTTCAGTTTGAAACAGTTGGCGGTCGATACGCTCTGTTTACCATTCACTTCAAAAACGGGGTAGCTGCGCGCTACGATCATGACACCTGACAATTTGTTCAAGCTGAACTCGCTTCACGGGTCCGCTCAATTCCGGAACAGGTCGCTATGTGGCAACGCCGGCAACTCAGACAAACCATAATCAGCACCGGTTGCGTGGGCGCCCTGTTTGGCATCCTGCCCGTCCTTGGGCTGCTGGCGTCCCGTTCGGAGCTCCAGCACCTTCCAAGCTATTCCCGGCCACTCTTCGCCCAAGCGATTGATCTGGGTCTTCTGTTTGTAGGCAGCGTCCTGTTCTGCATCATCGTGTTTGGCCTGCTTCCAATGGCGGTGCAGTACGTCTTTATCTGGATGGGGCGCCGCTGAACTGCGCGCGCTTGATAGTTTGTTCCAGCAGACCTTACTTCGCTTTTCCGCTCAATCCAGGTATCAGATGCCAGCAACAGCCACTCGTCGAAGAGCTGCTTACTCGCCTCGCAAGCGCTTTTGGCTGGCCAGCGTTTCAGCGCCCTTGCCTGCCATCGCCGCTGCGCACCTGATGCCCATCACGACTATTCCAGTGTTAGCCGCATGCTGGCTATTGGCTATGCACTGGGTATTGGTAACCCACTCGCCATCCGGTCGGCTCGCTGACGTATCGTTCTCGCGCCTGCTCCTGGTCACCCTCGGCCTCTCGACCGCCATCGTCATTTCCGGGGCCATTGCTGCCGTTGCTTCAACCGGCCTGGCCCTGCACGGCAGGTTCCTGGCGGCCAGCAATTCCTTCATGCCGTACACGCCGACGGTAAGACCATTGGCCTTGCCAGCAAGGTTTGCATCCGTGCGCGCCAACACTTCATTCAAGCCAAACCCGCTATCCGACATCGCCTGACTCCAGAGCCCGCAGACACAGACATGATCGTAATCCTACTCGCTTACATGCTGGCCGCTGGTACTCCGACTGGTGCAGCTTCGGAGCGTCCCGAGCTTCAATGCAATACCGGGCCCGCAACCAAGCAATTCGGCTCTACCAGTTGGCTGGTCTACGCCTGCGATGATGATCGCTCGGTTGTGGTGGTCGCCGCTCCGCCCAGCCCGGCATCGCCCTTCGTCTTCGTTGTCACTCCGAACGGCACCGGTGGAATTGAACTTCACGGTGAGGGCACTGGCGAAAGGTCGGCCACACAACCGGCCTATGACAGCCTCAGCTCAATTTCCTCCACAGAGTTGTCTGCCCTATGGCAGCAGGCCAAGCAAGCCGGTGGCAACTAGGCTGTCCCTCAAGCTTTCATTCAAGCCGAACCAACTTATTTATTCCGGAGTTAAGCATCAGATGAAAAGGATACAGATCTGTTGGCTGATGCTTCTTTCTGCAATTCCTGGGACGACATTGGCCAGAGGCTCGATTGACTTCTGTACGCTCTCGACGCTGAAGGAACCTGTCAGTAATTCCCTGACAACGTTTACATTCATCGATGCTTTCCCACATGGCAGCAGCGCCACTTCCACCGAGTGTCCCCGACAACGTCTCTCGATAGAGTTTGCTATTGGAAACGATGCCAGAGCAAAAAACTTCTATACCATGGTTTTCCGCAGACCTTCCAAGCTATCCGGGCTGCGCGAGATCCAGGCAGCTGTCGACTATTCCCCCGGCGGCATCGTCGTGAAGCGGATACATCAGTACAGAGAGCTGACCGATGAAGAAGCTGAAGTTTTTATGCCGAAGTTTTCTCCACAGGAGGAGGAAATCATTCGAAAGGCCCTGGGCGATGCCGCGAATGCTGCAGACTCAGCTGCCAATCGGTAATAACATGACTATTCAATCACGTCGAGTTTGTTTCGCGGTTAGCCAAGTTCCACAACTTCGCCAGCACCACAAGAATGTCGGAAACTGGCTGGTGAGCTGACCAGGTTCAGTACAATATGAGGTGATTTATGTGGCGCCTGAGCTCGCTCGACGCCCTGGGCAGGCGGGAACGCTTCAGCATCACAACCCTCTGGAATCCCAACGCCAGGACGCACGCAGGCCTGTTGCGAGCGAAGATCACCACATTGAAGTTGGCCCCTGATATCAATCAGTCCATTGAAACGGAAGCCGCTTCGTAGGCACGCATGATCTCGAACTCAAGTACCCAACGGCATGCCCTCAATACCAGTACGTATCACGAGCTTCGTCGACGACCATTTCCCTGGCTTTGTCGAATGCCTTCTTGTCGACGCAGCCGGCACGAACCACATATTCGTTGAAAAGGCGCCGGTTGTGAGCGTCAGCAACCTGTCATTCACCAGCACCTACCCTTGCGACGGGAGCATCGCCTGCACAATCATCGCTGCATGGATGGACATTGACGGTCAGGCACTGGTGCGGGTCAGCACCGCCCAGCCCTGGGCAATGGAATCAACCAATGGGCAGACCGAGTTTGTACTTTTTGACACACAGGTCCGCAACTCTGAAGCGGGGAGCTGACCTTGCACACAGACCCAACGCACGGACTAGTGCGCGCCATTCTCCACTCCGCACGCCCATAAACGCCATCCCAATTCAAGTGCTGTAACCACTACGGCGCCGCCGTAGGTATTCGGCTACCTTAGGAGCCCGTCCCTATCCCACTACAAGCGCCGACGCATGCAAGCGACTTCGATGGCCCTTCGAAACAGGTGTTGGCTCTACTTTTGCATCTTGGCAGCGGCACTGCTTGGCGCGGGTTGCAAGGGCGCTCCAGCTCCTGCGAAAGACCTTGGAACGGACATCGATGAAGTGGCCGCAACGCTGATCAAACAGCCGTTGCTCCACTCGACTTCGATTGCAGTGGTGTATCGGGGCAAGGAGTTCATTCGCCACCGCGGCGATATGGTTGCAGGTACCCCAGGACCTCCCAGTGATGCGACGCTCTACGAAATCGGCTCCTTGAGCAAGACACTGGCAGGAACCTTGGCTGCGAATGCCGTCCTGGAGCACAAGATCAGCCTGGACGACGATATCCGGATGTATCTGCAGGGCGACTATCCGAACCTGCAGTACAAGGGCGAACCAATCCGCATACGCCACCTGCTGTCGCACACCAGCGGGTTGCCGAACATGCTGCCGGAGCGCGCCAACACCGTACTCGCCGACTTCACCGACCGGCGTACGCCCGCTGAGCTCAATGCCATCTATGCCGGCTACGGAAAGACTGAGTTCTTCGGGGACCTGCATGCTGTCGAGATTGGCCGAGCGCCCGGGAAGGAGTACGCGTATTCCAGTACCGGGACCGAACTGGTGGCACACGTATTGGAAGTCGTCTACAAGAAAGACTACGAGTCACTTTTGCGTGGGTTCCTGCAAGAGTCCGTGGCGATGACGGATGCCAAGATCCGCCTTGGCGATGCTGACGCGGCCCGGCTTGCGGTTGGCTATCACAGTGACAATCCGGTGCCGACCACGGCAATGCCGCAACTCCCATGGGGTGCATCCGGGAATGTGAAAGCCACGGTTCCGGAAATGGCGAAGTACCTGCGATTCCAGATTGCCAATGGGCCTGTCGTCGAGGAATCACATCGTACGCTGCTGAACTTCGACCCCGAGTTCGGTATCGGCTATTTCTGGAACATCGTCAGCGGCGATCGCTTGAAGGGCACCTACTACGCCCATCATGGTGGCGTGCCCCGCTCGCAGTGCTACATCTACATCATCCCGAAGTACCAGCTTGGCATATTCGTCATTACCAACCAGAGCGGTGACCAGACCGCACGCGCCATGGAGACGGCGATCGATACCTTGGTCGAGAGAATCGCGGCGCGCGAGAATGCAGATCGCAAGGCTTAGCCCTGCAGCGTGAACCTGCCCCGGACTCAAGCCCCCCCCGGAGGCATTGCCCGGCAGCAGGCATTCCTGATGGTGGCGGCTGACAGCCCCCTCCCCCCGCCAACGCTTCACGGCTCTGTGCAATCCCAGCTTCAGATCACGGCCAACGGATTCAGTTGCTTATGGAGAAACATCTGCGTACTTTCCAGATTCTTGGCAAGTCCTCCTAGGGGAGTAGGTCATATGTCGGGCAAGAAGATCTCGGGTTTGATCGGCATGGTGGTTGGTGCCGCGTGGTTCGCAGTGAATGTCCGTCATTTCAACGAGGATGGATTTGTCGCAATCGGAATGCCGCTGATCATTTTCGTACTCGGGCTGGTGCACTTCATCAAGGCGCGCAGCCAATCTGCGCGATAACCGGAAAGCAACTATCAACTCGGCGCCGGCGCTTCGCCAAACGGCTTGGGCCAAGCATCAACCACCATACAGTCACTCGCACAACAGAGTGGACACGCTGATACCGACCAATCATGACGCACCTTTATCGCTATATCCCGATCTGGCGTCGAATCGAGAATGGAGCAGTCCTCTATCGCGCATTCGAGGTGATCGGCCTTGGCTACTCCGTTCAGAGCAAAGATTTCTTTTATGCGGACGCACTGAAAGATTGCACGGCGTCAATGGAAGCTCAATTCCTGGAGCTACTCATAGAGCAGGCCCCAGACGAAAGGTGCGGAACTTCGGCGACGATTGAAGCCGCTGTACTGGAATTCGAGCAGCAATTTTTTCACCTGCCGAATTCTGGCCGGTGAACTCAAGCAGAAGCCGCCCCAATAGCCAGCATCAGGAAAACAGGAATCAACCTCAGTGATCCAATTGATTCGCCAGGCATGCAACGACGGTGGAAAACTTGAACAAGTCCTTGAGTCGTCGTTCCAACCACACTCTCGGTTGATAGATGGATTGGAGCTGAGGTTTGAGACGTTGACACTCTGCATCACCGCGGTGGCTGAGGACGACACGATCGCCCTGTCACTTGGTAGCTTGGATCGCCAGTCAGTCAAGTCTTCCAATAGGTTCCTGTCCCAGTGTCTCGGCAAACCGTTCAATGGGCATGGCTTACAACCAATCAACAGGGATATACCGATGGGATTCGCTTGGAGTTCCAAGACCAGAGTGGAGCGGCGGCTGTTATCTTGGATATCGTCGTTGCAGCGTCAGTCCTCAATTTTTACAAGGTCGAGCCAATCGAGCTCTGAGCATTCCTGCGCACTCCAGTCGCATTTGGGTCCAGCTCTTTCCTTGAATCACCACCATCATGGATCTGCCGACCTTCTTGCCAACGACTGAAATCACCCTTTAAACATTTACCATCGCCTAGCAACCCCCCGATACATTGCGCCTTTACCGTTGACCTCAGCTATCAGCTATCAGCTATTAGACGCTTGGAAAGGGCCGTACTTCCAGGATGCTTCTCCGACACACGCGCCGAACATCGATGAGCTCAGGCACGCCGCTTGACGACCATCTGCAATTCGTCAAGCTGCGCATGGATTCTTAACCGAGGATATTGGTCACAGATGAATCAGGATGATGCAATAGAAATCTACGAAGCAGCTACAACGCTTCTATCGCTTAGTATGCTCGTTGTTGCCGCGATTGTATTCTGGCTGCAGTTCCGCTCTTACCGTCGCACGCATCATCCCAGCCTGATTCCGCTACTGACCTCTACCGCGCTGACCGGCGTCCTCGTTCTTCTGAGCATGCTGGCTCAGCACTACTGGCTTTCCGGTCCCCTGGGGCTTTACCTGTTCTTGATCAGCCTCCCAGTGGCCTTCATCCAGATGGCTCTTGGCACATATGGCACCGCAAAGCTGCTGCTCGCATTCGAAGGGAGGTCAGCAAATGGCGACAGGTTCGATGCCTGACAACCTCAAGCTCAGGTCCGTGATGCTACGCGACGCCTGTCGGATATAGGGAATCACACCATGCGCTTCTGGCAGCGATCCGCGATTTCGATCCTGGCACTCCTTGCACTGCTCATCGCAGCACCCGGCCTTTTTTATGTCATCGGGCTTTCCAAAGTGCACGGACGCCCAACCCCTGCTGATCCAGCGCTCTTCAGCCGCAACGAGATTGCTGCAGCGTGGGCACAATGTCATGAAAAAATTCCTATCGCGGCGGCTGCAACCAACCCATGGAGCGTTGCTGGCAACTTGCTGTTCGGCAGTCCTGACCATGCACCCCCCGGCGAGCGAGCGTCTTGGCGTATCGCCGGCGCTCACAACGCAGCCTCCCACCTGCAAAGCAACACCGCTTGGCACATCTCTGGGAGCGCGCTAACCATCTGGATTACCCGGCATTGGTCCGCCGACCAAATAGGTGCCACGATTGCTCGGGACAGACTGTGCAAGTGAAGCCGGAAGACACTCCTAGCTGATTCCGCTTTGTTCCGCACGCAAGCTGCAGTATTTATCATTGCCGATCATCATCATCACAGCTCAACCTGATTCGGACCCTAGACGCCATGCCCCAGATCCGTTGCAAACGCGTCGTCTTCTTTTCTCCCTGCGACGAGAACAGCTTCTTCAGCTGGGCGCGAAGCATTCCCGTGGTTGAAGAGGTTTACGGGGAGTTGGACGAGACTGTAATTTCATTGGCGTCTGCCGAAACCACCGATGAATCGCTACGTAAGCTGATCGCTTTGCTTCATCGTTACGACATCGATATGGGGCAGTTTTCGGCATTTGAGACGAAAGAGAACTCGCACTGGTTCCGCAGCCCGAGAAGTTTCTGGCACCAGCGTGTATTCGGCGTATCGAGTTCATGACGCATCAACTCTCCACCTATGACCGGGCACTTCGATTGACCTGCATTCGAAATCATCATCGATCCAGTAGGTGCCAGCCCAGGCAATCACTACAGCTCAACCACTGGACGAAACGATGAGAGCACTCGCAAGCCTTGCCATCGTAGTAGGGATCGCTGCAGCAGGCCTCGCGCTCATCGCCTTCTTCGGCCTGCTTCCGGTCGACGTAATGCTGTCGGCTGAGACTCGAGCCACATCCGGCTACCTGCGCGCCATCCCAACTGCCGCCCGGTACATTGACTACCTCACAGGCGCGCTATTCCTCGGTGGCTTGGCACTTTCGGCTGCAGGTCTTTTGTTCCGTCACAGGCTTCGTAGCAACGATTCGCGCTAAGTACGCATTCAAACCCGGCCCGCCCTGCAGAGCACCGCCGTGGAAGCCCTGCAAGCACGATCAATGTCCTCACAATGCGCGCTTGCAGGCGTCGCACTTGATATCACCGTCAGCATCGAGACAACCGCTTCAATTCCAGCCAGGACCGTTAAGTTCAAGTTGGTGCGAAGGCAGCATGGCTAAATCCAGTATCTTGGCTGATCGTTTGAATGCAGCTTTGAACCAACGCCGCAATCATCGCGCGCACTTACGCCGAAGCCATGGCCGCCGTTATAGTAATCGGCGGTCGCAATGCATTGGCCTTGCAAGCGCGGATGATACCAATCGTCCTTGCCAGGCAGACTCAACCCCCACACTGAACTTTCAAGGACGAAGATGGCTAATCGCAGCTACCTGTATGCAGGCAATGGGCTTGGCCATGATGGTGGATCGCCGGAACATCGCCGCATCACCGGCATTTCCGAGTGGAACTATGGCATCCCGTTGATCTACAAGATCCTGATGTCGGGTAACCCCAGGATTGTTCAATCCTCGATCTGGGTTGACGCTGGAAACATCGCCATCACCAGCAGCTATGATCTTGGCGTGGCACGTCTTTCGCAGTTCCTTGACCGGATCACGCTCCCGGAGGCACTGGAGCTGAAGCAGGAAGCACTAGCATTTCTTGCTGAGAATCGCCGTGAATATTTCTTGCTTGAATGCGGTGAGATTTACGATATGGGCGAGGAGGAGCTTGAGGACCAGAACTCGCAACTGTTCAACGAACTGGGCTTCCTCGAGCCCCAGATTGAAGAAGCGCTTGGGATGTTGCAGCCCACGCTCCCGGTCACCGAACCGGCGACGCAGGACAAGCAGGGATGGCTGGCGCGTATTTTCGGAGCAAAGACCCCTCCTGCACCGCCAATCGAGCGCGAAAAGCCCGCCGAAAAGCTCTACCCGCTTGGACTCGGGAACTGGTCAACTGTTCTTTACTTCGATCTCCGGTCGAAGTGAAAATCCATCGGGAGTGGCCGGCCTCTCTGTCGCCAGGCGACCTCATGCTTCACGAAGTGGACATCAGCTGCCAATCTGCATGAGAGAGAGATGGGCTCTCGGACCTAGCTTGGCTACTCGCTGGTACTTCTGCAACGCGCACCAACGCATTGCCGCTAAGCAAGAGCGGCAGCGGGGCGATAGCCACTGGTTCTTTCGGCCTTGGTGTTTGCATACAAGTCATGGCCCGAAGGGGCTTCAAACCAAATTTATATTTCCAGAACATAGAAGAAAGAGTCATTCATGAAAAAGATCTTTGCCGTTGCCCTTGTATCGACCTCCCTCTTCGCATTCGGCAGCCGCGCTGCAGACAACAAACTGATCGAGCGCAGCTGGGTGAAGGTCGATGAGAACCACGCAGAGCTGGAGCACGCAGGCCGCAGCTATGCGTTGGATACCTACATCGTGATGTTCCAGCAGCCGTACTACATTCACGTACGTGCAACGGATAAGCAGGCGCTTGTACCCGATGAACTGGTGGACATGGCAAGCGAGTACATCAAGCCGCGCGGGTGCACACAGCCGCTGGAGCGACGCAGTGACCTTGATCGCAGCAATGCCGAAGGTACCGAGCTTGTGCTCGGCTTCCAGTGCTGAATCAGCTGCCTGATCGCCGCATCGAACTTGCTGCCGCCCACTAACCCAGCCCTCGTCGTTCAAATGGACTTCAACCCATGAAGCAACTGCTGGTACTGATCTTCCTGCTCGCGGCTTCATCCCCCGCCAGCGCCATCGTCATTCGCCACGATGTGGACGATGCGAAGTACCGGGTTGCCGCCGACGAGTATCCGGCGCTGGTCGACATGCCAGGCGAAGGACACGGCAGTCTGGTTGCTCCGCAGTGGGCGGTCACCGCTGCGCATACCCTGCCCCAGCACACCGAGCTCAAGCAGGTGGTGATCAACGGGCTGCCACGCGAGGTTGAGCGCGTCGTCATCCACCCTGGTTACAGGACGCTGCCGCAGACCTTGATCGACCAGGCCACGGCCAGCGGCGAGGCGATGTTGATCGTGGTTTTCCTGGCTGCATCGGATGACATCGCGCTGATCAAACTGAGCAAGCCCGTGACCGATGTAGCTCCGGTGGCTTCTTACCGGGGCGGCGATGAGGCTGGCCAGGTCATCAAGCTGATCGGCAAAGGTGCCACCGGCACGGGTGACATCGGGCATGATCCCGGCGGCCCAAACCGCACCGAACTGCGTCGCGCCTTCAACAAGGTCAGCAGCGCCTACGACCGCTGGCTCTGCTATGTGTTCGATGCGCCACCCTCGGCCCTGCCGCTTGAAGGCGTGCTCGGAAACGGGGATAGCGGCGGCCCCGCCTTGTTGCAGAGCGGCGATCAATGGCTGCTCGCTGGGCTGGGCTCCTGGAAGGTCGTGCAGGGCAACGTGTTGACCGCACGGCCCGGGCGCTACGGCCAGGTCGCCTGCAACGTCCGCATGAGCCATTACGCTGATTGGATGGATGGCGTCATGTCGGAACAGGCCCCAGCCACGAAGTGAGTCTGCGCGCGGCGCATGCTCCTGCACCCCTGCTGCTGGTCGCTGCCGCTGACAGCGCCTCGCAGGTCTGCAGCTGCCGTTTGCGAAAAACGCGCAGCGGTTCCGGATTGCAAAACCGCGACCGGACATAATCAGCGCCCCTATTCATGATTTGCCATGGAGCTTCAATGACAAAGGCTTGTCTCCCCCTGTTCGCCTCCGCCGTTCTCTATTTCAGCATCCCGGCGGCGCAGGCCCAGCCTGTGTACAAGTGCACGGGGCCGAAGGGCGAAACCAGCTACCAGTCCATTCCCTGCCGCGAAGGCGAAACCTCCTCGCGCCGGTATGCCTCGCCCTCTCCATCCAACCCGACGCAGGCCATCAGCGCCGCCCCGACCGGGCCGGATCAGCGGCGCGTGCAGGTTCGCTATACAACAACCGCAGGCAACGAGGGCTGTGATGGCGCCAAGGCCATGCGCACCGCGGCCTTGGGTGCGGCGGGGTCGCAGGCAACGGCCGATATGCGGGCCAGCCTGGACCAGCAGGTCAGCACTGCCTGCAGGTAGCAGAGCCGGCGGGTCGCGCGGCACGCGGACTGCGCAAGGCAGCGCTGCATGGCGCATGCGCGGAGCAAGCCCTGCCCTCCACGAAGAAGTGATTGAACCTGTCCGCGATACGTTCAATCATCGTCTGGCTCGCCGCCGTTCCAGAGCCAATGCGCTGCATCCCATGGGCGCGAGCAGGCCACTGCCGTACAAGGAATCCGTGCAATGCGATTCTCCAGCCAGATGCTCGTGCTCGCGCTGTTCCTGCCGCTGGGTGCCGCCGCCCAGAGCGAAGGCGCGCTGAAAGTAGACAGCTCGCAGGTCGTCGGCCTGACCGCACTGCTGGAAGCGCAGCCGCGCCACCCGGAGGCGACCAGCATCCGCGCCCTGCTGCTGGAATGGGAGGACAGCACCAAGGACGTGGTGGACTACGTCTGCCCGGACGTGCTGACGCCGGTGCCCGGCACTGGCATCCCCAATGGTCCGGAGCTGCTGGCCCAGTTCATCTTCGGCAGCGCTGCCTTCCAGATCGCCAACCCATCGCAGAAAGGTGCGCTGCAGCCCTCACAGCTGGCCGGCATGCGCAGCATGCTCAAGGCTTACAAGGCCCTGCTCGCCACCGATCCCGGCGCACGCATCCAACGCTTTGATGCGCTGGCAGCGATGGATGCGGCAGGTACGCTCCCTGCCTATCTGGAGCCGATTGTTACGCTTGGTTGCAAGTAGTCAGGTGCGCGCAAGCTGATCGCCGGCTTCGTGCGTATGCTTCTACTTCTGAACCAACCACCGCACATGCAGTACCGTGAGCATCATGAACATCCAGATCCGACCGGAAACACCCGCCGACATCGCAACCATCGACGCGGTCACCGCAGCCGCGTTCCTGGAGGCGCCGCATACCGATCACACCGAGCAGTTCATCGTGGCCGCATTGCGCCGCTCCGGGCAGCTCACCGTCTCTCTTGTGGCCGAACAATCGGGCGTAGTTGTTGGCCACGTCGCAGTATCGCCGGTGACCATCGACGACGCGGATAGCGGTTGGTACGGGCTTGGGCCGGTATCGGTCGTGCCGGAGTTGCAGGGCAAGGGCATCGGCACCCAGCTGATCGACGCAGCACTCGATAAGCTTCGCGTACTTGCTGCAGGCGGTTGCGTGGTGCTTGGCGATCCTGGCTACTACGCGCGGTTCGGATTCAAGGCCACGGACGCGCTCACCTTGCCGGGCGTTCCTGCCGAATACTTCCAGGCGCTTTCATTTGGTGCTCCGGCGCTACAGGGAACGGTTGCTTACCACGCGTCCTTTTCGGCGCAGGAATGAGCATCCAGCGCGGGCCTGCTTGCAGCGTTGTGGAACGCGATGGTCGAACAATGTCAGCGTCATCTGCGTTTTCGTCTCAACTGGCTTTCTGCTGTTGACTCCAGACACCGATACCTTGCTGCCAATGGCGTTCATTGGCAGAGTTGCCAAGATTCAATACTCCAGCCATCAACCATCCCGCTGATCTGCCATCTACACGCATAGAAAGGACTCCATGATGAAAAACACAAGCACACATGGCACTGCCCGCAACCCCTTGCAACTGCAGGCGATGCTGCACCGTAGCCGCCTCGTGCTGCTGGGCCTCTTTTGCACTATGGTGCTGGCCGCCTGTGGCAAGCCGGTACCTGCAGACAAGCAGGCCTATGTCGGCACCTGGGAATCGGACACTACATCCTTGCTCATCGACGCAGGTGGGCGCGTCATCTACAAGCATCAACCCAGCCCGTCGGTGAGCAAGTCACTGGATGCACCGATCAAGTCCTACGAAGGCAACGATTTCATCGCCGGCGTGGGCCCGTTGACCACGCGATTCGTGGTGTCGGTACCGCCGCATCAAGTGGATGGCAGCTGGAAGATGACGGTCGATGGGCAGGAGCTCACACGGCGCTGAGTCGTTTGCCCTTCGTAGATTCGCGAAGACGATAACCACGGCAGCTGCGGCTGCCCAAGCAAAGGCGTTGCACGATGCGAACCAATGCAGTTTCCCTGCTGTTGCTTGCAGGCTTGGCGTGGCCCGCTGCCGCCACGCCGGTGGACCACCAGCAAGCCTATAACGACTGCCTGTCCAAGGCCGGCCAGATCAACAACGGCACGGTGGAGGCCTGCTCGTCGGTGACCTCGGAGCATGCGAAAGCGGAGATGACACGTCTCTATCGCGCCTTCAACAGCAAGTTGCTTGCGGAAAACGCGGGCGATGCAGCAAAGCTCGAGCGCGCGCAGAAAGCCTGGCTGGTGTACCGGGACCTGCATTGCGAACTCGCCGGCTCGTATGTCGGCTCGCCGATGTATTCGTTCTGCCCGATGCAGCTGAACATCGACCGGGTCATTGAACTGCGCGAGTTGGTTGGGCAATGAAGCGCACTGCCTTGCCGGCAACAATATTGAAGCGCTTGCCAGAAGCATGACCAGCTCCTAAGATCTGCGCGTCCTCGCGATTCAAGCGACGGCCGTAAGCGTTTACGTCAACCAACGCGCCCATCAACTCCGGCATTGCCGGGGCTGTTCACCCATCCGTGGGTGATAGGCGCCATTGCTTGACCGGATCCAGGAGATCACCGTGAACGCTACAAACAGAACCACCATCGCATTTGGCATTCCCAAGCTTCCCTCGCGCTACGGCGCCTTGGTCATGCCCTTGCTGCTGTCCATCCTGATGACCTGCGTCGTCTCTCTGATCAGCACCCTGAAGAGCATTGGCATGTCGCCGCTGCTCGGCTCCAAGTGGCTCGCTGCCTGGGGCATTTCGTGGCTGGTCGCCTTCCCCATCCTGCTGTTGCTGTTGCCGGTCGTGCGCAAGGCAACTGCAGCCTTGGTGCGAACCACCTGAGCTGCAAGCACCCGGCCCGCTGTGCGGGCCGGGCTTCAACATTGGCTGCATCGCAAGACTGCGCCCCCTTCTTGGTGCTGCCCCACGCATGCATTCATACTGCGGTTTCCCTGATCCGCCACGCCAGCACCCACCATGACCGATCCGTACAACACCTCGTCCGGCCGCACGCCTCCCGCGTTGCTCAATGACGCGATGATCACCACCGCGCTGGAGCTGCCGGGTTATCGTGCCATGCGCAATCTCGGCCTGGTCCGCGGCATTACCGTGCGTTCACGCTCCATCGTCGGCAACTTCCTGGGCGGGCTGCAGACCATCTTCGGCGGCAACATCACCATCTACACGGAGCTGTGCGAGCAGGCCCGCGATGAAACCTACCGCGACATGGTTACCCATGCCCGGCAACTAGGTGCCAATGCAATCATCGGTGTGCGTTATGACGCTACCGAGCTGATGACCGGGCTCACCGAGGTGCTCTGCTACGGAACCGCCGTTGTGGTCGAGGCGGAATCGCGCTGATTGCGATGTCGCAGGCAGGCAATGCAATCCACGTCCCGCCGTTTGAAGCGAAATATTTACTCCATGCGTTGAAACAGCGCGCGGCTTCACCCCTTGAATCACGATGGATCGCATGCGAACGAAGATACTCGCCCAATTGATCGGCTTCGTGGTGGTCGCACCAAGCACGCTGGTGGCGCTGTTTTACAGCGCCTTGGGCTTATTGTTTGCAGTCGATGCGATCCGAAGCGACGAACACGTTGCCAGCGCTGTACTGGTGCTGCTCTGTTTGTTTGCTGGCTGGTTCGGCATCTTTGCACTGTGGCGGGCCTACTATCTTCTCGCCGGCGGCCAACGGAGCTTCAGCAGGAGATTCCTCTGGATCGGCTTCGGCTGTGGCGGTCTGGTGTCGGCCGTGCTGATTGCAGTGGTGAATGGGTCGCTGCTGTTCCGAGCACTGTTCTTCGGCTGGCCAATGCTGGCTGTCATCGCGTTCACCGTGATGCTCCTGCGAACCGACTACCGCGCTACTTCTCCTGAACCTGGCAGCTGATCAACAGCATCCACCGGTATCTCCTCCATGCCCCGCAATGTTCTTTTCATCTGCACCCAGAACCGCCTGCGCAGCCCAACCGGCGAGCAGGTGTTCGCCGACTGGCCCGGCATTGAAACGCAGTCGGCCGGGCTGGGCAATGACGCCAATACGCCGGTGTCACCCGAGTTGCTGCATTGGGCGGACCTGATCTTCGTGATGGAAAAAGCCCATCGCAACAAGCTGTCAAAGAAGTTCCGCGCACATCTGGATGGCAAGCGGGTGATCTGCCTCGACATCCCGGATGACTACGACTACATGGACCCGGTGCTGGTGCAGTTGCTGAAGCACAAGGTCAGCCGGTTTTTTCCGGTTGCTTGATTGGGTGGCTTTGAAGCCTGCTCAGCCTTGGCCATTGCCTGCGTGTGCCGGCAACGCTGCTTCGTCACCCTCTCCCCAACCCCTCTCCCGTAAAGGGAGAGGGGCTTTGTTGGCTGCGACCTGTTGGGGTGCTTGCTTGCGGGTCGAGCCTTCGTGGTGCGCCCTGCTGAGTTAGTCTTCTCCGGGAGCGGCGACTGAACGCTGCCAGAGAGCCGATGACAATGAAGCCTCCTGCACCCAACAAGGTGATGCTCGCGGTACTGGCAGCTGTCGCGTGGATGGCGCTGCTGCTGCAGCTTTATCTGTCCATCGAATTGGCGCACGCCAATGGCCATGGCGCGATCCATGGCGTCTTCGCCTTTCTTGCCTATTTCACCGTATTGACCAACCTGTTCGTCGCCCTTGCGGCGACGCTGCCGCTGGCCGCGGAAATGTCGCGCCCAGGCCGGTTCTTCGCCAGACCCAGCGTACTGGGCTGTGCGACCACCTCGATCGTCATGGTCGGCGCGGGTTATCACCTGCTGTTGCGCAATGCCTGGAATCCTCAGGGATTGCAGCTGATTACCGACTACCTGCTGCATTACGTGGTGCCGCTGTGTGCGCTTGCCTACTGGATCGCATCCGCCAGCCGATTCCCGCTTGGCCGGTCCGCGCCATTGAAGTGGTGCATCTATCCGATCGGCTATCTGCTCTACGCCCTGGTCCGCGGCGGACTGACCAGCATGTATCCGTATTACTTCATCGATGCCGCCAGCATCGGTTATGTCCGGGTAATCACCTATGCAGCAGCCATGCTGGCGGCGTTCTTCGTGGTTGGCCTCGTCATTCGTTTCATCGCGGTACTTCGCGGTGCACCCCGGTCAACCGTTGAGCACTGAAACCTGCCTCGCCCTTGGCCTTGTCCGGCCAACCATCAGCCCGCCGTAGCTGCAGACGATTGCGTCATCCCCCGCCACTTCGTCCACGCGTTTGAAAGCAGCCCATGCAGCAACAAAGGCAGCATCCAGCTGGTCCACAACAGCAGTGCAATCGCGTCCGGGCTGGGTGCGCGGCCGCTCGCAATCCAGGCGGGTAACAGCAGCCGGAACAGCACCGGTGCCAGCGTTACCAGATAGGCCCGCGTCATCCAGCGGCGATGCCTTGCGACCTGGCCGCGACGGATGCTGAGCATCGCCAGCAAGGCCGTGATCAACCAGGCCAGCGCGGTGCCGGCGAACGCCGTGGTGATCGACGCAGGTGCAGGGGAAGTGGCGATCAAACCCACCGCAGCAGCACACGCCACCAGCATGCCCCCGATATAACAGCGCCCCAACCAGCGATGCAGGCGCGGCCACGCACGCGGCCAGCGTGTCAGGAATTGCAGCGGCCCAAGCACAATCCCCAGCACACCACCGCCGATGTGCAACCACAGCCAACTACGACGTGACCAGTACATCCCGTAGTGCTCGGGGTCCAGATGCCGGTATTGGCCATGGACGGCGAGCAGGAAATGCAGGCTCAAGGCCGCCAGCGCCAGCCAGAGCAGCAGCCAGGCGAGGCGCCACAGGCCACCGCGGCGTTCGGGAACTGCATGCAGCGCGTCGGACATGGTCACCTCAGCCGGGGCGTCGAGCGGAGCATACAAGGAGCGGCCAGAGCACGTCCGGTGCCCCCCGGTCAGGGTTCGACAGACGCGTTTTGCCTGGACCGTGCCCTCCCAGGCAGCCCTTCGCACCAAACTGACTGGCTCAATAGTTGCAAAATGCAAATCATTCGCATTTAATTTCGCCCTGACAACGCCGCCCGCCCGAGCGCAGTTCTGCCCCGCACCGGAAGCGGGCACCGCCCCCGCCTGTGGCCATTCCGCTGCTTCCCCCTGTTCAGGCCTGCTCATGCACCCCAATCGCAACTGCCTCCGCCCGGCTGACGCCGCTGGTAACCCGTTCCTGTTCCGCAACGCCCGCACCCGCCTGCAGGCCGCCATCTGCCTGGTCCTGGCCAGCAGCTGCGGCATCGCCATGGCCGCGCCGCAGAGCGCATCTGGCGCTGCCTCCGGCGCGGAAAATGACACCGCTACCCAACTGGATACCGTGCGCGTGGTCTCGCAGCGCGCCAACCGGGTCAGCAACGGTGCCACCAACCTGGACCTGGACATCAAGGAAACCCCGCAGTCGATCAGCCTGGTCAGCGCTGAGCAGATGCAGCAGTTCGGCGTCGACAACCTCAATGACGCGCTGCGCCTGGCCACCGGCATCCAGGTCGAGGAGTGGGAAACCAACCGCACCAATTACGTGGCGCGCGGTTTTGACATCAAGAACACCCAGATCGACGGCGTCGGCCTGCCCAATGACTGGGGCATCGTCACCGGCGCGATGGATGCCTTCGGCTACGAAAAGCTTGAGGTGATCCGCGGCGCCAACGGCCTGCTCACCGGCGTGGGCAATGCCTCGGGCACCATCAACTACGTGCGCAAGCGCCCCACCAACGAGGCAAAGGGCCAGCTGGGCGTCAGCGTCGGCTCCTGGGGCAAGCGCCGTGTCGAGATCGACTACTCCACGCCGTTCACCGATGATGGCCGTTGGGCCGGTCGGGTGGCGGCTGCGCATGAAGACGCCGACTCCTACCTGCGCGGCTTCAATACCGACCGCAACTTCTTCTACGGCGTGGTCGATGGCCAGATCGGCGACAACGGCACGCTGGCCTTGGGCTACTCATGGCAGAAGGCCAACAGCGACCAGAACATGTGGGGCGCGCTGACCTTCGTCAACGCCGACGGCAGCCAGGCATCCTGGCGCCGCAGCGCCTCCACCACCCAGGATTGGACCTACTGGGATACCAAGACTGAAACCGCCTTTGCCGAATACACCCACCAGCTGGGCGCGGACTGGCAGGTCAAGGCCTCGTACAACTACCGCAAGATCGGCAGTGACGACCAGCTGTTCTTCGCCTACACCACCACCGGACTGGATCCGCTGACCAGCGAAGGCCTGGTGGGCTGGTCGTACAAGGGCATCGACGAGGGCAGCTCGCATCTGGGCGACATCACCTTGAACGGCCACTTCCAGCTGTTCGGCCGCGAGCAGGAAGCCATGTTCGGCTTCAGCGTCGCCAAGAGCGAGGAGACCACCTGGGACCACCCGGTCGACAGCAGCGATCCTTCGTTTGGCGCCCTGCCCGCCTTCCCCTACGCCGGCAACGCCATTGCCGAGCCGCAGTGGGGGCCGCGCACCAAGGCCAACTGGACCAACCAGCGCCTGAAGCGCGGTTATGGCGCAACCCGCCTGAGCTTCACTGACCGCTTCAAGTCGGTGATCGGCTTCAACTGGGCCGAATACCACCGTGATGGCTATAACAGCGTGTCCTTCAACCAGACCGAAGACAACATCAGCCCCTACGCCGGCCTGACCTGGGACTTCAACGACAAGGTGCTCGGCTATGTCAGCTACTCCGACATCTACCAGCCGCAGGACCAGTACGACATCAACCATGTCTACCTGGACCCGACCAAGGGCGTGAACTACGAAGTAGGCGTCAAGGCCGAATGGCTGGACCGCCGCCTGCTGACCACGCTGGCGCTGTTCAAGGCCAAGCAGGAAAACCTGTCCACGTATGGCGGTTATGACTTCGCCACCGCCAACTACTGGTACTACGGCGTGGACGTGGAGTCCAAGGGCGTCGAGTTCGAAGCCACCGGCAAGCTCAGCGACAACACCAACCTGGTATTCGGCTATACCCAGCTGAAGATGAGCAACCAGGACGGCGGCAGCACCTACACCTGGGTGCCGCGCCGCACCGCCAACCTGATGCTGACCTCGCGCCTGCCGAACTACGAGGCGCTGTCCTTCGGCCTGGGCGGCCGCTGGCAGAGCGACACCTCCACCAAGGAGAGCTACACCAACATGGTGGTGCGCCAGGGCAGCTATGCGGTGCTGAATGCGTTCGTCGCATGGGACGTGCTGCCCAATGCCACGATACGCGCCAACATCAACAATATTACCGACCAGAAGTACATCAACAGCCTGTACCAGATTGGTTACTACGGTGCCCCGCGGAACTACCAGCTGAGTTTTGACTGGCGCTTCTGAGTGCTGCGGATAGGATCGCAGTAGCAGCTTTTGGCTTTTGCTCCATCCCTCTCCCCTTGCGGGAGAGGGGCTTCAAACGAAGCTCCACCCGAACTGATACCCGAGACACCACCACCGCCATGTCCCAACCAACCACCATCACTGCTCCTTCCCGCTCGCGCCAACAGGTCGTGCTGCGGGTGCTGGCCGCAATGCTCGGCGGCTATGTCTTCGCATGGGGCACGGTGGCCATGGCTACCAGTCTGCTGTTCGCCGCCAAACTCGACTTCCACGATGCCGAATTCCTGGGCACCTTCATCGGCCTGGTCACCTACGTGGTGGTCTTCCTGTGGAGCATCGCGACCAAGCGCCTGTTGCGCATCTGGATCGTGCTGCTCGGCGGCGGCCTGTTGATGGCAGGGATTGCCTCACTCGTACAATCCCTGCTGGTATGAGCGGAGAAGTCCATGTTCAATAGTTTCCGGCAAGCAATGGCGTGGCTGCATACCTGGTTCGGCCTGGTGCTCGGTTTCGTATTGATGGCAGCGTTCTTCTTTGGCGCGCTGTCCGTCTTCGACCGTGAAATCGACCGCTGGGCGATTCCCGCCACGCGCATCGAAGCGCAGCCGATGCCGTCCTTCGAGAAGATCCTGCGGCCTGCGTTCGAGCGCATGCAGCCGACCAAGGAGGCCATCGATGCGATGCGTCCGCTGGTCAACGGGCCCATGCCCACGCACTTCGACAAGGTCGCCAGCTGGAGCGCGTACACCACCCACCGCGATCCGGTGCTGGCCCTGTATGCCGGCTACCAGGTGCCCAATGCCAAGGACCCGGAAGAACTGATCTGGGCCTACGCCACCATTGATCCGCGCAACGGCAGCGTGCTGCCGGACGATCATCTGAAGATCGGCAGTGGCTTCTTTTTCCCGCTGCACTACGGCCTGACCCTGGACTGGAAGAACCTGGGCATCTGGATCGTCGGCTTCTCCGCCCTGGTGATGCTGGCCGCGTTGATCAGCGGCGTGGTGATGCACAGGAAGATCTTCCGCGAATTCTTCACCTTTCGCCCCGACAAGGCCCGCCTGCGCAGTGTGCTGGACCTGCACAACCTCACCGGCGTGGTTGCCTTGCCGTTCCATTTCTTTTTCGCGCTGACCGGCCTGCTGATCTTCGCCGGCACCTATTATTTTCCGGTCGGCCACACCCAGCTGCACGACCTGCATGACCTGCACGAGCGGGTGGAAGCGCAGGAAACTGGTCTGCCGCACCAGCGTGCAGGCGTCGCTGCTGGGCTGGCATCAGTGGATGCGATGGTCGCGCAGGCGCAGCGGCGCTGGGAGGCCAATGACAAGGCCGGCGACGTCGGTTTCCTGGTGCTGCAGCATGTTGGCGATGCCAATGGCTACGTCAGCGTCTACCGCGCCGGCACCGATCGCATCGCACTGGTAGGCGATGGCATCCACTTCAAATCCTCCGACGGCAAGCTGATCCGCGAAGATCCGGCCGCCACGCCGGTAGCACGCATGGCCGAGTTCCTCACCGGCCTGCATTTGCAGCACTTCCGCCATTGGCTGCTGCGCTGGCTATACGTGCTCGGCGGGCTTGCTGGTGCAGTGTGCATTGCCACCGGCTTCATCTTCTTCGTCGAGAAACGCAAGCGTCAGCACGCCCTGCAGGGCAGCCAGGGCGCGCGCATCGTGGATGCGCTGGCAGTGACCACGGTAACCGGCATGGTCCTGGCCACGCTCGGCATCCTGATCGCCAACCGCCTGCTGCCCGAAGCGCTGCCCGGCCGTGGCGACTGGGAGCGCTATGCGTTCTGGGCAGTGTGGGCGCTGGCGCTGGTACATGCCGGCATGCGCGGCGCGCCGGTGGCACGCGGCCTGACCAACCCGGCATGGCGCGAGCAGACCTGGGCCATCGCAGTGATGGCCGTCGCAGCCGTGGCATTGAACTGGATCACCACCGGTGACCATCTGCTGCGCACGCTGTCGCGCGGCTACTGGCCGGTGGCTGGCATCGACCTGTTCCTGCTTGGCAGCGCGGTGATTGCCGTACTGACCGCACGCAAGCTGGGCCAGCGCGCGCATGCCAAACACGCCGCACATCGCGAGAATGCACATGCCTGAGCCCTTGTCCGCCAACCTGATGCTCGCTGCTGCTTTGTTGACCAGCCTTACCGGCATGGCCTGGCTGGCGCTGTCGATGCAGGTACATGCCGCACAGGTATGGCAGCGCCAGCCCTCGCCCGCCGTCCTGCGCCTGCTGCGCATCCTCGGTAGCTGCAGCATCGGCGTTGCACTGGTTTTCTGCCTGGCCGTGGATCACGCCACGATGGCGGTGCTGGTATGGGTAATGGCCTTGAGCGGTGCTGCCCTGCTGGTGGCGTTTACGCTGTCCTCGCAGCCGCAGCGGCTGCGTGTTCTGGCGCCGTGGATCAAGTAAACGAGCAAGCCGATCGCTGCAAGTCGCGGTTGCATGTGCCGACACGCGGATCACTGCTGGGGCTGTTCACCCATCAGCACTCGGTACTCGGCGGCTTCCGCATGCAGCCATTGCCGGAAGGCCTGGAAACCAGCATGGTCCTTCGATCGTTCCGGATAGACCAGCCAGTGCGACCAGGCCGTCTTCAACCGGTGAGCGGACAGCAACTGCAACTGGCCTGACTGCAGCAGCAGCTGCGCGCGCGTCACCCGCCCAAGCGCAACGCCAACGCCTTCCAAGGCCGCACGGTGGTGCGATTCGGAGTCATCGAAGATCGCAACGTAACGCTTGGGCGCATTCGCGCCGGTCAAGGCGAACCAGCGGTCCCACTCGCCATCCGGGTCACCCAGCAACGGCCACTCCGCCAGCGGCTTCGCGCCAATGCCGCCCATGCGCTCCACGAGTGCCGGGCTGGCCATCGGCACCAGCCACTCATCGATCAAGGGCTCGGCGATCACTCCCGGCCAGCGACCATCACCGATACGCATCGCGCCATCGAACTGCAGCTGCCGCTCGAAATCGATCAGTAGCTGATTGGATTGCAGGTTGATCTCGATCTGCGGATACGCCGCCACGAAACGGCCAAGGCGTGGCACCAGCCAAGCCGATGCCATCGTCGGCACCGCGCTGATCGACAACACGCAATCGCGGCGCGCCTGGAACGGGCGGAAGACCTCGTTGATCGCATCCAGGTGGGGGCCGATCTGATCGAGCAGGCGTCGCCCTTCCTGCGTCGGCGCCACGCCGCGTGCCTGCCGCAGCAACAGCGGATAGCCGAGCCGCTGCTCCAGCTGTCGCATCTGGTGGCTCAAGGCGCTGACGGTGACATTCATCGCCTCGGCAGCGCGCGACATGTTGCCCATGCGTGCGGCAAGCACGAAGCCCTGCAGGAACTGGAGTGGCGGCCTGGACATTAAACTTGAGTTTTACTCAATACTTGATTGAAGGATGCTCGCTTTTCCGGACTATAGCCCGGAACTAACCTCAAATCCTCTCAACAAGGAGTAGGGAAATGAGCGTGTATACCGACCTGCTGTTCATGCAAGGACATATCGTCAATGTCGAGCTGGCGAGGCAGCTGGCGGGGGAAGGCGAATCCAACAGCCCGGCTCGAAAGGTGGCTGCTACCAGCAAGCTGTGCTCGGGCGAACAAGGCCAGGCGGCATCCAATGAAACGGAACGCGCCACGCGCCACCTGGCCGATACCTGTTCGAACCGGTGAACGGTTCGCAGCAAGTAGCGCACATGAGACGCGGCCCATCAGCCTGCCCGCTACTTGCTATGGTTCAACAAATGAAAACCCACAACTGGCGCGGCCGAGCGGCCGCCTTGCTTACCGCCGTCGTGATCCTGTGCATCGTCTCCAACCCGGAACTGGCCACCTTGGTGCCTGTGCTGGATGCGCTGGGATTGGAGCTGCTGTTCGCGCTTTTCTCCGCCCAGCTGATGGTGATCTTTTCGGACGTAGTGCTGCCGTATGCGCGGCATTTCCATCAGCGCTGGGGTAGGCGCGCGTTGAAGCCGGTTGGTGATGCGCTGCTGTGTGCAGCCGGCGGCTATCTGCGGCAATTGGTGGGGCATGTACGACTTGCAGGGGTGCCAGCGCGGCTTGGTTGAGCGCGGATTGGGGTTCATCTGTAGGAGCGGCGTAAGCCGCGAAGCTGACGGAATTGAAGCCATCCGCATCTTTGCCAACTGATGATGTATCGGCTTCGCGGCTTACGCCGCTCCTACAAAGGCAGGGAAGCCATGTTGCGACTTGCTTGACGCGCTTTCGCCTACCCTCACCCCAACCCCTCTCCCGGAGGGAGAGGGGCTTCAGGGCTTAACAACAAAGGCCCGCCAATGGCGGGCCTTTGCGTTTACTGCGTGCTGCGAAGAAACCGCTGGCGCGATTACTTGGCTGCAGCTTCCTCGGCCTTCGGGATCGAGGCTTCGGTGGTGATGCGGACCTTGACGTCGTCGCTGACGGCCGGGGCGTAGGCGCCCACGCCGAAATCGCTGCGCTTGATGGTGGTGGTGGCGTCGAAGCCGACCGACGGCACCTTGGCCATCGGGTGCTCGCCGGCACCGTTGACGGTCACGTCCAACACCACCGGCTTGGTGATGCCCTTGACGGTCAGGTCACCGGTCACGGTCAGCTTGTTGATGCCGGCTGCTTCCACCTTGGTGCTCTTGAAGGTGGCGGTCGGGAACTTGGCGGCGTCGAAGAAATCGGCGCTGCGCAGGTGCTCGTCGAACTTGGCAGTGAAGCTGTTCAAGCCGGACAGCGGCAGGGTCACTTCCACGCTGGACTTGCCCACGTCAGCGGCGTCATACACCAGGGTGCCGTCAGCGTTGCCGAAATGCGCGCTCGGGTTGGAGAAGCCCATGTGGCTCCACTGCACCAGCACGTCGGTGTGGGTCGGGTCGAGCTTGTAGGTGCCGGCGGCGATCTGGATCGCAGCAGCTTCCGGGGCAGCCGGGGCAGCAGCGGCATCGGCCGGAGCAGCGGCGGTTTCGGCCGGGGCGGCAGCCGGGGCAGCGGTGTCAGCCGGCTTGGAGCAGGCGGTGATGGCGGCGGCCAGGGCCAGCGGGAGCAGCAACTTGGTCATAGCGGACATGGATCTCTCCTTGGAGGTGATAGACGGGATAATTCTGGACAAGCAAGGCGTCAGCCAACGTGACGGACGCCGCGTGGAACACTTCAACAATCAGGCAATACGCGCGGCTTCGTCGAACGAAAGCCGCGGCAGGCGCGGGAAGATGCCGGACGGGTCGCCATAGCCCAGATTGACGAGGAAATTGGACTTGATGGCGGTGCCGGCAAAAAACGCTTCATCCACCTTCGCCGGGTCGAAGCCCGACATCGGGCCCGCATCCAATCCCAGCGCGCGTGCGGCGAGGATCAGATAGGCACCCTGCAGGCTGCCGTTGCGGAACGCAGCCTCGTGGCGGCCTTCGCGCGGGCCGTCAAACCAGGCCTTGGCATCGGTGTGGGGGAACAGGTAAGGCAGCTTCTCGTGGAAATCCAGGTCAAAACCAATGATCGCCGTGACCGGGGCAGCCAGGGTCTTGGCCAGGTTGCCCTCGGACAGGGCCGGTGCCAGCTTCTGCTTGGCTTCGGCCGATTTGACGAACACGAAGCGCGCCGGGCTGGCGTTGGCGGAGGTGGGTGCCCACTTCAGCAGGTCATACAGGGCGCGCAGCTGGCTGTCCTCGACCGGACGGTCCTGGAACGTGTTCTGGGTGCGAGCGGTGCGGAACAGCTGGTCAAGCGCGGCATCGTTGAAGATGTCGGACATGGAAACTCCGTGGTGAATTGGCTACGGTCGTGACATTGCACGGGTCGGCCCCGGACAATGACACGCCGATCAGAGGCCTCAGTGTAGAGCCCTCTGGCTGTTGCAACACCCAGCCTTACTGAAACGAATTAATGCCATACGCGAAACGATCGACGCTCCCATGGACGATCACCGACGGCCGCGCAGGCAACGTGCGCCAGGCGGTGGCGTTGGCGTCCGCGCTGGCGCTGGGCGGCCAGCAGCGCCTGCAACTGCTGCCACGGCCGCCGTGGCGCTGGCTGTCGCCGCGCCTGCTGCCGGGCGCTGCGCGGGGCTTTGGGCCGCAGTTCGCGCAGCTGGCCGGCAACCCTCCAGCGCTGGCGATTGGTTGCGGCCGGCAGGCGGCGGGCGCATTGCGGGTACTGGGCCAACGCGGCAGCCGCACCGTACAGATCCTCGACCCTCGTATTCCCCCGCGCCACTGGGACCTGCTGGTGGTGCCCGAACACGACCGCCTGCGCGCGGACAACGTGCTGACCCTGTTGGGCAGCCTCAACCCGGTCAGCGATGACTGGCTGGCCTGGGGCCGGGCCGCGTTCTCCAGCTTCGAGCAACTGCCAGGCCCGCGCACCGCCTTGCTGGTTGGCGGCCCCACCGATCACGCGCCGTGGCAGGACAACGACATCCAACCGCTGTTCGAGCAACTGGCGGCGCGTATCCGCGCCGAAGGCGGCAGCGTGTTGGCCACCACCTCACGGCGCACCCCAAAGCCGGTGACCGCCGCCCTGCTGCGGGCCTTCGATGACGTGCCCGGGGTGATCTGGGCAGATGGCGGCGACGGCTCAAATCCCTATGCCGGCCTGCTGGGCTGGGCCGACCGCATTGTCTGCACACCGGACTCGGTCAACCTGCTGTCGGAAGCCTGCGCCACCCGTGTGCCGGTCGGCGTGCTGCTGGGCCAGCGCTCGCAGGAACGGATGGCGCGCTTCCAGCAGGCCTTGCGGGAGCGAGGGCGGTTGCTGGATGGGCTGGCGGCGTTTGATGCTGACTTGAATCTCGCGGTTGAGCCATTGCGCGAGACCACCCGGATTGCGGCTGAGGTGAAGCTGCGCTTGGGGTTGTGAGCGTGGCTGTTGTCGCTGCGCTGCTTCCAACTGCGGCCCTCGACTTCGGTCCTGCCAAGGCAACGACAACAGCAACCGCAGCAGCAACGACAACAACCATGGCTAGCGCCTCCACCATCCCATGCCCGCCAATCGCCTAGAATGACCGCTGTTTTCTGATTGGAGCAGGCCCCATGCCTTCTTTTGACGTCGTATCCGAAGTTGACAAGCACGAGCTGACCAACGCCATCGACCAGGCCAACCGCGAGCTGTCCACCCGCTTCGATTTCAAGGGCGTGGCCGCAAGCTTCGAGCAGGATGGCGAGAAGCTGATCAAGCTCACCGCACCTACCGATTTCCAGCTCAAGCAGATGTCGGACATCCTCAAGCAGCGCCTGGCCGCGCGTAACATCGACTTCCGTTGCATGGAATTCGGCGACATCGAGACCAACCTGGGTGGCGCGCGCCAGCAGGTGACGGTCAAGCAGGGTATCGAGCAGAAGCTGGCCAAGCAGATCGCCGCCAAGATCAAGGAGTCCAAGATCAAGGTCGACACCCAGATCAACGGCGACAAGCTGCGCGTCAACGGCAAGAAGCGCGATGACCTGCAGGAAGTGATGGCGCTGCTGAAGAAGGGCGACTTCGAACAGCCGCTGCAGTTCGACAATTTCCGCGACTGATGTAAACCCGTTGCAGCAGGCTCAACCGGCCTGCTGCAGCTTGCGGTACAGGGTGGTGCGCGAAATACCCAGCTGACGTGCCGCGGCGCTGAGATTGCCAGCATGCGCAGCCACCGCTTCACGTACCGCCTGTACACCCTGCACACGCAACGAACTCGCCGCTGCCATCGCCACCGTCTGGGTACTGGCACGCGCGCGTACCGGCCCGCGCAGGTACTGCACCTGCAAGGCACTGTCCGCACGCAGCGGCACCCGATGTACCGGCCCGGCCTGCAACAGGCGGCGACGCTGGTGCACGCTGGCTTCGGCAAACACACCATCCAGGCTCATCAACGGCAGTGCGCCGCTGCGCGGCAGGCCAAGAAGGCGCCGCGCCACGCTGTTGGCGGCACGCAGCTGGCCGTCGTCGTCCACCGACAGCACGCCCTGTAGCGGCGTGCCCAACCAGCGCGCGTCGTGCTGCACGGCCAATAGATGACAATCGCGCTGTTGCTGGATCAGCTGGTTCTCAATCGACAATGCGGCCTGGCGAAAATAGCCACGCAGCAGTTCACTGTCGCGCTCACCGATGCCGGTGATATCCAATGCGCCCAGCACTTCGCCATCCGCGCCGTGCAGCGGCACGCTCAGGCAATACACTTTCGAGAATTCATCGAGGTAATGCTCGTTGCCGCGCACCAGCGCAGGTGCATCCTCGGCCAGCGCGCAGGACGGCGCGGTGGTGCCGATCTCGATCTCGCGCACGCGGCGCCCGACCTGGATAGGCCGCAGTATCGCCTCATCGCCCAGACCGTGTTCGCGCTGGGCGATGATCAGGCCATCACGGTTGACGCAGAACAGGGTCCAACGTCGGCCACCGAACGCCGCCCATAGGTCATCCATGTCCTGCCGCACACAGCGCGCAAGCAGGCGATCGGCCGGATCGTCCAGACGCAGCTTGCGCTGCGCCAACGATGAATACTGCGGCGCCTGTTGCGGGCGCACGCCAGCTTGCCGCGAGCGCTCCCAGGAACGCAGCACGGCCGGTGCCAGTAGTTGCGCAGGCAGGCTGCCGCCTTCCGCGAAGCGCTGTCGCGCTGCCGCCAGGCGTTGCTGCTGTTGCACGAGCGTGGTGGCCATGGGCGTCCTCCAGACAACTGCCCCAAGCCTACACCTCGCTCGCTGACTGGATCACCATCGCGGGCCAGCCCGGCCCGCGATGGTTTGTTCCATCAACCGATCTTGAGGATCGGCTTCAAGGTGATGCCCTTGGTGCTGTCCTCGGCCGCCTGGTTGATCTGCTCCAGCGGGTAGAACTTCACCAGCTTGTCGAACGGGAAGCGGCCCTGCTGGTACAGCTGTACCAGCTGCGGAATGAATACCTTGGGCACGCTGTCGCCTTCGACGATGCCACGGATGCTGCGCCCGCCCAGCAGCAGGTTGTTGACGTCGAACTCGGCCTTGGTGCCCAGCTTGGGCGCACCCACCACACCCATCACACCAAGTCCGCCCAACGCCTCGATGCCCTGCGCCAGTACCTCCGGGCGACCGGTCGATTCAAGCGCGAAGTCAGCGCCGCCGTCGGTGATAGCACGCACTGCTTCGACCACATCCACTTCGCGGCTGTTGATGGTGTGGGTGGCACCCAGCTCCTTGGCCAGCTCCAGCCGCGACGGCACCACGTCGATGGCGATGATGGTGGTCGCACCAGCCACACGCGCAGCCATCACCGCGCTCAGGCCAACCGCACCTGCGCCATAGGACGCAAAGCTGCTGCCGGCGCCAACCTTGAGCGAGTTGATCACCGCACCGGCACCGGTCTGGATGCCACAGCCCAACGGGCCAAGCAGCTCCAACGGCGCATCGACCGGCACCTTGATCGCATTGTTCTCGCGGCTCAGCGCATAGGTCGCAAACGAGGACTGGGCGAAGAAGTGGTCATGCAGCGGCTGACCTTGCGGGTCCTGGATGGCGGTGCTGCCATCCAGTTCACCACCGCCGAAATTCAGGCCGAAGAAATCCTTGCAGTAGGCACCATGCCCACCGCTGCAGGGATTGCAGTGGCCACAGGCACCGTAGGTGAGCACCACATGGTCGCCGACCTTCAGATCCTTGACGCCCGGACCCAGCGCTTCGATCACGCCCGCACCTTCGTGGCCGAGCACCGCCGGCAGCGGCACCGGGTAGTACTGGTCGCGCACGATCAGGTCGGTGTGGCACAGGCCGGTGGCAATCACCCGAACCAATACCTCGTCATCCTTGGGCCCACGGATGCGGGCGTTCTCGATGGTGAAAGGCTGTTCCTTCTCACGCACCACCGCCACGGTGATGTCACGCAGTTCTGCAGATGCACTCATGGGTTTCTCCTGTTCAGAGTGGATAGGCCGGGGCTTCGCCCTTGATGGTCAGCCATTGCCATTGGGTGAACTCTTCGATGTTGGCCGGGCCACCGATGCTGCTGCCATTGCCAGAGGCACCGACACCGCCAAACGGATTGATGACCTCGTCATTCACGGTCTGGTCGTTGATATGCAGGATGCCGGTGTGCAGCTGCTCGCCCAGCTTCAGGGCGCGGCCAACATTGCTGGAGACGATGGCCATCGACAGGCCGTACTCGGTTTCGTTGGCCAGCGCCGCGGCCTCTTCGTCGCTGTCGAACGGCACCACCACCGCCACCGGTGCGAAGATCTCTTCGCTGAAAGCAGGGTTGGTCCTGTTCACGCCACTGAGCACGGTCGGTTCAAAGAACAGGTCCTGGTAGCTGCCGCCGGTTTCCAGCGTTGCACCAGCCGCAGCGGCCTCGGCCACCACGCGCGCGGCATGATCGCGCTGCTGTGCGTTGATCAAGGGGCCCAGTGCGACATCGGCAAGCGCCGGATCACCAACGGTCAGTGATTGCGCCTTGGCGATGAGCTTCTCAAGGAACTGCGCATAGATGCCACGCTGGACCAGCACGCGGCCGGTGGCCATGCAGATCTGGCCCTGATGCAGATAGACGCCCCAGGCGGTATTGGCGATGGCCAGGTCGATATCGGCATCGTCGAGCACGATCAGCGCGTTCTTGCCGCCGAGTTCCAGCGACACTTTCTTCAGGTGCCGACCGGCTGCTTCACCAACCTTGCGACCAGCAGCAGTGGAGCCGGTGAACTGGATCATGGCGATATTGGGATCGCTGGTCAGCGCCGCACCCGCCGCGCCGTCGCCCGGCAACACGTGCAACACACCGGCCGGCAGCCCGGCCAGTTCAAACAGGCGTGCAATCACGAAGCCACCACATACAGCCGTGCGCGGATCGGGCTTGAGCACCACCGCATTGCCCAGCGCCAGCGCCGGCGCAACGGCACGCATCGCCAGGTACAGGGGGAAGTTGAACGGGGAGATCACGCCGACCACACCCAGCGGCCGACGTCGCGCCAGATTCAACCGGCCCGACGCCGACGGCAGGATCTCACCAACGCTGCGCGAAGGCAGCGCGGCGGCCCCGTGCAGGGCCTTGGTACTTACCTTGTTCTCGAAGCCGGCCTTGAGCCTGGTCGAACCGGACTCACGTACCAGCCAGTCGATGATCTCGGCCGCGTGTTCATCGGCCAGTTGCGCGGCGCGACGCAACACCTGCGCGCGGGTTTCATAAGGCGCGCTGGCCCAGTCACGCTGTGCCTTGGCAGCGGCGGCGGCCGAGCGCGCGATCTGCGCCGGGTCGGCCATCGCAATGCTGCCCAGCACCTTGCCGGTGGCCGGCTCGATCACATCCTGCTGGCTGCTGCCGGCCTGCCATTGACCATCAAACTGCTTGCCCGCCCATAGCGCGGGGGGAAGAAATACCTGTTCTGCCATTGCCTGTACTCCTAGCGTGGTCTGTGCCGACATTGAATACCTGCGCCCGGCCAGTGCCTATTAGCCTTCGGCAAGATCCTTGCAACCCGCTGAAACCATGGGGTTTTCCACAATGCACGGTGTCCAGTTTGTGGACAGTGAATGCCAGCCCGATGACAGCACGAGGGCAGCCGGCAGCGATGACCACTACAATCGCCTGCCCTGCCAGCCCGAGCGCCAGCCATGAACGAAGAAGCCGCCATCGATCCCATCGCCGTCACCCGCAACTGGGTGGAGAAGGCCGTGATCGGATTGAACCTGTGCCCGTTCGCCAAGGCGGTCTACGTCAAGCAGCAGGTACGCTTCGTGCTCAGCGATGCCAGCACTCCCGAGGCGCTGCTGGAGCAGTTGGCCGAGGAGCTGGTGTTGTTGCGCGACACCCCGGCCGAGCAGATCGATACCACGCTGATCATCCACCCGGACGTTCTGGAAGATTTCCTGGACTACAACGACTTCCTCGAGAACGCCGATGCGGCGGTGGAAGCCTTGGATCTGCAGGGCATCCTGCAGGTGGCCAGCTTCCACCCGCAGTATCAGTTCGCCGGTGCTGCCGCCGATGACGTCAGCAACTACACCAACCGTTCGCCCTACCCGACCCTGCACCTGCTGCGCGAAGACAGCGTCGAGCGTGCGGTGGCCGCGTTCCCGGACCCGGACGTGATCGTCGAGCGCAACATCGCCACGCTGGACAAGTTGGGCGTGGAAGGCTGGCACCGCGTGTTGGCGGGCGGTGAAGGCAACGCCTGAGAGATGACCTGTAGTGCCGAGCCATGCTCGGCAGAGGCCTTACCAGCAATGCTCAATGTAGTGCCGAGCCATGCTCGGCAGAGGCTTTACCGGTAATGCCAATGCCGAGCATGGCTCGGCACTACAGGTGAAGCGTTTGGCTGCGACATTGCTGGTAAGGCCTCTGCCGAGCATGGCTCGGCACTACCGTGAGACCTAGGCCGCGCTTACCGGCAGCCATTGCTGCAGCAGCTCGCGCACGTCGTGCAGCGAGGCGGTGATGTGGTGGCCATAGCCGCGCACTTCTTCGTCCGGCTCCAGCAGGTCTGGAATCTGGATGGTGGTCATGCCGGCCGCAAGGGCCGCACGCACGCCGGTTGGTGAGTCTTCCAATGCCAGGCAATGTGCGGGAGCGATGCCCAATCCGTGCGCGGCGTGCAGATAGATATCCGGCGCCGGCTTTGAATGGGCGACATCGCTGCTGGTGGCAACGAACTGGAAATACTGCAGCAAACCCGCCGCCTCCAGCTTGCGCTGGGCCAACGGTGAACGGGTGGCGGTGGCCACCGCGCGCGGGATGTCGTGCTCACGCAGCAGCTCCAGCAATTCGATGATGCCCGGCCGCAACGGTACGCCGGCATCGACGATGTCGGCATAACGCGCATAGGAGTCGGCCAACAACGCGTCGGTCCGTTGCATGCCCAGCACGTCGGCCAGCTTCTGCCGGGTGGTGGCATCGGAAGAGCCGATCAGGGACAGCAGCAGCGTATGCGGCAATGCATAGCCGTGATCCTGCGCGGTGCGCTCCAGGCAGCCCATCAGCGCGCGTTCGCTGTCCAGCATCAGGCCATCCATGTCGAACACCAGCGCCTGCGGACGGAACAGCAATTCCATCAGACCGGCTCTCCGAACAGTACGGCCAGATCAGCGGCATCGAGCTGACGCCATTGGCCTTCAGGCAGATCACCCAGACCCAGTCCACCAATGCGCGAACGGTGCAGCGCCTGCACGTGATTGCCCACCGCCGCGAACATGCGCCGCACCTGGTGATAACGTCCTTCGTGCAGGGTCAGACGTGCAGCGCGCGGGCCCAGCACTTCCAGCTCGGCCGGCAACAAGGGCTTGTCGTCCGATTCCAGCAACAGCGCGCCGCTGGCGAACTGCGCGGTCTCGTTGCCGCTCAGATCTTCCGCCAGCTGTGCTTCATAGACCTTGTCCAGCTTCGACTTCGGCGAGACGATGCGGTGCAGCAGCTGGCCGTCATCGGTCATCAGCAACATGCCCGAGGTGTCGCGATCGAGACGGCCAACGCTGGACAGCACCGGATCGCGGTCACGGAAGCGCTCCGGCAGCAGCTCATAGATCAGGCGACCGTGGTCCTTGGTGGAACAGGTGTATCCAGCCGGCTTGTGCAGCATCAGGATCAACCCCGGCGGCGGGTCCAGCACTTCGTCATCGATGCGGATGTTGTCGTGCTCGACCTTGTCGTCGGCATACAGCACATCACCCTGTGCATCGGTGATGCGGCCTTCGCGGAACATCATCTGTACCTGTTTGCGGCTGCCGTAACCGAGGTTGGCGATGTGCTTGACCAGCTTCATGCGCGGCCCCGGGTGCCGACGATGACCTTGAAGCCATCACGCTCGGCAGCAACCCGCACTTCACCGAAGCTCTCGGTGAGGATCTGCTCGTAGGGCAGATGGCGGTTGGCCACCATGAACAACTGACCGCCCGGACGCAGCGACTGCGCGGCCACGGCGATGAAGCGGCGGCCGATGTCGGGCCGGTCTTCGCGCGCCGGGGTGTGGAACGGCGGGTTGGAGACGATGAAGTCATAGCGACCATCAATGCCGGCGGTGACGTCCTGCCAGCGGAAATCCAGCTTCACCCGCTCGCCTGCGTCGGCCAGGTTGTGGCGGGCCAGCGCCAGCGCGCGCGCCTCGGCTTCGTACAGGTCCAGCGCGGTGACCTTGGGGCAGCGCGCCAGTACTTCGGTCGCCAGATAGCCCCAGCCAGCGCCCAGATCGGCACCACGGCCGGCCAGATCCGCCGGCAGCTGTTCCACCAGCAGGGCCGAGGCCGGATCGATGCGGTCCCAGGCGAACACACCGGGGCGGCTCAGGAAGCGGCCATCAACGATCTTGCGCGGTGCATCCAGTGCCGCCCAGCGCTTGTGCAAGGCCTCGTCGTGCTTGCCCTCGGCCGGTACCGACCAATACGCACGGCAGTGGTTCTTGGTCAGCGTGCCACCCAGCCCGGCCAGCTGTTGCAGGTCGCTTTCGCCGGAGCGGGCACCTTCGTTGTTGGACTGGCAGGCGAGGATGATGCCGCCCGGGGCCAGCTTGCCCAGTGCCTGCGCAAACAGCGCGCGGGCTTCGTCTCGCTGCCGCGGCGGCAGCACCAGCACCAGCGCGTAGCGTTCGTCGGACTGCTCCAACGCCTGCTCATCGCGCACTTCCCAGCCGCTGCGCTGCAGGGCGTCGGCAAACGGGCGGAAGCTCTGCGAACAGACCAGCTGCGAGGCATCTGCGTGCTCGCGCAACGACCAACCGTCCTGCGCGCGCAGGAACAGTACCGGCCCCTGCGGCCAGCGCAGACCAGCCTTGGAGAACGGGAGGAACAGGGTTTCCAACGGAGCGTCGTGCGCAGCAGGCATGCCGGTAATTCGTCTAGCAGGGCCGGCCATTCTACCGGGCCAGCCCCGCTCACCGGCCGCAGCCAGCTGAATGAGGCCTCGCGGCCGCGCTGGGTCAGGGTTCGGCGGCAGGCAGGTGCAGCACCTGGAGCACGCTGTCCAGCCAGATCACATGCTCCTGGCAGGCCCGCAACAGGTCTTCCAGGCGCACCGTGGCGTTCACCCCGGGCTGCTCGTTATGGTCGGCAAAGTGCTGCAATGCCGGCTGTGCGGTGACGGTGCCGGCAACCCGGCTGCCGTCCTTGAGTACCAGCATTACCCGCGCCTGCTCAGGCAATTGGCCGAGCAGCGCCTCGAGCGATGCGATGAACATCGGGTCGGAATAAACGTGGGGCGCGTACAGGGGCATGGCAGCGTCCGCAGGTGAACGCCATCACATTAGCGCTTTTTCGCGTGAAACCCATGCAAAGAAATCAGCGCGGCAGGCGCGCGTCGCGGATTGCAGAAATCAGCTGGGTCACGCTGTAGGGCTTGGCCACATGCCCCTGGAACCCTGAGGAGAACGCACGGCGCCGATCATCGGCGCGGGCCAGCGCGGTCACCGCCACTGCTGGCAGCTCGTCGGCAGCCACACCCAGGGTTTGCCGCAAGGTGTGGATAAGGCCGTAGCCATCCATGCCCGGCATGCCGATATCACTGATCAATACATCGAAGGCGGTATGCCCGCGCAGGTCCAGCAGCTCCAGCGCTTCGGCAGCGGTATTGGCGGTAACCACGGACGCGCCCTGCTCTTCCAGCAAGCGACGGATGTAGCCCAGCATGTCGACCTGGTCTTCCACCGCCAACACGCGCAGGCCCTGCAAGGCATTGGGTACCAGCACCTGCTCGCCGATGCGCCCACGCTGTACCCGTCGCCGCGGGTGGCTGACCGCCTTCTGTGCCTGGAACTCCGGCAGGCGCACGCGGAAGGTGGAGCCGCGCCCGGCACCGGCACTGGCGGCCGACACGGTGCCGCCATGCAGCTCGGTCAACTGCTGGACGATGGCCAGGCCCAAGCCCAGGCCACCGTGGCGGCGGGTGGTGGTGCTGTCTGCCTGGCTGAAGCGGCTGAAAAGATGCTCGAGGAATTCCGGCGCAATGCCGTCGCCGTCATCCTTGATCTGCACCACCAGATGCCCGGCCTCATGCAGCAGGCTGACCTCGATCCGCCCTTCCACCGGGGTGAACTTGATCGCATTGGACAGCAGGTTGCCCAGGATCTGCTGCAGGCGGGTGGCATCACCGAGCACCGGTTGCGGCAACTCGGGCAATTCGACCAGCATCGTCTGCGCCTTGCCCTCGACCACCAGCTCCTGCGCGCGCACGGCTTCACGCACCTGCTCGACCAGATCCAGCACTTCCACTTCCAGCTGCACCTTGCCCAGCAACATGCTGCTCAGGTCGAGCATGTCCGACATCAGGTGCTTCTGCGTCATCGCGCTGCTGGCGATCACTTCCATGCCACGCCGCATCGGATGATCGGGCTCCATCCGCTGCAGCAATAACTCGCTCCAGCCCAGCACGGTGGTCAGCGGCGTGCGCAGCTCGTGCGAAAGCGTGGCGAGAAACTCATCCTTCATCCGCGCCATGCCTTCGGCCGCGTTGCGCGCCACGCGCTCGGCGGTAAGCAGGTCTTCGCGGGCCATTTCGACCTCGCGGCGCTCGGTGATGTCCGGGCTGTTGCCGGCCAGGCCGATGAAGCGCCCATCTGCCGAAAAACGCGGAACCGCGTTCATTTCCAACCAGCGCCATTGCCCGTCATGGCGGCGCACACGGGTATTGGTGTGCAGCTCGCTGCGCTCGGCAAGGGCGGCCTGCAGCTGGAACTGGAACGAAGCGAGTTCATCCGGGTGCAGCAGCCGCTGCCAGGGATCCGCGCCCAGCTCCTGATCCGGATGCAGCCCGAAGAAGGTAAAGAACGCGGCATTGACGAAGCGCAGCTGGCCTTGATCGTCCAGCACCCATACCGGCATCGGCAGGCCATCGGCCAGGGCGCTGAAGCGTGCCTCGCTTTCGGCCAACTCGGTTTCAATGCGCTTGCGGGCGGAGATATCGAACAGGAACACCGCCACCTGGTGTTTGTCCGGCCTGCCGATGCGTACCGCTTCCACCGAGTACCAGCGCGCCGGTGCCGACACCTCACGCTCGAACTGGCTGATGCCACCATCGCTCAGCACCTTGGCAAAGGCCTGGAACCAGTCCGCTTCCATTGCCGGCACCACCTCGCTGGCACGACGACCAGTGACATTGCTCAGCCCGGTCACCCTCTGGAAACCGGCGTTGACCTTGCGGTAGATGAAATCGACCGCGACACCACCGTCAAACACCAGCTCGATCACGCAGAAGCCACTGGCCACCGCATTGAATACCTCCCGATAGAGGCTGGAGCTATCCAGATCCTCTTCGTCCAGAGACAGCAACGAAAGGTGTGAGTCCGGGTTGGGAGCGGGCATTGTCGGGAGGGAGCAGGTAGCGGCAAAGAAGGAGGTGGACGCCGGGGAGTCTGGGCGATGGCCGATCCACACCCCGTGATGATGAACCATCGTGCAATCCAACGTAGCCCGCCTCGGGCCATTCATTGCAGCGTATGCGTATCGGCTTCACACTTCGCTCATCGAAGTCCCCAGGAGTACGTAATGAAAACCCTGACCATTACCGGACTTGCCCTGGCCTGCCTGCTGGCCGTCGGCGCCGCCGAAGCCAAGCCGCGTACTGTTACCGACCCCGAGGCACCGCGTGCCCTGAGTGTCGAAGGCCCGGTACAGGTGCAATGGACCGATCCAACCCAATTCACCGAACTGCGCTACAGCCGCAACCGTTGGGATGCCGAGCGCGGTAACTGGGTGGAGACCCTGGCCGAGTACCTGCGCACGCAGGCGAGCAAGCAGTTGCCGCCCGGACAGAAGCTGGATGTGACCATCACCGACATCAAACGTGCCGGTGATTACGAGCCATGGCATGGCCCGCGCCTGGATGACGTGCGCGTGATGCGCGATATCTACCCGCCGCGCATCACCCTGCAGTTCACCTTGACCGACGCCAATGGCCAGGTCATCGACCAGGGCGAGCGCAAGCTCTCCGATAGCGGCTACCTGCTCAACAGCAGCCTGCCCAACAACACCGACCCGCTGCGTTATGAAAAGCGCCTGCTCAATGACTGGGTGCGGCGTGAGCTGCAGAGTGATCGCAGTACTGCCGGGCTGTAATTCGCAATTGATGGATGGAAACAGAAAGGGCCGCAATGCGGCCCTTTTTTTTCATCTGTAGTGCCGAGCCATGCTCGGCAGAGGCTCTATCGGTAACGCCCCTGCCGAGCATGGCTCGGCACTACCTGATCCCGCAGACGCGTTACGCCGACAGATACACCCGCGGGGTGCGCTTCAGGCTGCACGGCAAGCGATAGGCGCTGGTATTGCAGCGCGGTGCCAACTCCGAGATGGTCGGTGCATTGCCCCACAACTGCACGATGCTGCCGCGTGCGGCCTGCGGGTGATCGGTCAGGTCAACGGTGAGCATGTCCATCGATACCCGGCCGATCAAACGACCAGGAACGCCATCGATCAGCACCGGCGTGCCATTGGGTGCGAACTGCGGATAGCCATCGGCATAGCCCATCGCCACCACGCCCACGCGCGTTGGCTTTTCAGCAACAAAACGCGCGCCGTAACCCAGCGGTTCGCCGACGGCGAGTTCACGCACCGCGATCACCCGCGACTGCAGGGTCATCACCGGGCGCAGCTGCGCGGCGTGCGGGCTGGGCTGCGGGTACAGCGGATCGGCACCGTACAACATCAGCCCCGGGCGTACCCAGTCACTGCGCACGTCAGGCCAGCCCAACAGCGCCGGCGAATTGCACAGGCTGGTTTCACCGGCCAAACCTTCGGTGGCACGGACGAAAACATCGAGCTGTTCGCGGGTGCGGTTGCTGTCCAGCTCATCGGCACGTGCCAGGTGGGTCATCAGCACCAGCGGGCCGACCTGCGGCAATGCAGTCAGGCGTGCGTGTGCGTCGCGGAATTCCTCCGGCGACAAACCCAGCCGGTGCATGCCGCTGTCCAGCTTGAGCCAGATGCGCAACGTGGCATCGGTCTTGAATGCCTCCACCGCTTCCAGCTGCCACGTCGTAGCCACCACCACCCAGAAATCGTGCTCGACGATCAACGGCAGTTCGGCCGCGTCGAAGAAGCCTTCCATCAGCAGGATCGGGCCACGGATACCCGCTTGGCGCAGTTCCAGCGCTTCTTCGATGCAGGCCACGCCGAAACCATCGGCCTCGTCCTGCAGCGCGCGTGCGCAGTTCACCGCACCGTGGCCGTAGGCATCGGCCTTGATGATCGCCAAGGCCTTGCCACCGCCCAACTGGCGAGCCAGCCGGTAGTTGTGGCGCAGTGCGTCCAGGTCGATCAGTGCCTGTGCCGGACGCATCAGTGCTGGCCCTTGCCGTAACGGAAGATATCCAGGCCTTCCGTGCTGATCTGCGGCTTCTTGCCGCTCATCAGATCGGCCAGGTAACGGCCCGAACCCGCCGCCATGGTCCAGCCCAGGGTGCCGTGGCCGGTATTGAGGAACAGGTTGCGATATGGCGTTGCGCCGATCACCGGGGTGCCGTCCGGCGTAGCCGGGCGCAGGCCGGTCCAGAAGCTGGCCTTCGACAGATCGCCGCCGTCCGGATACAGATCCTTGACCACCTTCTCCAGCGTGGCGCGACGACGCGGCTCCAGCGACAGGTCGAAACCGGCCACCTCGGCCATGCCGCCAACGCGGATGCGGTCCTCGAAGCGGGTGATGGCGATCTTGTAGCTCTCGTCGAGGATGGTCGAATTCGGTGCCATCGCCGCATCGGTGATCGGCAGGGTCAGCGAGTAACCCTTAAGCGGATACACCGGCAGCTGCATGCCCAGCGGGGCCAGCAGTTGCGGCGAGTAGCTGCCCAGCGCGAGCACGTAGTGATCGGCAGTCTCGAGCTTGCCATTGATGCGCACGCCGGTGATGCGGTCACCATCGGTCTGGATCGAGGCGATGTCCTGGTCGAAGCGGAACTCGACACCGGCCGCTTCAGCCAACGCCGCCAGCTTGGTGGTGAACATCTGGCAATCGCCGGTCTGGTCCTCGGGCAGGCGCAGCGCGCCGACCAGCATCTCGGTCTTGCCTGCCAGCGCCGGCTCGACCCGGGCGATGCCCTGGCGGTCCAGCACTTCGTAGGGCACGCCGTATTCGCGCAGCACCTGGATGTCCTGCGCGGCGGCATCCAGCTGCTGCTGGGTGCGGAACAACTGGGTGGTGCCGAGCTGGCGGCCTTCGTAGTCGATGCCGGTGGCGGCGCGCAGCTCGTTGATGCAATCGCGGCTGTAATCGGACACCCGCACCATGCGCGCCTTGTTGACCGCGTAGCGGGCCGAGGTGCAGTTGCGCAGCATCTGCCACAGCCAGCGGTACTGGTTGAGGTCGCCGGTCGGACGGATGGCCAGCGGCGCATGCTCCTCGAACAACCACTTGACCGCCTTCAGCGGCACGCCTGGCGCCGCCCACGGTGAGGTATAGCCGAAGGACAGCTGTCCAGCGTTGGCGAAGCTGGTTTCCAGCGCCGGCGCCGGCTGCCGATCCACCACGGTGACCTCAAAGCCGGCCTGCCGTAGATACCAGGCACTGGTCGTGCCGATCACACCGCTGCCAAGCACCAGAACGCGCATTTTCATTCTCCGGACCACATCATTCCCTGCGCTCGGGGCAGCAGGGGCTAGGAACCGCGCAGTATATTCACGGTCAAGCAGTTGTTTTCCCTGTATTAGCTTGCCGAATCAGGTTAATTTCCCGTTTCGTTCATCAAAAGCAGAGCCGCCATGGCCACCCGCAGCCGCGAACTGGACAAGATCGACCGCAAGATCCTGCGCATCCTGCAGCAGGAGGGCCGCATCTCCTTCACCGAGCTGGGCGAACGCGTCGGCCTGTCGACCACGCCCTGCACCGAGCGCGTGCGCCGGCTGGAGCGCGAAGGGGTGATCACCGGCTACTACGCGCGGCTGGACCCGTCCTCGGTGAAAGCCAGCCTGCTGGTGTTCGTGGAGATCAGCCTGGCCTACAAATCCGGCGACATCTTCGAGGAATTCCGGCGTGCGGCGCTGAAGCTGCCCAACGTACTGGAATGCCATTTGATGTCCGGTGATTTCGATTATCTGCTCAAGGCACGCATCAACGAAATGGCCTCCTACCGCAAGCTGTTGGGCAGCACCCTGCTGACCTTGCCGCACGTGCGTGAATCGAAAAGCTACATCGTGATGGAAGAAGTAAAAGAGACCCTGTGCCTGCCCATCGAGTAGTGCCGAGCCACGCTCGGCAGCACGCCCCCTCCGTTTGGCCTCAGGCCAAAGGGAGCGCTGGGGAGGGGGGCTTTTGAGCCCCCTCCCTTTGGCCGCAGGCCAAGGGGAGGGTTGGGGAGGGGTCGCTTTTGACTTTGGCTTGGAATGCCCCTTGCCGAGCATGGCTCGGCATTACGCGGATGCTCTATCGGTACGGCCCTTGCCGAGCATGGCTCGGCACTACGGTGTGCTAGCGCGTGCCTGCCGGCGGCGGCACCACCTGCTGCCCCAAGCCGCTGGGCACGGTGTCGTAATAGCGATTGGTGCGTGTATCCAACACCCGGCCCGGGCTGGTCTGGCGCATGTGCGGCGCAGGCTGGCCCTTGCTGTCGTAGATCGGGCGCACGGGCTGCGGCGGCTGGGTGATCGGCTTCACTTTCGGAGCCGGCTTGGGCTTGGTGACGGGCCGTGGCGGCAGCCGCACAGCCTCCTCCCGCGGATCGGTGGGCACCGTTACCGGCTGCCGGGACGACGGCGGTAGCGTCACCGGACGCGTTGCAGTCGGTGACGGTGGCTGCTGCAGCTGTGCGTGAGCGAACAACGGCACGAACGCCAGCACTGCCAGCGCCAGATACGCCATCGGTCTCATCTGCATCTCCCGTTCCTGCATGCGCTGAGCATGCGCCGGCCCAGCTTGCGCCGCCATGAATGCGCCCTTGGACTGGCCCCTGCCCGCCCCTACCATTGATACCTGTCCCACGGATGCCACGCGATGACTGCCTTCGACCTGACCCCTCCCAGTTCCACCCAACGTGATGCCCTGATCGCCGGGCTCAGCAGCGAAGAGCAGCGCGTGCTGTTGCAGCACGGCACCGAGGCACCGTTCTGTGGCGTGTTCCTGGATAACAAGCGTGATGGCGTCTACTGCTGCCGCCTGTGCGCACTGCCACTGTTCCGCTCCAGCACCAAGTTCGATTCGGGCACCGGCTGGCCGAGCTTCTTCGCCCCGTTCGATCCGGCCCATGTGCGCGAGATCCGCGACATCAGCCACGGCATGATCCGCACCGAGATCGTCTGCGCGCGTTGCGGCAGCCATCTCGGCCATGTGTTCCCGGATGGCCCACCGCCGACCTTTGAACGGCATTGCCTGAACTCAGTATCGCTGGGCTTTGTAGAGAATGGCCAGCCCTACCCGGACCCGCTGCAGCGTGGTGGTGCCGAGGCAGCGCCGGCAGCGTAGTCGCAGCACCTGTAGTGCCGAGCCATGCTCGGCAGAAGCGTTACCGGTAAAACCCCAGCCGAGCATGGCTCGGCTCTACAGGGGATGGCTTCCTGGTAAAGCCTCAGCCGAGCATGGCTCGGCACTACAGGAGCCGCCCGGCTCTACAGATTTTCCGCTGACGGCCGACAACGGGATATCCCCATCCGTTGTCTGCTCCCATGCTCATCATCGTTGGCCTGCTCGTTGTCATCTTCGCTGTCCTGGGCGGCTACGTCGGTGCGCATGGCCGTCTGGCCGCGCTCTGGCAGCCCTACGAACTGGTCATCATCGGCGGCGCTGCGCTGGGTGCGTTCCTGATCGCCACGCCACTCAAGACCGTCAAGCAGACCCTGCGCGCAACCGTCAGCGTGTTCAAAGGCCCGCAGTACAAGCGCCAGGACTATCTGGACGTGCTCAGCCTGCTCTACGAACTGCTCAACAAGGCGCGCCGCGAAGGCTTCATGGCGCTGGAAGAACACGTCGAGAATCCGCAGGAAAGCGCGGTGTTCGCCAACTACCCGAAAGTGCAGTCCGACCACCACCTGCTGGACTTCATCACCGACTGCCTGCGGCTGATGATCGGCTCCAACATCGAGCCGCATGAGCTGGAACCGCTGCTCGAGCTGGAGCTGGAAAAGCACCACCACGAGGCGCTGGAACCTGCGCACGTACTCAACAAGGTCGCCGACGGCCTGCCTGGCTTCGGTATCGTCGCGGCGGTGCTGGGCATCGTCATCACCATGGGCGCGATCGGCGGCGACATCAAGGAAGTCGGCGCGCACGTGGCTGGTGCCCTGGTCGGCACCTTCCTCGGCATTCTGCTCGGCTATGGCTTCATCGGCCCGCTGGCGGCGGCGGTGGAAGCCCGCGCCGAGCAGGACGCACGCATCTACGAATCGGTGAAGACTGCGCTGCTGGCCTGCCTGCGTGGCTACAACCCGAAGATCGCGCTTGAGTTCGCCCGCAAGACCGTGCCGTCGGCGCTGCGTCCGGGCTTCAGCGAGTTCGAACAGCACCTGAAGTCGGTCAAGTAAGGCGCGTGCCATGACCGAGACCAAGCCCACGGTAATCGTTCGCCGGGTGAAAAAAGTCCAGGGCGGCGGCCACCACGGCGGTTCGTGGAAGGTGGCCTACGCCGACTTCGTCACTGCGATGATGGCCTTCTTCCTGGTGTTGTGGCTGATGGCAGCCACCACCAAGCCCGAGCGCGCGGCGATCTCCGAATATTTCCGCAACCCCAGCCCGCTGGCCGGCAGCAGCAGTACCCCAGCACCAGGCATGGCCGGGCCTGGCGGCGCCAGCACCTCGATGATCAAGCTGGGCGGTGCCACCGACGTGTCGCGCGGCAACAGCAACGATCCCTTCCAGAACCGTCAGGAAGCGGTGCCGACGCCGGTGCAGGAACGCGAACGCGACAAGCAGCGGCTGGAAGCACTGAAGCAGGAGCTGCAGGAAGCGATCAGCAAGAGCCAGGCGCTGGAGCCGTTCAAGGACCAGCTGCTGCTGGACATCACCCCGGAAGGCCTGCGCATCCAGATCGTGGACAAGCAGAACCGGCCAATGTTCGACCTCGGCAGTGCGCGCCTGATGCCGTACACCAAGACGATCCTGCTGGAGCTGTCGCACTTCATCAACCAGGTGCCCAACCACATCAGCCTCACCGGCCACACCGACACCACCGCCTATTCCACCCAGCTGGGCTACGGCAACTGGGAGCTTAGTGCGGACCGTGCCAACGCGGCGCGCCGCACCTTGCTGGAGGGCGGCATGGAGGAAGTGAAGGTCGCACGCGTGGTCGGACTGGCGTCGTCAGCACTGTTTGACAAGGCCAACCCGCAGAACCCGATCAACCGCCGCATCAGCATCGTGGTGATGACCAAGGAAGCCGAAGCCGCCGCGCTCAACGAGACCGCGACGCTGGCCTTGCCACCGCCGAACGCTGCCGTGGCGATAGATGTGGTGCCGACAGTGGCGGATTGAGGGCGGTGTTTGTCGCTGCGAGCTGACGGCCTTACCCCTACCCAACCCTCCCCTTGCCTGCGGCAAAGGGAGGGGGCTGTTTCTACAATCTGCCGAAATCCTGCCGTCGCCAGGCTTCTGCCCCCACCCTTTCGCACAGCGAAGGGGTCGGTTGGGGAGGGGTAAGCTTCGACTGATCAAACGCCAAACCGGCTTGGCGCCTACAATAGGCATCGTTTTCAATCAGCCGAACCTCATGTCCAAGCTCTCCAAAGCCAAGCGCGACAAGCGCAAGAAGCAGGCCCCGCGCCGCCCGTTCGCCCGCCTGAACGCCCAGCAGCCGGTCCAGAACCACGCCGTCCTGGTCAACGAAGAAGGCCAGGTCGTGGCCGCCATCGGCCTGCAGGGCACCGAATGGCTGCTGGCCATCGGTGGCCAGACCATGGGCAATGCCGACAACCCCGTGCCGATGCTGGCCATGCTCAAGCACCTGGCCAATGTGCAGGAGAAGGAAGGCCGCAAGGTCACGCTGGAGTATTCCGCAGCACTGCAGCAGATGATCGACGACCTGGCCGCCGACGAAGGCAAGACCGCCGACGATTACCTGGCCGGCCTGGTTGCCGAGTTCGAAGGCGTCGAAGGCGAAGAAGCTGCCGAAGCGGCTGCTGATGACGTTGTCGCGATTGCCGAAGAAGTGCCGGCCGACGACGACAAGTCCAAGGCCTGAGCCCAAGCCCGGACGTGACGGTTTATATCGACGATGCGGTACATCCCTGGCGCGGCGAGCGTTGGGCGCATCTGATGGCCGACACCTTGCCCGAGCTGCATGCTTTGGCGCAGCAGCTCGGGATTCCGCGCAGGGCTTTCCAGAACCGCCCCAGCGGCGTGCACTACGATGTGCCTGCCCCGTTGCGTGAGCAGGCGATTGCGCTGGGTGCGCAGGCGATATCGCGGCACACCGATCGCGCGCAGATGCGCCGGGTGATTGCCAATGCACGGGCGTTGTACCAGCCCTGATAGATGCACCGTAGTGCCGAGCCATGCTCGGCAGAAGCTTCACCGGTAAAGCCCTGCCGAGCATGGCTCGGCACTACATGTTGGTCTATCGGTAGAGCCCCTTGCCGAGCATGGCTCGGCACTACCGTTGCGTTGCTGCGGGCTCAGAACGGGTCGCTGCCCGGGCGCACTTCCACACCCAGCAACGAGCACAACGCCAGCATCGCTTCATCGTCGCGGCTCAGTGCCACCCAACCGGCGTAGGCGTCGCCACCGGTATTCCAGTTCCAGACCGTGTAACCGTGCTCGCGCAGGCGGTCATGGGCGGTGGTCATCAGGGTGGGTACGTCGAGGTCGTCGGTGAAGTCTTCGTCGTCGAAGTCACCGCCCCAGGCGATATCCAGGTTCCAGCGCGCTGCCATTTCGTCCAGTGCGGCGACGAAGGAATCGGTGTCCTTCCAGTCCACGTAGAAACCTGAACGCCAGTCGATGGCATCCTTCAGGTCCCACAGCCATTGCTCGTCGGTGGCGTCTTCCTCGTTACCCGCGCGCGCCTCGCGCCAGGCATCGAACTGCTGCAGCGCTGCGTCCTCGTCACCGGGATTGATCAGCCACAGCAGGTTCCAGACCCGCGCCGGATGGTCGTCTTCGTCGAAGTCCGGTTGCAGTTCGTCAGAGTCTTCGTAATCGGCGCTGTTGTCAGGCATGAGGCGGTTTCCACTACGTAATGCCGCGCATTCTGCCGCCAGCAGCGTGCCAGCGAAAGCCTTGGCACGCCACAGCGGTTATCCTTGCGCCCCGAAGAGGGCCACGGTGGCCTTCACTGAAGCATTGATATGAGCGATACCCCTCCCGATCATCTGGCGGTCAACCCGCAGAGCCCGTTCCACAATGCCGAAGCGCTGCAGCGCGGCGTCGGCGTGCGTTTCAACGGCATCGAGCGTGATGACGTGGAAGAGTATTCCGTGCAGGAAGGCTGGATCCGCGTACAGGCCGGCAAGGCCCGCGACCGCCGCGGCAACCCGATGACCTTGAAGATCAAGGGTTCGGTTGAGCCGTATTTTCTTGAGTTGAAGAACGTTTAAGAGCTTAAGAGCCTACCCTCACCCCAACCCCTCTCCCGCACGCGGGAGAGGGGCTAAAGCGGGATGGCTTGCGCTCTGAAAGCCCCTCTCCCGCCTGCGGGAGAGGGGTTGGGGTGAGGGGAAGCTCCTAGCTAAAGAACCCCAAAACCACCCTCAATCCCGCTGCCGCGTCTCCAGCAGATCCAGATTGCGGATCATCTTGCGCGCGATCTCATCGGATACCTGCCCGCGCCGGGTCAGCCGGAACAGCTCCTCGCGCTCGGCGTTCAAGCCGGCCGAACGCAGGCTGCGATAGGCCTGTTCCATGCGTCGCACCTTTTCCGGGTCTTCATCCGGGCCCTGCCCTTTCTCCAGATTGCGCTGGTACAGCAGGCTCACCCGCGCCGCAGCATCGTTCAGCAGCTGCACGGCACCGGTGGACTGGCCTTCCACCAAGGCCTGGCGCGCCTTCTCCACCGCCGCCAGGGCAGCCTTGGACGAGGCCCTGCGGGCCAGGTCTTCCTCGCGCCGGCTGTCGTCGTCCTTGGGCAGCTCCAGGCCCTTGAGCAGCCGCGGCAGCATCAGGCTGGCGCCGACCAGCGATACCAGGATCACCGCTGCGGCAAGGAAGATCACCAGATCGCGGGCCGGGAACGGCTCGCCGCCAGGCACCATCAAGGGCAGGGTCAGCACGCCGGCCAAGGTGATCGCACCACGCACGCCGGCCACCGACATCGCCAACACCACCCGCCAAGGCGTGCTGGCCTCTTTTTCGCCACGCATCCGCGCCCGCAGCAGGTTCCAACGCAGCGACAGCCACACCCAGGCCAGGCGCAGCACCACCAGCACGGCATTGATCGCCAGCACATAGACCAGCAGCCACCACGCACTGTGATGGCCGGTCTCCGACATGGTCTCGATCGCGCGCTCGACAATGCCCGGCAACTGTTCGCCCAGCAGCACGAAGATGATGCCGTTGAAGCTGAACTGCACCATGTTCCAGACCGCATTGCGCTGCACGCGCATGCTGCCGCTGATGCGGCCGGTCAACTCCACGTAACTCATGGTCACGCCCGCGGCCACCGCGGCGAGGATGCCCGATGCATGCAGTTCTTCCGCCAGCAGGTAGGCGGCAAACGGGATCAACAGGTTGACCAGCAGCGCCGCGCCCGGCTCCTCACCGAAGCTGCGCCACAACCAGCGCTGGAAGGTGGACACGCTCCAGGTCACCGCCACGCCAATCGCCAGGCCAGCGAACGCCACCCACAGGAAGGTCAGCGAGGCCTCTGCCAACGAGAACGAACCGGTCATCACCGCCGCCACCGCGAAGCGGAAACAGACCAGGCCGGAGGCGTCGTTCAACAGCGACTCGCCTTCCAGGATGTGCATCAGCCGCTTGGGAATCGGCACGCGCGAAGCGATGGCGCCGACCGCCACCGGATCGGTCGGCGAGATGATCGCCGCCAACGCGAATGCCACCGCCAACGGCATCGACGGAATCATCCAGTGGATCAGCAGGCCGGCACCGATCACGGTGAACACCACCAGCCCGAACGCCAACTCCAGGATCGCGCCCTTGTCACGGAACAGGCCCTGCTTGGGAATACGCCAACCGTCGAGGAACAGCAGCGGTGGCAGGAACAGCAGGAAGAACATGTCCGGCTCAAGCGCATGGCCGCGATTGAACACGCCAGCGATCAGCGCACCCAGGCCGATCTGCACCAGCGGCAACGGCAATGAGAAGGGGAGGATTCTTACCAGATAGCCACTGGCGACAACCGCCACCAGCATCGCCAGAACTACTTCAATCGTGTGCATGCCCGTTCCACGGATTCACTACCGCGGCAGCAGGCTGCCGACACTGGCAGTGGCGGATGAATACCTTGGAAATTACCACAGCAATCAGGCAATGCAGTTGTCGATGTGTTCGATCACTGCCCGCAAGCGCGCCACTGGAACCAGCACATCCACTGTTTCGGCAGCATCCACGCGCACTCCGTCCGCGCGAAATCACTCAGCGTGCAGCGCGGGTTCCTGCGCTGCACGCCGACCTGTCACCCGCAGCCTTCAATCACGCCTCGCCATCAAAGCGGTAGATGTCCATGGCCAGGAAGCCCATGTCGATACCGGCATCAATCCGCTGCGCGCCGAGCTGGTCGCTGCCGGCCGCGCCCATCGCGAAATACAACGGCAGTAGATGCTCGTCGGTGGGGTGCGCCTGCGCCGCGAATGGCGCCTGCCGGCGGTAGTCGAGCATGGCCGGCACATCATTGGCCTCCAGCTTCTGTTCCACCCACTGGATGAAGGGACGCACATAAGCCGCCTCCTTGCCGTCCTGGTAATTACGCCATTCGTGCAGGTTGTGGGTGATGCTGCCCGAGCCGACCAGCAGCACGCCCTGCTCGCGCAGCGGCGCCAAGGCGCGGCCCATCGCAAACTGGTGCGCTGGCCCAAGCGACGGCTGGATCGACACCTGCAACACCGGGATATCGGCCTGCGGATAGAGATAGCGCAGCGGCACCCAGGCGCCATGATCGAGCCCGCGCTGCGGGTCGATGCCCGGCTGCAGGCCGGCTTCGGCCAGCCGCTGGGCAACCTCCTGGGCCAACGCCGGGGCACCCGGTGCCGGGTATTGCAGCTGATACAACTCGTCCGGGAAACCACCGAAATCATGGATGGTTTCCGGCTGTGCCGCCGCCGACACCCGTGGCGTACGCCCCAGCCAGTGCGCCGAGGCCATGACGATGGCCCGCGGCCGCTGCATCCCGGCAGCCAGTTCGGCCAGGCGCGGGCCAACCAGCCCCGGCTGCAGGGCGGTCATCGGTGAACCATGCGAGATGTAGAGGGAAGGCAGCCTGCTGCTCATCGTGAACTCCCTGACGGGGTTTGGAGAGTGCACAGGTTATTGCCGGGAGCCCCGGCAACAAATAATCTCGACGGCAACGTTTTATTGCGGAAACGGGAACAATGGACACCATCGATGCCATGCGGGTGTTTGTCACGGTGGTCGAGCGCAATGGCTTCAGTGCCGCCGCCGACGCCCTGGACATCTCCACCGCCGCCGTTACCCGCCAGGTCGCCGCGCTGGAGAAGCGCCTGTCCACCCGCCTGCTCAACCGCACCACCCGCCGGGTCAGCCCGACCAGCACCGGCGCCGCCTATTACCAGCGCTGTATCCAGCTGCTGGCCGAATTCGATGAACTGGAAGCCTCGGTCGGCGCGCAGGCGCTGCAGCCGTCCGGACGGCTGCGAATCAACGCGCCGGTCAGCTACGGCATCGCCCGGCTGGGTGCGCTGCTGCCGGCTTACAGCGCGCGCTATCCGCAGGTGGAGCTGGACCTGCAGCTGTCGGACCGCTTGGTCGACATGGTCGAGGAAGGCTATGACCTGGCCATCCGCATCATCCGCCAGCCTGCGCCCAACCTGATTGCCCGGCACCTGGGCCAGGTCCACATCCGCCTGTGTGCGGCGCCCTCCTACCTGGCCCGACGCGGCACGCCAGCTACTCCACAGGATCTGGCCACGCACGAATGCCTGGCCTACACCTACTCCGCCGCCGGCGAGGCACTGCAGCTGCTTGGGCCCGAGGGTGAGGTCAGCATCCCCGTGCAACCGCACCTGCGCGCCAACAATGGCGAGGTGCTGCGCGAGGCTGCGATTGCCGGCATGGGCATCATTGCCCAGCCCGATTTCATCATCGGCCAGGCGCTTGCCGATGGCCGCCTGGTACCGGTGCTGCCGCAGTGGGAAGTACCGCCGATCGGCATCTATGCGGTCTATACCAGCCGCAGCCATCTGGCGCCCAAAGTGCGCAGCTTCATCGACTATCTGGTCGAATGCCTGGACGAAGACGCCGCCCGCTCAGCGTGAGCGGCTGTCTTCCAGCATTGTCAGCACCTGTTCCAGCGGCATCGGCCGGCCCAGCAGGAAACCCTGCACCTGGTCGCAGCCATGCGCAGCCAACCAGCGCCGCTGACCATCGGTCTCCACACCTTCGGCGATCACCGACAGGCCCATACTGTGGCCAAGTGACAGCAGCGCGCGGCAGATGGCAGCGTTGCGCGGATTGCTTTCAACGTCACTGACGAAGCCACGGTCGATCTTCAGCGAATCCAGCGGCAGATGCTGCAGGTAGGACATGCTTGAGAAGCCGGTACCGAAGTCATCCAGCGCCACACCCACACCATTGGCATGCAGGTGCCCCAGCGTTTGCAGTGCCTGGGTTGGATTGCGCATCAGCACGCTCTCCGTGAGCTCCATCTGCAATGCACCGCGGGCCAGGCCATGGTCCTGCATGGCACGGCTGAACTCGCCGACCAGATCACTGTTGAACAACTGCACCGCCGACACGTTCACCGCGATCGGCAGGTGCTGCCAGCCGGCCGCGGACAACTGCTGCTGCGCGCGTGCGGCAGCGTGTATGACCCAGCGGCCGAGCGCGATGATCAGGCCGGTGTCTTCGCACAGCTGGATGAAATCGGCCGGCGGGATGAAGCTGCCATCGGCCTGCGGCCAGCGCAGCAGGGCCTCCAACGCCACCGGGCTGCCCTCGGAGGCATCCAGGATGGGCTGGAAGTGCAGCAGGAATTCGCCACGATCAATTGCGATATGGATGCGCCCGGCCAACTGCAGGCGCTCGGTGTAATGCGCCGCCATGCCGGTATTGAAGTGCTGCAAGGCAGTGCCGGTCTCGCGCGCGGCATGCGCCGCCTGTGCGGCACGGCCGAGTACCTGTTCGGCCAGTTCGCCATCCAGCGGGCAACTGGCCACGCCGATGCGCGCTTCCAGCTGGTGGTAGGTGTCACGGCCACGGATCGGCTCGGCCACCGCGGCCATCAGCGCATCCAGCGCCAGCTGCGGATCACGCTCGCCCTCGATGGCCAGCACGAAGTCCTCGGCCGGCTGGTGCGCCAGCAGACCGTAGCGCGCGGCGAGCCCGCCCAACCGCACCGACACCGCGCGCAGCGCTTCCTCGCCGGCATCACGGCCGAGGGTATCGGTGATCATCTGCAGGCCGCGCAACTGCACGTGGGCGATGGTGTAGCCGCGGCTGCCTGCATCCAGACGTTCGGACAAGGCACGCACGGTGAGCAGGCCGGTGCCGGCATGGTGGCTGGCGCGGTAGGCCAGCTCGTTCTCATAGCGCAGGCGCTGGCTGACGTCCTCGGCCAGTACCAGGCAGGCATTGCGGCTGGCAAATTCCAGCTTGGCAAAGTGCCCCTGCACATGGAAGGCACTGCCGTCCTTGCGCAGGTGGGTGCTGACCTGCAGGCCCAGCAGTTCACCGCTCAGGGCACGCCCGGCGCTCTGGCGGATCTCATCCCATTCCGCCGCCGGACGGATGTCCAGGATCGACATCGACAGGAATTCCTCGCGGCTGTAGCCGTACTGGTCGATCGCTGCCTGGTTCACTTCAAGGAAGCGCAGCGTGACCAGATCGAAGATCCAGAACGGTGCCGGATTACGGTCAAACACCAGCCGGAACTGGCGCTGTGCTTCCTGCGCGCGCGCCTCGGTAGTGACCCGCTCGCTGATATCCACCACCGCGCCAGCCAGGCGCTTGCGCTCGCCGACATCGTCGACAAGCTCACCGCGTGCGGACAGCCAGCGCAGCGAGCCATCGCCGCCGCGCACGCGGAACATCGCGTTCAAGGCGCCCTTGCCTGCCAGCGCCCGCGTCAACATGTCCTTGAGCCAGTCGCGGTCTTCCTCGTGTACCCGTTCCAGGAAACCATCCAGCGAGGTGCTGCGCCCGGGCAGGTTCAACATCTGCTGGGTCAGCGCCGACCAATACACGATCGGCCTTTCACCGTGGATCGACCAGGTACCGACCTTGCCTACTTCATGCGCAAGCGCAAGCTCGGCATTGCCCGCCTGCAGCTCTTCGCTGAGCTGGCGCTGGTGGCGAGTGCTGCGGTCAACCCGGTACAGCAGGTAGCCGAAGCCAATCAGATACAGCAGATAGATGCCGATCGACGCATATAGCAGCAAGTACCAGCCTGCCATCACCTCGCGGTAGGACAGCGCCGCGTACAGGCTGAGCGGGTAGTCCATCGGCACGCTGACCGCGGCGATACGACGCTCACCGTCGTACGGACTGGTCACCACCCCCTGCTCCAGCACCGTTGGCGATGGCGGCAGTACCCGCATCGGCCGCGGTAGGGCATTGCCAACCAAGCGGCCCGGGTCGCGGCTGTGGGCCAGCAGCTGGCCATAGCGGTTACCAATCGAGGCGGTACCGTCGCGACCGAGGTCCAGGCCACTGACCACCTCCTGGAACGCGCCCAGCCGCACCCGCGTCAGCAACCACTGGCCCGGCTGCACCTGCAAGGCCGAGCGCAGTACCCAATGCTTGTCCGGCATCTGCTCCAGGGCACCGAGATAGAGGCCACCATTGAGCAGGCGGTTTTCCGGAAGCACCCAGTTCTGCAAGGTCGGGTCGCCCTCGCCGGCCGACAGCGGCGCGCCGTGATCATCCACCAAGGTGATGGACGCCAGGTCCTGGTTGCGCTCCAGCACGCCGCGCAGGCTGGCCTCAAACAAGGCAGGTGCCTGATCAGGCACCTGTCGATAGAACTCCCGGGTATCGCTTGCAGTACCGCGCAAGGCGCGTTCCCAGGTCACCAGCTGCGCGCGCAGCAGGCGGTTGCTGCCACTGGCCAAGGCCGTCGACTGCCGCTGCGCGGCCTCGAGCCGACTGTTGCGGTCGTTCCACAGCATGCTGATCAAGCCACCCGCCAACAGCAACGCCACCGCGATGCCGGCGATGATCATGACCCGCAATGGATGCGCAGGCGTCCGAGTCACCGCTGGGCCCAACGTATCGGTAGATGGTCAACTGGCATTGCGTATGTTGGTCCTGGCATCACTACAACTAGGAACCGGCAGGTGGGGACCTGCAGCGGCTGCATGCGAACACCACATACTCAACGCTGCCGATGTCTCCCCAGACATCATCTGCAGCGCGTTCGCTCAAGCATGCAGCAGAACCACCGTCGGCGTGAAGAGTGCGTGACCAATTTTCTCGCATTCCCCGCACTTGTGCACATCCGTCAAGTGCCAGAATCGATATCTTTGTGAACGCGGTTGGAGGTCTAGACTTGTCATACCCATCCTCTGGATACCGTCATGGCTTTGCAACGTTCTCTCCTGGTACTGGCAATCGGCGCCGCGCTCACGCTCAGCGGCTGCGCCAAAGATGCAAGCGCGCCTGCCGCTGATACCAGCGCAACTTCCAAACCTGCCGCCACTGCAGCCAAACCACAGTTGGGCAGCTTTGGCTTTGATGCCGACGGCATGGACCGCAGCATCGCCGCCGGTGACAACTTCTTTGACTTTGCCAATGGCCAGTGGGTGCAGCGCACCGAGATTCCCGCTGACCGTTCCAACTATGGCAGCTTCAATGTGATCGCCGAGAAAACACTGGCCGATACCCGCGCGATCATGGAGGAAGCCGGCAAGGCCGACGCTGGTGAAGTCCGCAAGATCGGTGACTATTACGCCGCGTTCATGGACGAAGCAGGCATCGAAGCGCGCGGCATCGCCCCGGTACAGCCTGCCCTGCAGGCTATTGCCGGCATCGCCGACAAGCCAGCATTGGCAAAGGCGCTGGGCGCCAGCATGCGCGCCGACGTCGACCTGCTCAATGCCACCAACTTCTATACCCCGCACCTGTTCGGCGTCTGGGTGTCGGTGGATCTGCTGCAGCCGGACCGCAACGCGCCCTACTTGGTGCAGGGTGGCCTTGGCATGCCGGACCGCGATTTCTACCTGCAGGACGGCCGCATGGCCGAGCTGCGTGGCGCCTACCAGGCCTATGTGGCCAAGCTGCTTGAGCTGTCCGGCGACAAGGACGCGGCTGCCAAGGCGGCGCGCATCGTCGCGCTGGAAACCAAGATCGCCCGTGCCCACGCTACCCAGGAAGAAACCAACGACGTGCAGAAGGGCGCCAACGCCTGGAAGCAGACCGATCTGGCCGGCAAGGCACCGGGCATGGATTGGAATGCCTTCCTGGACGGTGCCAAGCTCAGCGCGCAGCAGGATTTCATCGTCTGGCAGCCCAAGGCAGTAGCCGGCCTGTCCAAGCTGGTCGCCAGCGAGCCGCTGGATGTATGGAAGGACTACATGGCGTTCCACGCGCTGGATGAGGCCGCTGCCTACCTGCCGAAGGCTTTCGCCGATGCCAGCTTCGCCTTCCACGGCACCACCATGAGCGGCACGCCGCAGCAGAGCGATCGCTGGAAGCGCGCGGTCGCCGACACCAATGGCGCGATCGGCGAGGCGGTCGGCAAGATCTACGTCGAGCGCCACTTCGACGCCAATACCAAGGCGCGTGCCGACGAGATGGCCAAGAACATCATCGCCGCCTTCGCCAAGCGCATCGACGCGCTGGAATGGATGTCGCCGGAAACCAAGGCGCACGCCAAGGCCAAGGTCGCCGGGCTCAAGGTGGACATGGGTTACCCGAGCAAGTGGCGTGACTACAGCGCGTTGGAAGTGAAGCGTGACGATGCGCTGGGCAATGCCGAACGCGCCTCGTTGTTCGAATACCAGCGCAACATCGCCAAGCTCGGCCAGCCGGTCGACCACAGCGAATGGGCGATGCTGCCGCAGACCATCAACGCGATGAACGTGCCGCTGGAAAACCGCCTGGTGTTCCCGGCGGCAATCCTGCAACCGCCGTTCTTCGATGGTGCCGCTGATGATGCGATCAACTACGGCGCCATCGGTGCGGTGATCGGCCATGAGATCAGCCACGGCTTCGATAATGCAGGCGCGCTGTTCGATGAAACCGGCAAGCTGCACAACTGGTGGACGGCGGAGGATCTGAAGAAATTCAATGCCGCCGGCGACGCGCTGGCGATGCAGTTCGACAGCTACGAGCCGTTCCCCGGCGTGCACGTCAATGGCCGCCTGACGCTGGGCGAGAACATCGCCGACGTCGCTGGTCTTGGTACTGCTTACGACGCGTATCGGTTGTCGCTACAGGGCAAGCAGGAGCAGACGCTGGAAGGCTTCACGCCGGACCAGCGCTTCTTCCTTGGCTTTGCCCAGGCCTGGCGCAGCAAGGCACGTGAGCAGGCGCTGCGCAATTCACTGCTGACCAATGTGCATGCACCGGGCCAGTTCCGTGCATTGACCGTGCGCAACGTGGATGCGTGGTACCCGGCGTTCGAGGTGAAGGAAGGCCAGAAGCTGTATCTGGCACCTGAGAAGCGGGTCAAGGTCTGGTAATTGCCCCCCCTCCCTTTCGCGCAGCGAAGGGGAGGGTTGGGGAGGGGTAGCTGCTGGCGGCAGTGCCGAGCCATGCTCGGCAAGGGGCGTTCCCGATAAAGCCCCTGCCGAGCATGGCTCGGCACTACAGTTCTAGCCCCTCTCCCGTTTACGGGAGAGGGGTTGGGGTGAGGGGCGCCCTTCGCAGGTAACACCCCTGCCGAGCATGGCTCGGCACTACGCGCCCTCCCTTTCGCGCTGCGAAGGGGAGGGTTCGGGAGGGGGCATTTTCAAGCGGGCTCCGGCCACCGCAAAAGCACCGCAGGCTCCTGCCCTACCCGCTTGCAGGCACGCGTCGAAATGCCGTCATTCAAGGCAATCCGGAACAACGGTGCCACGCTGCGCAGTACGCGCGCCGCAACCACCGACTGCAGCTGCTGGCCACGACTGCGGCCAAGCAACTGCACCGCCCATTCCGGCAACAAAGCCGCACCGGCAGCAAGAAACACATCGCGCGACACGCCCGGCAACGGTACCGGCAAGCGCACTTCACTCAGCACATCAAGCACCTCACGCGAGCGCTCATCCATGCTCAGCTGCGGCTGCTGCGCCTGGAAGTACTCGCGCACCTGTGCCTCGCTGGCCGGCACATCGCGCGCGCCCAAGGCCTCGGCAACGCGCCGGTACTCGTCGTAATAGCGATCAGCAATGGCAGCAGGCACCTCACGGCAGTAACGGCGGCAGCCTTCGAGGAAGCCATAGGCCTCGGTGACATGCACCCAGGTCAGCAGCTGCGGATCATCGGCGGCATAGCCACGGCCATCCGGCAGCGTGCCCACTACCTGTGCATGGATACGCCGCACCTTGGCGATCAGCTTTTCGACCTCGGCCGCTGGCGCATAGCTGGTACCTGCCACAAAACTGGTGGTGCGACGCAACCGCCCGACCAGGTCCTCGCGGAAGTTGGAGTGGTCGTACACGCCGGCCAGCGCGCGTGGATGCAGCAACTGCAACATCAACGCACACAGCCCGCCGGCCAACATGCCGGGAAACTCGGAATGAATGCGCCAGGTGACGCTGCCCGGCCCGAACCAGCCCGGATCGCCCAGCGGCGCGTCGTACTCCACGCCGTTCTGGTTACGTGGAAAGGCGTCCAGCACCCAGCGACGGATGTGGGCGGTGGCGGCGGCGGAGACAGGGCTGAACAGGGATGACATGGCGCCTATCGTACCGGTCCAGCTGCGCAGCTGGCTTGCCGGAACCGCTGATCCGGCAGCCGTACAGCCGCCGTCAAGGCCGGCGGGGTGCTGCGGCCACTCCATGTGCAAATGCAGCAAGAAATTGCACGAAAGCTGAAACGTCCTTCGGCTTGAACGATGACGCAGCGCAAAAAATCCACGCTGTCGCGGCGTTGCGGCCAACAGTGCCGCTCGATTCTTCGCACCGCCCCCATTGCCAAGTACGACGAAAGTGCTAGAACTGAGCCTGCCTGACCGCACCAACCTGCATCCGTCGCTCGTTCCAGCAAGTATCTGCAAGGAGCTCAACATGATCGCACTGTTCAAAGGTTTGGGATTGCTGCTGCAAGACAACGAGCTGTACAACAGCCCGTTCGAGAAACAGGTCGATCATTGGAAAAACCTGAGCGATCAGCAGATACGTGAGGAAGTGTCGGTGCTGGCCAAGGCCAAGTGCCAGTGGCTGATGGCCTCGATCGTGCTGTGGCAGGCATCGTCACTGCTGATCCTGGGGCTGATCACCAATTACCTGTGGCGCGATGATTTCCATATCACCTTCACCCGCATCGTGATCGTGCTCGGCTCCTGGGTATCGATCCTGTTCGTGATCTGGTTCATGGCCAACATGTTCGACCACACCGCCGGTTTCGAGCGCTGGATGAAGGCCTTCAACAGCCGCGCCCGCATCAGCTCCGATGCCGACAGCGTGGACGAAGTGGCCGAAGCGCTGGACATGGCCGAGCACTACCCGGAAGTGCTGGATTACAAGCAAGCCGTCACCAGCACCCGCGAACTGCGCCATGAAGACGTGCGCATCATGCGTGAACTCGGGCGCATGCGGCAGCATTCGGAACTGGTCGGCAAGCTCAACCACATTGGTGATGATGGACTGCGATTGCAGCCTGCGTTCTGAACCTGCCTGAGCTTGGGGGAGATCGCCGCGCTTGGTCGCGGCGATTTTTTTTGCGCGGTAAAGCTTCCTCTTCCCCCGTGTCCCAGGTGCGCTGCACTTATGCGGGCCACTTGAACCGCGCTATCCCGCGATGGGCCTATTTCCGCAACGTCACCTGCTGCGAATACCCAGCCGGCAGACCGTGCATCTGGCGGGTGGAGCCAACCACGACGACAAAGTCACCCAGAGCCTCGCGGCGACAAAGCTGCGCATCGGTAGCGCCACTGCAGTGCTCGCGGTACAGCTGGTAATTGCAGCGCCCACTATCACTCTGCAGGCACTGGAAGCGACTGACACCATTGACCACGGTGGTGCGGCTGAGCAGGCTCTGCTCGCCACTGATGCGGGTCACCGAGGTCTGCCCCGGTGTTTCATGGATGCCCAGCATCGACAGCAGGCTGCCGATCAGAACTGTCAGGTAATGCATGGCAATACTCCGGCAAGCTTGGCGGCATCACATGCCGCGGAACAGACTCATGAAGGGTTGGCTGACCACCAGCGTTTCACTGCGCTGTTTCAGCCGCAGTACGCCGCGGCCGCTGTCATCGCGGCTCACCGCCGCTACCGCCTTCATGTTGACGATGGTGGCGCGGTGGATCTGGCGGAAGCTGTTGGCATCCAGGGCGGCGCTCAGTTCGCGCAGCGAGCTGCGCAGCAGCAGTTCTTCCTCGGCGGTGACCACTACGGTGTATTTGCTGTCGGCGCGGAAATACAGCACTTCGTCCAACATCACCAGGCGGGTTTCGCGGCCATTGCTGGCGGTGATCCAGGCCAGCGGTGGTGCCGCCAACGGCGCGGCGGGTTGCCGCGCCAACTGCTGCAGCAGGCGCTCCAGTACACCCGGATCGGCATTGCCGCTCTGGCGCCTGGCCAGTACGCGCTGACGGGTGGCCAACAGGCGCTCATCGCTGACCGGCTTGAGCAGGTAATCCATCGCACCCTGCTCGAACGCACTGATCGCGTACTGATCGTAGGCGGTGACGAACACCACTTCGGTCAATGGGCTCAGCTGCTGCAGCGCGCGGGCAACATCCAGGCCGGTGATGCCAGGCATGCGGATGTCGAGGAAGGCCAGGTCGGGCTTGTGCGTTTCCAGTGCTTCCAGCGCGGCGGCACCATCTTCGCATTCGGCGACGATATCGAGCTCCGGCCACAAGCGCTGCAGCTGGGCGACCAGCGCCTCACGCAGCAGCGGTTCGTCTTCGGCGATGAGTGCTTCAAGATGCACGGGGCAACTCCGGGATATTCACTGTTGTCTGCGACGGCGCATTGTTTAACGGTGCAGCTGTCGGTACAGCGGCGACTACCGGCGGCGGTGATGCAATGCGTTTTGGCAGGCTGATGGTGGCGGCCATGCCACTGGGGAAGTTGGACACCAGCGCAAGCGTGGCCTGTTCGCCACAGCTCAGGCGCAGGCGCTCGCGCAGGTTCTTCAGGCCGATGCCGGTGCCACTGTTGTCGGTACTGATGCCCTGGCCGTCGTCGGCGACGGTGATCGTCAGCTGACCATCCAGTTCGCGCGCCAGTATCCACACCGTGCCACCGCCGCTCTTGGGCTCCAGGCCATGCTTGATCGCGTTCTCGACCAGGGTCTGCAGCGACATCGAGGGCAGGCAGACGCCGTGCAGGTGTTCGGGCACGTCGATCTGCAAGCTGAGTCGCGAGCCCATGCGGATCTGCAGGATCTCCAGATAGGCCCGCACGCGCTCAAGCTCCTGGCCAAGCGTGGAAACCGACTGGTCGATGCCCGGCAGCGAACTGCGCAGGTATTGGATCAGGTGTCCAAGCATCTGCTCGGCGCGGGCCGGGTCGCTGCGGGTCAGTACCTGTGCATTGGCCAGCGTGTTGTAGAGGAAGTGAGGTTCCACCTGCGCATGCAGCAGATTGAGCCGGGCCACGCTGAGCTCCTTCTCGGCTTCGGTGCGGGCCGCGTGCTCGCGCTCTTCGCGGCGCTGCTGGGCGACCTTGCCGCTGAGCGCATGGGTGACGGCCTCGGCATTCTCGTAGTTGCTGCCTTCATCGAGCAGCAACAGGTCCACCCAAGCACCGGCATCTGGCTCGAAGAACAGGGTGACGCTACTGGTATCCGCGCCGGGAATCACACGGGCGGTGATCTGGTTGTGCTTGATCGCCAGCCGCGCCATCGGGTTCCAGCGTGACGGCGGACGCTCACCATAGGGATCGGCGCGGCGCTGTGTGGCGCGCAGCTGCAAGGTGCCGACCGAGCGCTCCAGTTGTTCGATGCGCGGCATCTGCCCGATCACCTGCTCAAGCAGCGCGAAGGCGGTAGGGGCATCCAGTGGCAGCTCGACCTGGCGGCGATGGCGATTGGCAAGACTCTGCGAATCCAGCCGGTCGGCGATCAGGGTGACGCGGCGGATATGACCGACCACGGCGGTCAGCGCGAATATCATCAGCGCCATCGCGGCCAGGCCGAAGATCCAACCCGGCGACTGGTCCATGCCGCTGAACAGGCCACTCCACAGGAACGCGGCGACGAGGATCGTCAACGCCCAGGCGGCGAGGATGCGGAAACCGAGAAAGAGGCTGGCGAACATGGGGCAGTCACCGTAGGGATTGGGGCTGAGCATAGGCGCCGCCCGCCAAGCTGCAAGCGGCCTGCGACGAAACCGGGAAAACGGCGATCAAAGCCGGATTGGGCGGGATGGAAAACGGCGGCCACTGTAGTGCCGAGCCATGCTCGGCAAGGGGGCTCTACCGATAGACCCATGTAGTGCCGAGCCATGCTCGGCAAGGGGCTCTACCGATAGATCCATGCAGTGCCGAGCCGCGCTCGGCAAGAGGCTTTACCGGGAAAGCCCCTGCCGAGCATGGCTCGGCACTACCTCGACCGCCACTCGCTGGGCAACACCCACCGCGCCACACCATCGCCACACAGCCCGATCAGCGCGTCACCCTGCGGCGCCCAATGCAGCTGGCGCAGGTCCCAGCAAGCAGAGCGGCTGGGATTCAATGACAGCGACTGCCCCGACTCAAGGTCCCACACCGCCAGCACCGGGGTGCCGCCATCGTTGCCGCCCAAGGCCAGCAGGCGCCCGTCAGCCGAAGCCGTTGCCGCATTCAACGAGTTCAGCCCCGGCAACGCCAACGAATACCGGAGCTTGCCGCTGGCCAGATCCACCACATGCATACCGGGATCGCGGCGGTTGCCTTCCATCAGCACGAAGCCGACGGCAACCCAACCGCCTTTGGCCGAGCCCAGCGGCGCTGGCACCCACTGCGCCATACCGGTGTCGTCATTGCCATCGACCTTGCCAAAGCGACGCGGCACGGCCAGCACGCGACTTACGCTACCGGTCGCGCCATCGAGTTCGGTCAAGCCCGCCGGGTCCTCGATCCAGAGGCCCTGCCCCGGCCCGTCCCAGCGCACCGGCTTGACCAGCGAGTTGCCCGGATAGCCGCCCACCACGCCCTGTCGTGTCGCGTCGAAGCGCAGCGCATAGACCCATGGCTCGCCTTGGGCCGCCGGCGTCGCCTGCGGCTCAAGCACGCGCAGCACATCACGGATCACACCACCGCCGTCCAGTGCGTGGTCGTAGGGCACCGGCCTGCCTTGCGTGTCATGCGTCCACTTCCAGCCGCCGCTGATCGGCTGACGCACACCTGCTGCCCAGCGCAGCGGATGGGCCAGCGCACGTTGCTGGTCCAGGCTGTACTCCACGATCTGCTGCTGTACCGCCAGCCAGGCAGTGCGGCCCTGCGGGTCCACGCTCAGGCCTGCGCGACCGGCATCCGCACTGGCTTGCCACAGACGTTGCGGCTTGTCGCCCATGCCCGGCGCCCAGCGCCACAAGGCGTCGGGATAGCTGCTGAGCAGGAGTACGCTGCCATCGGCCAGCGGCCGCATGTCGTAGTAGTCACCACTGCCGAAGGGCAGCAGGCGTTGCGCTGCGGGCGCATCCTTGTTGCCGCCCGGCACCGTCAAGCTCGGTTCGACGATACGACTGTCTGCCTGCGCCGGCAGCTGCCAATCACTGGCACTGACTCCGATCTGCAGGGCTGCACCTGGCAGCGCGCGCACCGCGTCATAAACCGGCGTGAACACCGCCTCCGGCACGCGGCGTCGGCTCAGGCGTGGCGAGGGCCCACCGCCCATCACATTGAACTCGCGCAGCTGGTCGACGATGCCACCGTTCGGGTTGGGCCAGTCGTCGGTTCGGCTCAAGCTGATTGCCGTTGCCGGTTTGCCCAGCGCTTCGTCGACCTGCATCACCCGCACTTCAACCGTGCTTTTGGCACGGCCGAGTACGCCATGTTTCTGCTCGGTACTGGCCTGCCAGCTGGCGAAGCTGCCCTGCAGTTCGGCCAGCTTGTCGCTCATCGCATCGACCGTGGGGTCACGCTGCAGGCGCTGCTCGCGTAGCGGCAGTTCTTCAGCAAGCAATGCGCCCTGCTCCACCGCCGTACGCAATGCCGGCATGCGGTAGCGACGGATGAACTCGGCCTTCAGTTCAGGACGGCGCGCGATCAGCACATTGCCCCAGCCGTGATCCATATAGGCCACGCGGGTACGTTGCACCGGTGCGTTGAACTTGCCCACCGGTGCCAAGCTGGCTTGTACCACCGGCAGCACTTGATCGAACGGCAAAGCCACCAGCAGCTCGACCTGCTGCAGCGGGCGCTGGTTCTTTGCCAGCAGCGGCGCCTGCAGGGCCGAAGGCAGGCCTTTCTCTGGCTCCTGCTGCGCGGTCGGCAACATCTGCCAGTTTGCCGGCAAAGGCGCGGCAGAGGCCCACAACGAGGAGGTGATGCCAACCAGGCACAGGATCGCGCCGCAGGCGCTGGTGTTTGTCATGGGTCTTCCTTGATGGTGCTGTGACCGGATTCTTGGGGGCTGTATGTATTTAGGGGGCCCCTGCCCTCACCCCAACCCCTCTCCCGGAGGGAGAGGGGCTTGTAGTGCCGAGCCATGCTCGGCTGGGGCTTCACCGGTAGAGCCTCAAGCGCAGGATCGCTGCGCTCCAAAGCAAAAGCTGCCCTCACCCCAACCCCCGCTCCGCGCCCCGGCCCTTGCGCTGGCGCAAGGGCGTTCGACGGGCAGCGAACCTGTGGTTCGCACCCTGCCCCTCTCACCCCGTGAACGGGAGAGGGGCTTCGAAGCCTGTAGTGCCGAGCCATGCTCGGCAGAGGCCTTACTGGTAACGCCCTAAACGCAGCATGGCTGCGCTCTACTGCAAAAGCTGCCCTCACCCCAACCCCTCTCCCGTGAACGGGAGAGGGGCTTCAAGAGCTTCAAGAGCCTGGAGCATCAAGCTTTACTTACGCTCAGCCGCACTCGCATCACGTGTCGCGCGGAAACTCTCTTCCGGGCTCCAGTTCGGCCAGTCACGCGAGTTGGCCAGCTTCTCGCCCAGGGTATAGAGCACTTCCAGGTCACGCGCGGCACCGGCGAAGGTCCAGTCGGCCTGCCATTCGTCGCCCTGCTGGTGGTAGCGCTTGGCGGTGTACTCGTCGGAAGCCTTCTTGCCAGCGGCGACGCCGCCGTCGATCCAGTCCTGACCCGCGCCATACGACAAGGCCGGCACGCCGCGCTTGGCGAACGGGAAGTGATCGGAGCGGAAGAACAGGCCGGCTTCCGGCTTGGTGTCCGGGGTGTAACGGATGTCCCAGCCCTTGGCCACGTCCTTGAGCTGGTCCAGCAGCTCGACCTTGGCCGTGCCATAGATACCGAAGTCACGCGACGGGCTGTACGGCGACATGCCGTCCATGTTGATCACCGCAACCGTCTTGGCCAGCGGGTACAACGGGTTGCTGGCGTAATACTCCGAGCCCAGCAGGCCCTTTTCTTCGGCAGTGACCGCCAGGAACAGCACCGAGCGCTGCGGCCTGGGCTGGGTGGCGAAACCACGCGCCAGCTCGACCAGCGCCGCGGTGCCGGAAGCATTGTCCATCGCGCCGTTGAAGATGCGGTCGCCACGTGCGTCCGCTTCACCAACGCCAATGTGATCCCAGTGCCCGGAATAGATGACGGTTTCATCCGGGTAGGTGCTGCCTTCCAGGCGCGCAACCACGTTGTGCGAGGTGATGACTTCGTTCTTGACCTGGTAGCTGGCCGAGAAGGTTTCACCCTTCAGCTCCACCGGCTGGAAGTCACGCGACTGCGCCCGCTTCTTCAGTGCTTCGAAATCCAGTCCGGCACGCTTGAACAGCTCCACCGCCAGGTCGCGCTGGATCCAGCCTTCCAGCGCAGGGTGCGCCTCGGCCGGGTTCTGCCGGACCACGTCGAACATGGTGTTGGTATTGGAGCCGGCCACCGTCGCCCAGCCATAGGACGCCGGTGCGGTTTCGTGGACGATCAGTACGCCGGCTGCGCCCTGGCGCGCACCTTCTTCGTACTTGTAGGTCCAGCGGCCGTAATAGGTCATGCCCTTGCCGTCGAAATCACCGGCGCCGGTCTCGAAATCCGGGTCGTTGATCAGCACCACGGCGATCTTGCCCTTCAGGTCCAAGCCCTTGAAGTCGTCCCAGTTGCGCTCCGGCGCCTTGACGCCATAGCCGAGGAACACCAACGGCGCATTGCTGATATCCACCGCGTTGGCGCCGTTCATGGCCGCGCGAACGGCGATTTCCTGACCCTGGGTCAGCGTCTGCGGCTTGCCCTGACTGCTCAAAGACAGCACCGGCTTGCCAACGATGTCGCCCTTCAGCAGCGGCACCGCCTGGGTCCACAGGCGCTTGCCGTCCTGCAGGTCACCGCCCGGCTGCATGCCGGCAGCGGCGAACTGCTTGCTCAGGAAGGCGATGGTCTTCTCCTCGCCGGCAGTGGCCGGGGAGCGCCCCTCATAGGCGTCGGAGGCGAGCTCGCGGACGTCGGCCGAGATTCGGGCACCATCGAACTTGGGTGGGGCAGCCATCAAGGCCGTGGATACCGACATCGCCAACAGGCTGATTACGACTCGTTTCACGCTGTACTCCAGTGGTAAGGCAACCCCCGGAGTGTAGCCAGCCCAGCACGCCATTGCGCAGTGTCTTATTGCAGGGTTGCCGCGCGGCCCAGCAGCGCCTCGCGTTCGCGCGCATTGCTGCTCAGCGCCGCGGCCTGTTCGAACGCCTGGCGTGCCTCATCGGCACGCCCCAGCCGCGCCAGCAGGTCACCGCGCACAGCCTGCAACGGCGCGTAGCCTTGCAGCTGCGGGTCATCGATCAACGCTTGCAACAAGCTCCAGGCCGGCAACGCGCCGTGGGCCTGCGCCACCGCCACCACCCGATTGAGCTCAACCACAGGTGAGGGCATCACTTCGGCCAGGCGCGCATACAGCACGGCGATGGCCTGCCAATCGGTCTGCTCGGCCAGTCTGGCGCGCGCATGGCAGGCAGCGATGCTGGCCTGCAGTACGTAGGCGTCATCGGCACCACCCATTTTCAACGCCTGATCCAATGCAGCCTGGCCGCGCCCGATCTGCAACCAGTCCCAGCGGCTTCGGTCCTGCTCCAGCAGCAACACAGCCGAACCATCGACAGCGGTCCGCGCACGCAGCCGCGAGGCCTGCAGCTCCATCAAAGCCAGCAGGCCAAGCACCGGTACCGTATTGGGCATCAATCCGGTCAGCACCCTGCACAGCCGCAGCGCCTCTTCGCATAGCGCCGGCCGCATCCAGTCCTCGCCGCTGCTGGCCGCGTAGCCCTCGTTGAACACCAGATAGACCACGTCCAGCACCGACTGCAAGCGTGCGGACAGCTCCTGCAGGCGCGGCACTTCGAACGGCACCTTGCGTTCGGCCAGCAGACGCTTGGCGCGGACGATGCGCTGGGCGATGGTGGGCTCTGGAACCAGATAGGCACGTGCGATCTCGGTGGTGCTCAAGCCGCACAGCAGGCGCAGGGTCAGTGCGACCCGCGCATCGGCAGGGAGCTCCGGATGGCAGGCGACGAAAACCAGCCGCAACAGGTCGTCACCGATGTCATCCAGATGATCGGACTGGTCCGCACCCATGGCGTAGTCCTGTAATTCATCAATGACCTGCGCCTGCCGCTGCGCATGCAGACGCCGTTGCCGCAGCCGGTCGATGGCGCGTCGCTGTGCGGTGGCCATCAGCCAGGCGGCGGGATTGTCGGGGATTCCTTGTTTTGGCCAATGCTCCAATGCCGCAACCAGGGCGTCCTGGGCAAGTTCCTCGGCGCTGTCGAGATCGCCGAGCATGCGTGCCAAGCGCGCTACCAAGCGCGGCGATTCCATGCGCCAAAGCGTGTCGAGCAGTCGTTGCAGTTGTGGATCGCTCATAGGGCGCGATCAGAGCATTGCGGTGCGACTGCCGCAAGTGCGGAGTGCAGCTTTGTAGAAGCAGCGTCTGCCGCGAAGCTGATGATGCATACGATCAAGGAAACTTCCATCACCGGGGCCCTAAACAAAAACCACCCCCTCCCCAGCCCTCCCCTCCGCCTACGGCGCAAGGGAGGGAGCGGAGCATCACAACTGCACGAACGGCTTGAACCCGCCCCAGAACATGCGCTTGCCATCGAAGGGCATGTCCTTCGGTCCCATCCCGGCCAGGCGTGGATCGGCCATAGCCTTGGCATTGACCTTGTCGCGGTGGGCGCGCGAGCGGAACAGCACATAGGCGAACACCACCACCTCGTCCTCCTTCAGCTTCACCGCCTGCGGAAACGAGGTGCGTTTGCCTGGCTTCACGTCCTCTGCTACCGCCTCGACGTACGCCAATGCACCGTGTTCTTTCCACACCTTGCCGGCCTTGCGTGCGATGCGCTTGTAGTCATCGAGTTTGGCGCTGGGTACCGGCAACACATATCCGTCCACGTAAGCCATGATCGTCTCCTGGTTATTGGCCCGGCTCGCCATCCATATGGGCGACTTCCCACAGGTGGCCATCGAGGTCCTGGAAGCCGCGCTGATACATGAAACCGTAGTCGCGCGCCGGCATCGGCTCGCTGCCACCGGCGGCCAGGGCCTTGTCCACAAGCTCATCCACCGCCTGCCGACTCACGGCCGACAAGCAGGTGATCACCTCGGTCTGCTTGCGCGCATCAGTCAGCGGTTTGTTGGTGAAGGTCTGGAAGAACGGCTCCACCAGCAGCATCACGAAGATGCTGTCGCTGATCACCATGCAGGCCGCGTTGTCATCGCTGAACTGCGGGTTGAAGCTGTAGTCCAGCGCAGCAAAGAACGTCCTGGACGCCTGCAGGTCACGAACGGCGAGATTGACGAAGATCATCTGCGGGTTGCCCATGCTCAGCCCTCCGCCGGCATCGGCTTCATGCAGTTGACCATCCACGGCTTGCCGTAGCGGTCAAGCAACATGCCCCAGCGGTGCGCCCAGAAGGTCTCAGCCAAGGCCATCTGCACCTGCCCACCTTCGGCAAGGGCTGCGAACACGCGCTCGGCTTCCTCGATGCTGTCCACGTCGACATTGATGGTGGTGGCACAGCTGCCATCAGCTTGCGGACCATCGGCGGCCATCAACGTTGCGCCGCCGGCTTCAACCTGGCAGTGCGCAACCTGATCCGCTTGCGGCATGAAGCCGCCGCAGCCCTCCGCATCCATGTCGGGACTGGGCGGCATGTCGCTGTACTTCATTTCCGATACAACCGTGCCACCCAAGGCCTTGGCGTAGAACGCCATCGCCTCGTGGGTCTGGCCGTTGAAGCCCAAAAACGGAATCAATTTCATTGTCCTGCTCCTGCTGCTCGGGGTTGGGTTCAGTTGTTGCGCTCGATCTGCTCGCGTAAACGCTGCTCCTGCGCCTGCAATTCCGGAGTGAAGGCCGCGCCGAAATCTTCAGCTTCGAAGAACGGGCGGATCTCCACTTCCACCGCACTGCCGTTGGTCGGGGTGAACGGGGCACGCTTGAGCCACTCCACCGCCTCGTCCAGCGAGCGCACCTGCCACAGCCAGAAGCCGGCCACCAGCTCACGGGTCTCAGTAAATGGGCCATCGATGACGCTGCGTCCTTCAGCGGCAAAGCGCACGCGCGCGGCCTGCGAAGTGGGCTTCAAACCCTCGCCAGCCAGCATGATCCCGGCCTTGACCAGTTCTTCATTGAAGGCCCCCATCGCCGCGATCTCCGCCTGCGTGGGCATCACCCCGGCCTCGGTCTCGGGGGTCGCTTTCACCAGCACCATCACTTTCATCGCCGTTCTCCGTTGCAGGCGGCATGCCCGCTACACATCAGGTACGACGAAGCACGGCAGGCAACCTCGACAAGCTCGCGCCCGATTTTTATGAACGGATTAATGCGGCACTGCAGCAGGTTTCATGCGACATGATCTGCGCTTCCCGCGCACGAGAACGTCCCACCATGAAATTCCTGCTGCTGATCTACATCGACCCGCAACTGCTGCAGACCGTACCTGCCGACGACTACGACGCGCTGATGCGTGGCTGCCTGCAACATGCCGATGCCCTGCAGACGCAGGGCACACTGTTGATGTCGCAACGCCTGCAGCCACCAACCACCGCTCAGACCCTGCGCAGCCGCAAGGGCCAGTCACGGATCATCGATGGCCCCTTCGCGGAGACCCGCGAAATCCTGGCCGGCTTCAACCTGATCGAAGCAGCTGACGCCGCCGAGGCCATGCGCATCGCGCGGCAATTCCCGTGGGCGGCGTACGGCAGCATCGAGGTGCGGGCGGTGGATCAGACGTAGCAGCCTAATGGCTTTTACCTCAAATCCCTGCACCTTATGCGCGAACTCGCTGACTCACAAGCAACAGGACTCGAGCAAAAGCATTGATTCCGTTGAGATGAGTCGAACTGCGAATACTGAAGAAGCCGATACGAAGGATATCGGCTTCTTCGCTTAGTGGATGCGTCGGATATAGCAGTACTTCGAATCTTCTGCTTGTGCCCGCGCCCGCCCCAACTTCATCATCTTACCGGCATCGATTCCGGAGCCCCCAACTCAACATGCTTCTTGCTCCAACCGCCCGAGTAAACTTCGTACCGTTTTTCCAATGCTGCCAAGAAGCGATCATCCGATGCCATGGTGCAGCCACCATGTCCGTCAACAAACTGATTGAAAGCTGCAGCAACAGGTAGTCCGCCAGCACCTGGAAGACATTGCCCCCTCCCATATACAGGATTGCTGGTCATTGCACGAAGCGATCGCTCGAACCGGCTTTCAGCCCGTAGGGCTGCGACATCATCCGAATAACGGCTTCCGAGCTCGGCCAAGATCAGTGCGCCAGCTCGCCGCTCTTCCTCGGTCGATTGATCAAGTGCCGAGTTGTAGAGGGTAGCTGCCTGGGCTTCTTTTCTCTCTGCAGCCAGAGCCAACCACGCCAAACCGAGCGACTTGTCCCGCGCTAGTCCGTCACCATTGAAGTAAGCCACGCCCAAGGCTCGCTGGGCGGCTTTGTTCCCCCAGCCAGCCGACAACTCCAGCATTTGGCGGGCAGATTCATAGCGGCCAGAATCCCAGTACTTTTGTGCGAGACAGAAGTTGTAGTCCCCCGGCAAGGCTTTACTGACACCAGTGTTGCAAACCAGTTGAGTGGGTTGCTGTCCTGATGCTGCCCCCACCTCGTCCGCTTGAGCGGAGAGCATTGGAATGCACACCAGCAGCGCAGATAGAGCAAAAGAATGGTTGCGCATTGCCATAACCTCCATTTTTCAGCTGGAAGGGATGTACTTGCAGCCTCTCTATATTTCTTTCAAATGAAGAGCGCAAGCAGAATTTCTATCACGAATATGAACCATTAATCGTTGACGGACTTCCGAGATTTTCTTGATAAACGAGACCCTCATCTGCAGCGCTCGTACCGGCTCGAACGCTGCCCATCTTGACAGCAGTTCCGCTACGCCAATGCTGACTCAGCAAGTGCCTGCTTCCCTGCAGAAGATGGCTTGCAGATCGGCAAATGCAAGATCTCAAATTGCAAGCGCTGACTCGGCCGGGAAATGGCGAGTTTGTAGTGCCAGCTCGCAGTGAACGCTGTCGAGGCAAGCAAGACTCACACTCTTCCCACTTGGCGGCGTGCTTGTACCAGAGCGTGGGGCGATCACGCTGCAGATGGCATGGGGCTTCGCTGGAGTATCACTGACAGCAGGGGGACCTCAGCCCAACTCCCCGCCTCGGCGCCCCTCCTGAAGCGACTACTCTGATCCTTGACAAAGCGTCGCTCGCATCCGGCCTGTTCGCACGACAAGGATCCTAGTTGGCGCCGCTGCATCGCGAAGACCAGATTGCGTTTACGGATCCGATCGGCGCGAATGCTCATGCGAGTGGATAAGGGACATCAACTCTCATGGCCCTGCATAGTCGGCAAATGTAGTCGAGGATCTTCAGCGGATTGCCAGCGCACCTTTCGATGAAGGTCCGCACATCACCTGATTCTGCCCAAGCCCGCTGACAACTGCTTGGCCATGTGGCCGACGGCTTTCCCTTCGACGCATACAGACAGCGTGCCGCTGCAAAGGCCCACTTCGCCAGGCCCCTCTTGCCTGACGCCCCATATCGACCACTTTTCCTAAATTCAGTCAACTAAAGAAGGAAAAGTGTGCAGACGGCTTGATACGGCATATTTCCAAATAAAAACAACAGGTTATGTTGAACAAGGCTCTCCCATCCTGTCATGCTCGAGAAGAAACCAAAAGAAGTCGCTTTGCAAGGAAAAAATTATTAATATATAAATCAAATACTTAGATCAAAAATAAGGATTACAGAACTTTAAAAAGTTAACCTTCTGTTTAGATTGCCCCAGGATATGGTTAGTATTCGTTCACCTTGGCTTTGCATTCGACCAACTTTCAGATGCAACCAAGCCCAAATGACTGACTGTTTTGTTCCAGGAGAGAAAACGCAATGATCAAAACCAAGACCATTCGCCGAGCATCGCTGTGCGTCGCTCTGGGCTTGTGCCTCGCCTCTACGGCGAACGCCCAGTCCAATGCGTCAGGCTCCATCTACGGCGCTGGCGGCGAGCCGGGTTCTACTGTGACTATCCGCAACACGGAGACCGGCCTGACCCGCGAGCTTCGCGTGGATGCCAATGGCCGTTACAACGCATCGGCGCTTCCAGTTGGCAAGTACCAGGTCGAGCTGAAGCGCGACGGCCAGGTGATCGCTTCCAAACCTGACGTGATCGTTCAGCTTGGTTCGGGCAGCGAAGTCTCCTTTGCCGCTGCAGCCGGCGCTTCAGGCTCCGCCACTGACATGGATCGCATTGAGGTCCGCGGCAGCGCAGCTGTGAAGATCGACGTGTCCTCCACCGACACGCGTTCGGTGTTCACCGCTGAGCAGATCGCCAAGATGCCGATCGGGCGCAACATCAATGCCCTTGCCTTGTTGACTCCAGGCGTTGTCGCCGCTGACTCCCGATACGGCAATGTTGCCTCCTTCGGTGGTTCTGCTGCTTCCGAGAACGCCTTCTACATCAACGGTTACGCCGTTACCAATCCGCTTACCAACCTAGGGTCGACCTCGCTGCCGTTCGATGGCATCAGCCAGTACCAGGCAATCACCGGTGGTTATGGCGCTGAATTCGGCCGTGCTACCGGCGGTGTGGTCAACATCATCACCAAGAGCGGCACCAACGACTTCAAGGCTGGTGCTCAGGTACTTTGGAGCCCGGACAACCTCCGCTCAAAGCAGCGCAACATCTACTACCCGAAGAACGGCACGCCAAACGATGGCCTGCTTTACCAGAACCTCAGCGCTCAGGAAACTGATTCGCTGACCTACGGTGCGTACGTCAGCGGCCCAATTATCAAGGATCGACTGTTCTTCTACGCGTCGGGTGAATTCGAGGATCAGGATCGCGTTACCGTCGCAACCCGCTCCAACACGGACTCCGGCTTCCATAAGCGCAACTATGAAGTTCCGCGCTGGCTGGCCAAGTTGGACTGGTACATCACCGACAATCACTTGCTCGAGTTCACCGGTATTGGTGACACCACCAAGCAGACCTTGTCCCAGTATGAGTACAACTACACCGGCACCAACCCGTTGACCGGCGGCAACACCAAGAATGCTGGCTACTACTATGAAGATGGCGGTGAGTTGTACATCGGCAAGTACACCGGCTATCTGACCGACAACCTGACGCTGACCGCCCTTTATGGCAAGCAGGAACAGGATCATATTGCTACCCCGTGGGGCTACGATCCTTCTGTCGTTTACGTCAGCGATTCCCGCAACAACCCGAATCCGGTTCGTTTCGGCGCTTACGACCAGCTCGACTTCCCTGATGCATACGACAAGACCGATGGCGGCCGTATCGACCTGGAATGGCGAATCGGAGACCACACACTGCGTGCGGGCTATGACGAACAGAACTCCGAGTCGCGCGCTGGTGAAGTGACGTCGGGTCCTGGCTATCGCTGGAGCTACAACTCGGTTGGCGCTGCCAATGCCAATCAGAACATCCCAGGCAGCGGTGGCGCGAGCGGCCCTGGTGGCAATGGTGACTACGTCATCAAGTACGTCTATGCCAACGGTGGCACCTTCAAGGTTGAACAGAAGGCTTTCTATCTGGAAGACCGCTGGCAGATCAACGATCGCTGGTTGCTTTCGGTTGGCGTCCGCAATGAGCAGTTCCAGAACTTCAACGCAGACGGCATCGTCTACGTGGAACAGAAGGATCAGTGGGCTCCGCGTCTGGGTGTGAGCTGGGACGTTTACGGCGATTCAACGCTTAAGCTCTTCGCAAATGCAGGCCGCTACCACCTGGCAATGCCGAACAACGTAGCACTCCGTGGCGCTGCAGGCTCGACGTACACGATGGAGTACTTCTCCTTCACCGGAATCGATCCGAACAACGGTACTCCGTTGGGCCTCACCGCGTTGGGCGACGGCCCGTACTCATCCAACAATGAGTACGGCCAGGCTCCAGACCCCGCATCGGTAGCAGCAAAGGGCTTGAAGTCCCACTTCCAGGATGAATTTGTCCTCGGTATGGAGAAGCAGCTGAGCGATTCGCTGGTGTTCGGCGCACGCTATGTCTATCGAGACCTGAAGAGCGCCATTGACGATGTCTGCGACTGGCGTCCCGCGTACAACTGGGCGATTGACAACGGTTATTCGGAGGATGTCGCGGAAGCACTTGGCGACGGCCTGAACCACTGCCGTTTGTTCAACCCGGGCGAAGCAAATACCTTCCAGTTGGACGATGGCAATGGCAACCTGATCACGGTTCCGCTGTCCGCCAAACAGATGGGCTTCCCGAAGCTCAAGCGTCGCTATCAGGGCATCGACCTGTTCCTGGAACACCCGTTCGACGGCAAGTTCTACGGCAAGGTGGACTACACCTGGTCGCACAACTACGGCAATGCCGAAGGCCAGTTGAAGTCTGACGTTGCGCAAGGTGACGTCTCTCAGACGATGGATTGGGACCATCCGGAGATCATGTTCCATGCAAATGGCAACCTTCCGAATGATCGTCGCCACTACCTGAAGGCGTTTGGCTTCTATCAGTTCAACCCGGAGTGGCGCGTCTCGGCCACCTTCACGATGATGTCGGGTCGTCCCAAGAACTGCACCGGTATCTATGCCGGTCCGGATCCGGACGGCGAGTTCAGCAATACTGTTGAGTACTCCGGCCCGTACTACCGTTACTGCAACGGAGAGGTTTCGTCGCGTGGCTCCGCCGGCACCACTCCGTGGATCGGCCGCCTGGATCTCGGCGCAGCTTACCGTCCGGCTTTCCTCAAGGATAAGCTGGAGCTGACTGTAGACGTGTTCAATGTAACCAACTCGCAGACTGCTCAGAACTTCATTGAGTACGGTGAAATTGGCTCTGTCGGCAATCCCTATGCTCAGACCGACCGCGTGGTCAGCTACTCGACCCCGCGCTACGTCCGCTTCGGGCTGCGCTACGACTTCTGATCGGAGAAAAGCAGCTAGCTCTCTCGAGCAAGTTTGATCCTATTGACCCCGACGCTCGCGTCGGGGTCTTTTTTTCTTGTGTACCCAGCCTGGCGAAAAGCCGCTTAGCAGTTAAAGATTTGCCATTCTCAAGGAATCCGCAAATAGCGTGCCTGATGACCTTGATCCTGCTCTTTCCCCCTCGACCAGACTTGTCCTGAAAGCTGCCCCGTCAAGCCGTTGGTGCGACAAAGACAAAGCTTTTTTGGGTTGTCATCAAGCCGATAGGTGGTGGTAAGGCTTGCAATTGACCCGACGTGGCGGCGACGGCACCACCGCCCCCCTTAACGTCTTTTCCGACAAAATGGGCCCCGAGGCCCAACGTGACTACAAGGCACTGTAGTTGGCAGCGGAGAAGCACACCGACAAGTGGTATGCCAGCTTCAACTACACCTGGGTCAAGCTCAGCGGCAACTACGAAGGTCTGGTGAAGAGCACCAATGGTCAGAGCGATACCGGTACCACCTCGGATTTCGATTTCGCCGAGATCATGTACGGCCCCGATGGCTATCTTTTCAACGACCATCGACTTACCTTCAAGCTATACGGCGGCTACAACTTCAACGATGAGTGGCAGGTGGGCGCCAACATCCAGGTACAGTCGGGCGCACCGATCAGCTGCCTGGGTGGTGGCACCGGCACGTTCGGCACCGAGTACGGCTACGCTGGCGTATTCCATACCTGCAACGTTGGCGAGGACGACATTTCCAAGCTGGGCAGCTCCGGCCGCACGCCATGGACGCTGAGCTTCAGCCCCAACGTGGTCTACAAGCCGAAGTGGGCCGAAGGCCTGAGCATGCAGCTGTCGGTGCTCAATGCCTTCAATTCGATCAAGCCGTTGCAGGTGTATGAGACCAAGTACTCGTACAACTCGGCGGGTACGGTCACTGACTTCTACAGCTACCGTGCCGGCAAGTACTACACCTCGCCACGCTATGTCCGCATGCAGCTTCAGTACGACTGGTAAACATCGGAAGATGCACGTAAAGGTGGGCACGGATCAAATGATCCGTGCCCACTTCCTGCATCCGCGATCTGAAGCATGAGCACAGCGCTCGTGCTCAAACGCTCACTGCTTGACGCTGATTTCCAGCGTGTTTCCTACCAAGGCCTGGTTGCCGCTGAAATCCTTGGCACTTATTCGGATGGTGTAGTTGCCCGGTTGCAGTTCCAGCAGCTGCAGCTCACCTTTCCCCAACAAACCATCGCGCACGGTATTGGTCAGCACATAGCGGAAGCGTGTGCTGCTGCTGCCATGCACGGTGATGCCGCTGTCGGCTGCGTACGCCAGCTTCACCGCTTCGCGCTGCGGCGGCATGCGATTGAAGATGATGTTGGTGCGTGGTTGTTCGTAGCCTGGCAGTGGCCTGCCACTGGCATCCAGGATCTGGTAGCCAAGACTGTACAAACCCAGCCGACGACGCGGCAGGTTGTTGTCGACCTGGTCCCAGGCCTCCACCACCAGTTGCAGACCAGCACCATTGCGTGGCACCAGCAGGCGGCCGTCGAGCTTCTCGGTCAGGCGTTGGTCGTTGCTGTCGAGCAGAGCGATGTCGTCGATCTTCGGGGCAACGTGGTCGGCGTAGTTGGAGAAGCCAAGACGTACCGCGTTGCGCTCGTAGCCAGATGGACCGATTGCGAGATGCACATGTGCCTGGTTGTTGATGCTGCCCAGTGCGTCACCGGGCTGGAAGCGGGTGCCGCGACGTACGCGCACGCGATCCAGTTGGCCGGCTTCGTCGTAGACAAGCTGCATGCGCGTCGGATCCAGCGGGCGGTTGGCTGCGTCGCGACCAACCTTCATGTGGATGTAATCGAGCTTGTCCAGCGACAGGCCTTCGGCCTGCCCACCCAGCGTCCAGGTCGATGCCGGGCTGCTGACCTTGGCGCTGGCAACCGCCAGCACGGTCTGGCCAACATCACCGCGCACATCGAAGCCGCTGTGCAGGTGGTGCCGGCTTTCGCCACTGAAGTTGCCGCGCACCTCGCCCAGCGTACCGGTGACTTCATGCCAACCCAGCTGCGGCGCCAACGGCCAGCGGCCTTGGTTGCCAGGCAGCGGATTGTCCGGCGATGGCCCGAGTTGCGGAGGCAGATCAGCCGCCGTCGCTGTGCGCGGCACGAGGTGGTGAATGCGATACGCATCGGCATCGCTCAGCAGCAGGCTGCCGTCCGGCGCCAGCGCCAATCCTGCAGGCCGCGCGAAGCGCTGCGCGTCGTTGCCCGCGACGGCCACCAGATGGCCATGCGGTGACAACTGCACCACACGGCCGCTCAGCCGCTCGCCCACATAGACCACGTCGTCATGGGTGATGGCCAGGCTCATCGGCCCCCACAGCACGCGATCGGCGTTGGGCATGCCAACCCGGGTGCTGACCATGCCGGTGCTGCTGACCGTGCGCAGCGCGTTGTTCTGCAGGTCGGCAACCCACAGGTTGCCGTGGCTGTCGAATTTCAGATCGGTGGGTGTATCAAAGCGTGCCTGCGCACCCTGCCCGTCTTCCCAGCCCGGCAGTGCACCGCCAGCGAGGGTGCTGACCGTGCCATCGGCGGCAATCACCCGGATGCGATCGTTCCAGGTATCGGCAACATAGATCCGGCCGTCCGCGCCCACCGCCACGCCCATCGGCCCATTGAAGCGCGCCTGTGGACCGTTGCCGTCGGCGAAGCCTGGCGTACCGTCGCCGGCCACGGTCGTGACCTGCCCCTGCGTGGTGATCCTGCGGATGGCGTGGTTACCGGTGTCGGCCACGTACAGGTTGCCCTGCGCATCCAGCGCGATGCCAGACGGCGTATTGAACCTCGCCGCAGTGCCCTGCCCGTCGGCGAAGCCTTCCACACCACCGGCCAGCGGTTGGAAGACACCGTCCAGGCTGCGGTAGAGAATGCGGTTGTTCTCGCCGGCATCGGCCACAAACAGCAGGCCGCCGCCCATCGTCACACCCCAGGGATCACTGAAGCGGGTTTGGTCGCCCTTGCCAGCGCTATTGCCTGCGATTCCGTCGCCGCCCAACAAGTCGATCTGCGCCTGCCAGCCCAAGGGTGTCGGTGCTGGGCCAAGCGGCTCAGGCGCCTGCGGTGCCCACAGGAAGCTGGCGCCCAAGGCGACAGCGGTGACGGCGACGACGGCAATTACCCAATGTTTGCGATCCATGTACACCCAACCAACGACGGACCCGGCACGATAGACGCTCACGGCCCGCGGCGAAACCGCCGAAAGCCCTGCCCGTTGGAGAACCGCGTGCATCTATATCTACAAGAAGACCTGATCCGCCTGCAGGCCGGGCAGACCACCGACATCAGCCTGCCGCTGTCGTTGTCCTCGCTGCTGGAGGCCGGCCTGCGGCACTTTCCACCGTCGGAGCAGGCATTGGAGCAGGCCATCGCCGCCACCGAAGACGCCTTGATGCCATGGATACCCGCCCTGCGCATGGATCCACTGGACCTGCTGGAGAGCTCGGATCCCGTGCTGGCGCTGTTGCCGGGCGTATTGGCTTACCCGCATCAGGCCATCTGCGAATTGGATATCGAGGAAGTGGAGCGGGCATTCAACCAGCTGGCGCAGGTAGCGGCAGGCATGCCGGCAAAAAACCTGGATATTCCGGAACGGCCGGATTTCGTCGCCGCGCTGGTGGTGGTGCGTGAGCTGATGCATCACGTGGGATGGCAGCAGTTGCGGTTGATGGAGGTTGGGACGGTTGGGGCTGAGAGCTGAAGCCAAGGTCCAAACCAAAGCCAAAGCACCCCTCCCTAACCCTCCCCTGCTGCGCAAGGGAGGGGACTGAAGCAAAAGCTGCAGTGCCGCTCGATCCGCCCCCTCCCTTTGCCGCAGGCAAGGGGAGGGTTGGGGAGGGGTGCTTTCGCTCTGCTCGCTTTCCTACCAAAAAACTACAACGCCGGCCGCTCCGGCCCAGTCCCCATCGCCTCGCGATAACGCCCGTACAACGCCAGCACCTTGTCCACGTACTGACGCGTCTCGGCATACGGCGGCACGCCGCCATAGCGGGCAACCACCCCGATCCCGGCGTTGTATGCGGCAGCCGCAAGAGTTCGATCACCGTTGTAACGACGCAGCAGCGATTTCATATATCGCGCGCCACCATTGATGGACTGCGCAGGTGACAAGGGATCACTCACGCCATATTCGCTTGCCGTCTCCGGCATCAACTGCATCACGCCCTGTGCGCCCTTGGGCGATATCGCCTTCTCGTCGAACGCACTCTCGGCATGCGCAACGGCACGCAGCCAGGCGTCATCCACGCCGGTAGCCTTTGCCGCAGCGCGGAACTGAGGTGCGTGACGGTTCAACTGTGGTGTGCCGACCTGCCCCAGCCCTTCATGGGCCGGTTCACCCGGCGGCGTGGCCACGGTAAAGCGCAGGTAAGGCCTTGAGCCGGGCAAGTTGCGAGTGGAGTAGACCAGCTTGCCGTCCTGCTCACGCTCGTACAGGGTGCCACTGAAGACGCCGAAGTTGCCCCACAGATTGGGCGTCTGCACGGCGTTGTCGTCGAGCTCGATGGCCTTGCAGCTGGAACCCGGCTCCGGCGCCGTAGCCATGCTGACCGTCCCTTTCTGCACGCAGCGGTACACCGTGCGTGCCTGCAACGGCGCGCACAGCCCGTACAACAGCAGCAACAGCACAAGCGCGGCCGCGCGCGGCATGGGGCCAGGTCCAATCTTCAGGAAGGACACGATGCTGAGCCTGCATGTTTGAACGGCAGGTGATGAAAAACCCGCCAATCGCGCCCAGAATGAATACCCGCTTTCCACGCCCCGGCCCGCCCTCATGTCCGTGCCCCTGCTCGGCTTCGACAACCCGCAATTCCATACCGGACGCAACACCAGCGTACGGCGCGGAGCACGCTGGCACGGGGTCGCGCAGGCCTGGGTTGAGCTGGGTGAAGGCCGCCAGCTTGGCCCCCTGCCACTGCAGACAGAACTGCGGGCGTTTGATGCATTGGACCAGGCTGATCTGCGTGATGAGCATGACCCAGCCTGCCGGACGCCTGCGGGGTTATTGGCGGTGATGCAGCGCCTCTATCCCGGTTTTCGCAGCGACGAGCTGGTGACCTTGGTGCATTTCTGGATCGAATGAGAGCACTGGCTTGGATGGCAACGGATAGGCTGGTTGCGTAGCAACCCCTAGCCCGGGTAAGCGCAGCGCACGCGGGAAGCAAAGATGTAGTGCCAATTCGGATGGTCCGCAAACAGCCCCGGGTGCGCTGCGCTTACCCGGGCTACCGTGCACCTACGGCTGCGGCCCTTGCTGCGGCTTTTTGCTGTTGCTGTGGCTGTTGCTGTTGCTGTGGCTGTCGCCCTTCCCTTCTCCCGTTCACGGGAGAAGGTGGTGCGAAGCACCGGATGAGGGGTAGCTTTTGCTTTTGCTTCACCCAGCAAAAACAACAAAAACCCCCAACCACGCTCAACGCCGCTGCGCAGCCCGCAGATGCGTACCAACAGGCACCGAGAACGCACGCCCATCGGCCAGATCCCAGTTGATCGACCAGGTCATCACGCCACGGAAATCCGGATGCGGCTGGCTCGGCTTCACCTCGTCGCATTGCTTCGCCGTGGTCAGGCAATCAAAGGCGCGATTGATATCAGCTGGCGTTGCATAACCATTTCCTGCGGCACGCAGACCCGACGGCAACGCCAACGCAACCTGGTCCGCACGCAAACCCACAAAACGGCCCTTGCCACCAGCCAGGTCAAAGCCTTCGATCAGCATCCTGGCCGAGCCCACCATCATGTCCACGCTGCCGCCCGGATACTTCTCGGCACGATACGGTGTTGGCAAACCACCGTTGTTGTAGAGCTGCACGTGCAGCAGGTCCAATTCCTCGCGCAGGCCATCGATCAGTGGCAGGTATGCACCCCAGATGCCCTCCATCGATACCATGCCGCCCTGCACATACGGGTGCTCCGGTGCCATCGAGACATACAGGTTCGGGTACATGCCATGCAGGCGCTTCACCGCCGAGATCAGGTGCGGCGTAACCGGCGCACCGTGCACCACACCTGCGATCTTTTCCAGATCGACATCGATGCCATCGAAGCCATAGGTATTGATCGCATCGGCGGTGGTGCGCACGAAATTGTCTTCGTCGCGCTGCGTGTTCAAGGTCACCGTGCCCAGCTCGCCACCGAACGACAGCACCACGATCTTGCCCTGCGCACGCTTGGCGGCGATGTCGGCAATCAGCTGCGTGCGGTCCAGCGCGGGATCCGGGTTGAACGCCACCTTGCCCTCGCCCATGTCATCGGCGAAGGCCAGCACGATCACGTCCCAACTCTCGTCCACCTTGCCGACGGGCAGCAAGCCCTGGCCGTTGTCGAAGTTGTGCAGATAGCCCACCAGCGCGTGCCTGGGCAGCGCATGGCTATGGCCGGGCGCGACGCCAACGCCTGCCGCCGGCACCGGCACCGGCGCCGGCGTTGCCTGACAGCCGAATGTGGAAACAAGCGCCAGCACGGAGAACAACAGACCGATCGACTTCATTGCAGCACCAGAATAGGAAGACGCCCGATTCTAGGCATGCGAAACCGGCAAAAAACCATTCAAAGACAATAACTTAGAAAAGTCGTCCTGTTTTGTCCCGGTTTGTCTGGCAGCTGTCGCGCAGGTCGATCAGCAGGAACCGGCAATGGCAACAGCCAGGCCCGCTGCTGGCCCAGGATGACCGCCGCTCAAGTGCACATTTTCATGCGCCGCTCGGCATCCCACAGTGCGCGCCGGGCCATGTCATAGGCGCTGTCGGCCGCGCTGAGCAGGCTGTGCTCGGCCTCCACCGGATCGGCGCCATTGTTGAAGCGGTACTCGGCGCGTTGCAGCGCATCCAGGTGCGTCATCGCCGGGGCAAGCCATTGCCGGCGCTGCTGCCCATTGCATCGCGGGTAGCGCTGCTCCAGCGCCCCCAGTGCGACGCGGATACGGCGGCTGGCTTCGCCTTTCATGTCCGGCGCCTTTTCGTAGCGGATGGGCGCCGCCTTATAGGCATCCCCGGTGGCCTCGCTGCCCAGATCGGACTTGCGCTCGTGCAGGTTGGGATTGAACGCAACCTCGGGCGGGCGCCGTGCCTGCGCCGGTTGGATATCCGGACCATGGATCAAGCGCGCGCCCATCTGCCCAAGCGTTGGCGGCTTTTCCTTGTCCTCGAACATGCCGGAAACCATTTTCTCCAGCGGTCGATCACCAACCCCGGTCGCCAACTCGTCGCGGTGCTCGAACACCCGCTCGGTCGCGCTCTTCTGCCGCGTGGCGTTGCCGTCCGTGGGCACCGCCAATGTGCCGTCCTTGCCATACAGGCGTTGCGACCAGCCAGCCTGCGCTGCCGATGGCTTCGCTGCAGGCACTGCAGTCACCGCAAGCTGCGGAGTTGCAGGCGGTGCATCGACGGTAGGCGCGTTGTTGGTGGCTGCTGTCGGCGCACGCTGTGGACTATCCGGCAGCGCTGAAGCTGCGCGTTGCTGCGGCGGTGCAAGTGCGGCCGCCTGCGGTGAGGTCAGCAACCAACGCAGCTGGATCCGCGTTTCTTCCCGTGCAAGGTTCAGCTCCGGCAACTGCAGCAACAAGCGCACCAGCCCGGACATGAATGCAAGGGCAATCATGCCGGCAGTCAGTCGGGTCCATAGCGGTTCGGCAGCAGATTCGGAACGCATGCAACTCCATCAAGAACACGACGCAGGGGAACAACCGCCCTGTCACGGTACATCGGCACACTGCAAAGACCGATAAGAGCACAACGAGTTCCACGATTGTGCCCATTGAATGTGTGAACCTGTGGCAAGAGTGGGTCATCATCGGGCAAACGCCGTCACCGTTCGCAGCACAAGGAGCCGTACGTGAATACCGTTGCAGCACAGAACCTGGATGAAAGCATCGCCAAGCAGCTGTTCTTTGGCCATATCGCCGAAGATGTGTTGTTCCCCTACCCGCAGATCCGTGAGCGCGACCGCGAGATGCTGGGCGCGATGACCGACGCCATCGACCAGTTCCTGGCCGACAAGACCGCCGACCTGCGCCAGTACGACCGCGACGCCGAGCAGCCACCGGAGTTCATCCAGGCGTTGCGCGACATGGGCCTGTTCGGACTGATCATTCCCGAGGAATACGGCGGACTGGAGCTCTCCAACGGCGCCTATGCGCGCGTGCTGGGCCAAACCAGCAGCCATGACAGCTCGGTATCGCTGACCATCGGCGCGCACAGCTCGATCGGCATGAAGGGCCTGCTGTTGTTCGGCAACGACGAGCAGAAGCAGCGCTACCTGCCCAAACTGGCCAGCGGCGAGATGATCGCCGCGTTCTGCCTGACCGAATCCGGCGCTGGCTCCGACGCGGCAGCCATCCGTACCAAGGCGCATCGCAACGATGACGGCAGCTGGACGCTGAGCGGTGAGAAGATCTGGATCACCAATGGCGGCATCGCCGATTTCTACACCGTGTTCGCACGCACCGACACGCCGGAAGGCAAGGTCACCGCCTTCATTGTCGAAGCCGGCTGGGAAGGCGTGAGCCACGGCCCGCACGAAGACAAGATGGGCATCCGCGCCTCGTCCACCACCACCGTCGCCTTCAGCGATGTACGTGTGCCCGCAGCCAATGTGCTGGGTCCGGTTGGCAAGGGCTTCAAGGTTGCAATGAACATCCTCAACAGCGGCCGCACCGGTCTTGGCGGCGGCGCTGTCGGCGGCATGCGCGCATTGATACGCATGACCTGCGCCCAAGCCAGCGAGCGCAAGCAGTTCGGCCAGCCGATTGCCGAGTTCGGCCTCGTGCGCGAGAAGATCGCGCAGATGACTGCCGATTGCTTCGCCGCCGAAAGCACGGTGTGGATGGTGGCGCACCTGATCGACAGCGGCCGCACCGACTACTCGGTGGAAGCTGCAATGAGCAAGATCTTCGCCAGCGAGGCGGTTCAGCGCAGCTGCTACGAAGCACTGCAGATTGCTGCCGGCAATGGCTTCATGCGCGAACTGCCCTACGAGCAGATGACCCGCGACACCCGCATCCTGTCGATCTTCGAAGGCACCAACGAGATCCTGCGCCTGTATGTGGCACTGAATGGCCTGAAGGGCGTGGGCGCAACCCTGAGCGAACTGCAGAGCGCGGTCGGCGGCATCTTCAACGACCCGATCAAGGGCTTCGGCGTGCTCAGCGACTATGCCGGACGCCGCGTACGTGAAGCCACGGGCTATGGCACCGGCCGCATCCGCGCGCCACTCAACGATGCGCTGCGACCGCTGGCGCGCTTGTGCGAGAAGTACACGGTGGAGCTGTCCAAGGCCTCGGACCGGCTGCTGCGCAAGCACGGCAAGAAGATCGCAGACCAGCAGCACGCGCAGAAGCGCGTGGCGGATATCGCCATCGACCTGTTTGTCGGGCTGTGTGTTCTTTCACGCGTTGAGAGCCTGCTGCAAGCGGGTCACCCTGCTGCGGACGACGCGGTGAAGATCGCCCGTCTATTCGCCCGCCAGGCACGCCGGCGCATGGCGCGTAACGTACGCGGACTTGAGCGCAACGAAGATGAGATCGTCGAATCGCTGGCCGCATCGGTACTGGAGCGCGGCGGCTACGCCTGGGACGTGATGTAAGCCCCCGGATGTTTGCAGGAGCGGCGTAAGCCGCGAAGCTGGCGCGCCATCCGCCAAGGGAGTTCTTGCAATTGCAAACTCCCAGGCAACCGGCAAGTGCATCAGCTTCGCGGCGGATGCCGCTCCCACAACAGCAACACGCGCGGCCAACGCTTGTGGGAGCGGTGTAAACCGCGAAGCAACCGAGCTATCCGCCGAAGAAGATTCTGCAATTGCAATCAACCCGGTAATCGGCAGCTCCACCGGCTTCGCGGCTTACGCCGCTCCTACAAAGCTGGGTCATCCGCCGCCAACTCACCGTCACGCAGTACCCGCCGCAGCAGTGCCCGACCCTGTCGGTCCAGCCCCAGCACGCGCGGCTTCACGCCATGATGGCGATAGCGACTGACCACTTTTTCCAAAGCCGCCACCGCAGTGATATCCCACAGCTGTGCGCCGGACAGATCAATCACCACAGCGCGTCCTTCAGCAACACGCGGATCGAACGCATCAATGAAGGCGTCGGCAGACGCAAAGAACACCTGCCCGCGCACCACATAGCGAAGGCTGCCATCGGCCTGATCCTGTGCTTCCACGCGCAGCAGGCGCGCCACCTTCAGCGCGAAGAACACCCCGCTCAGCAGCACGCCTACGCCAACACCGGCCGCCAGATTGTGCGTACCCAAGGTCACCGCCACCGTCGCCAGCATCACCACACCGGACAGGCGTGGATGCCTCACCAATGCACCCAGGCTGCGCCAGTCAAACGTGGACACGCTGACCATCACCATGATCGCGACCAGCGCGATCACCGGCACCTGGCCAACACAGGGCTTGAGCAACACCATCAGCACCAGCAGGAACACGCCAGCAAACAAGGTCGAAAGCCGGCCTCGGCCACCGTACTTCACGTTGCCGACGGTCTGCCCGATCATGCCGCAGCCGGCAATGCCACCGAACAGGCTGGCGGCGATATTGGCCACGCCCAGACCCGTGCACTCCCGGTCCTTGGAACTGGGCGTATCAGTGAGCTCATCGACCACCCGCGCCGTCATCATCGATTCCAGCAAACCCACCATCGCGATCGCCAACGCCGGCATCGCGATGATACGCAGTGTGTCCAGATCGAACGGCAGCGAGGGCAGGCCCAACCACTGCGGCAGCGCATCCGGCAACTTGCCAAGATCGGCAACCGTAGGCAGATCCAGCTTCAGCCAGGATGCCAGCAGGCTCAGCACAACGATGCAGATCAGCGGCGAGGGAATCGCACGGACGCCGGGCAAAGGCAGCCGTGGCAGCCCATAGATCACCAGCAAGCCCAAGGCCAGCATCGCCCAGGTAGCAGCGGTGGCACCGTGCAGCTGCGGTAGCTGGGCAGCAAAGATAAGAATGGCCAGCGCATTGACGAAGCCGGTACGCACCGAGCTGCTGACAAAGCGCATCAGCACGCCCAGGCGCAACACGCCGAACACGATCTGGATGACGCCCGCCAGCAGGCCGGCGGCAAACAGATACGGCAGACCATGCGCGCTGATCAGCGGCGCCGCCACCAAGGCCACCGAACCGGCAGCCGCCGTGATCATCGCCGGCCGCCCGCCGAACACCGCAATGACGATGCTCAGCACGAAGGAAGCGAACAGGCCAACCTGCGGGTCCACCCCGGCCACGAATGAGAACGCGATGACCTCGGGGATCAGCGCAAACGTGGCCACGGCTCCGGCCAACATTTCACGCAGGGGATTGGCGCGCCATTGCGCCAGTTCAGAATGCAGGGAGGACATACGGGCTGGCCGCCGGTGCTGGCAAAGCAGGCGGAATCAAAGTAAGGGGCGCGAATTATGCCTGCTTGGGTTGCTGGGCGCTGGTTAGGGCAGCTTCCGTGAACGTCCAAAGCTACCCCTCCCCAGCCCTCCCCTTTTCTACGCAAAAGGGAGGGGGCAGAAGCTCCCTCCCTTTGCCGCAGGCAAGGGGAGGGCTGGGGAGGGGTGTTCTTCGAGCAGAACCAAAGCCCCAAATTTCCCCCTGCGGTAGCATTCCCTCCCCCGCATCACCTTCGCCCCCCCATGCCCCACTACACCGGCCCCCTGCTCACCCGCCCGCTGCTCGAGCAGCTGCAAAACGCCCTGAAGAAGGGCAACAGCGAGCTCGGCACCTCACTCGACCTGGGCCGCAGCCAGGAAAGCATCAGCGTCAGCGCCGACAGCTGGCAATACAAGGGTCAGCACTACCCGTGGCCGGCCAAGCTCAAGGACCGCACCATCTACTACTGGGACGGCGAGGAGTTCAGCGCTGCCTCGCGCTTCGGCAGCGGCTTGTACAAATTGGTACCCACTGATTGGGGCATCCCCACCTTCGAGATCGACGGCATCAAGATGCTGGTCAGCGCGCAGATCTCGCCGCTGGACGACGCCCGCCGCAAGGTGGCGCTGGTGCAGCCACGCGGCAAGCAGCTGCTCGATACCTGCGGAGGCATGGGGTATTTCGCCGCCTGCTGCCTGGACGAAGGTGTGGCCAGCATCCGCTCGTTCGAGAAGAGCCCGGAGGTGCTGTGGCTGCGCACCCTCAACCCATGGTCGCCGGATCCCGATGCTGAACACGCAGGCGGCCGGCTGCAGTTGAACCACGGTGATGTCTCCAAGGAAATCGAAGGCATCGCTGACGCCTCGATGGATGCGGTGCTGCATGACCCGCCGCGCTTCGGCATCGCCGGCGAACTGTATTCACAGGTGTTCTACGATCACCTTGCCCGCGTGCTGCGCAAGGGCGGCCGTCTGTTCCATTACACCGGCGCCCCCAACAAGCTGACCAGCGGCCGCGACGTGCCGCGCGAAGTCGCCACCCGCCTGCAGAAAGCCGGCTTCAAGGCCGAACTGGCGCTGGATGGCGTGCTGGCGATACGTAAATAGCCGACCTTTGTAGGAGCGGCGTAAGCCGCGAAGCTCGTACCCCTTCATGCCCCAGCCCAATGGCTGTCTCATTGGCACCAGCTTCGCGGCTTACGCCGCTCCTACAAAAAGACGCCAAGCTGTATACGCAAGCCTTCACCTCGCCTGCGCGACACTGCGCATTCCGAAGCGGAGGCAGCCCATGGCAACCGAAACCGTACGCGGCAAAACCGTCACCATCCATTTCGACAGCGAGCGTTGCATCCACTCACGCAACTGCGTGTTAAGCCATCCGGATGTGTTCGTACCCAACGTGGTGGGGGAATGGATCCACCCCGACGCGGTCGCCCCGGAAGAGGTGGAGCTGATCGCCCGCAACTGCCCCTCAGGCGCCATCCGCTACGAATACAACGACGGCACGCACAGCGAACCGGCACCGGTGGTGAACCTGGTGCATATCCGTGAGAACGGCCCCCTCGCCTTCAACGCGCCCCTGCTGATCGCCGGCAAGGATGAAGGCATGCGCGCGACGCTATGCCGCTGTGGCGAATCGCATAACAAACCGTTCTGCGATCACCGCCATGTAGAGTGCGGTTTCGTCGCTACTGGCGAACCCGCTGAAAAGAAGTCAGAGGCACTATCGCAGCGCGATGGTCCACTGCAGATCAAGCCGACCACGAACGGTCCCTTGCACGTGATTGGCAACCTCGAAGTCGTCAGCGGCACCGGCCGCACCATCGACCGCCTCAGCGAGACCTGGCTATGCCGCTGCGGTCACTCCAACAACAAGCCCTTTTGCGATGGCAGCCATAAGAAAGTTGGGTTTCAGGCTGAGGGTGAGTAAGTCGCTGCATTGCCCGACTCGATCCGAGCCGAGCCAGTGGCTTCAATTAGAACGCTGCAATTTCAACAACCGGACCGACAATATTTCTGTCCGCGTCTCCTGAAGATACTGAAAGCCACTGATACGAAAGCAGATCGACTAGAGATCGTAAGACAGCAGGTCATACCCTGTAACCGAACGCACCACCCGTTGGTGCACCAGCGAACCGCTGCCGCCGTTGGTCAGGACCACGATGCCGCGCCGTCGCTGCGCATCACCTATCGCGAAATTCTTGAAGATGCCGCTGTTGCTGCCTGAGTGGTAGAACACCGGTCCGTCACGGGTCTGCTCGGTGTTCCAGCCCAGGCATTTCTCGGTCCATCGACCGGGCAAGCTGATCTGTGGCGTCAACATTGCCTGTCGTGAGGCTTCGCTTATTTCCCATGTCGCACACTTGCGGCCGGCCATCATCAAACTGAGGAAGGTCGCGTAGTCCTGCACTGTCGTACGCAGGCTTGCAGCGGCATTGGCGAGGATATCGCCAGGCCATGCCACCAGACCGGCAGGGGCCAGCGCCAGCACTTCGGGCATTGCACGTTCGGCATCGGCGTACTTCCATGCGGACAATGGCTTACCCCAGCGGTCCGCGACCTGCTGAGCGACGCTCCACTGCTCGCGGATCACCTGTCGTGGCGCGCCGCCATCGGTACGATCATGCGCTGGATATCCAAAGACAGAGCGCGCAGCCAGGTCCGCATTCCACGTGTAACTGCTGTCCTTCATCCCGGCCGGGCCAAACAGATACATCTGCATAGCCTCATCCAGACTCTGCCCGGTGATGCCCTCAACCACAAGTTGCAGCCAGACGAACGCCTCGCCGGAGTAGTTGATGCGCGTACCAGGCTTGACCATCGGCACCAGCTTCTCGGTCGCTGGCGATTTGCGCCAATCCGGAAGACCCGTCGTATGCCGCAATACATCGCGTGCGGTGATCAGCGCAAGCCACGGGTGATCACCGAGGTAATCAGGCCTGCGATAAGCCACCAGCGGCGCATCCAGATCAATCTTCCCCTGCTCCACCAACTGCATCACCAGATAGGCAAACACCGGCTTGCTGAGTGATGCATCCTCGAACACCGTGCGTGCATCCACAGGTATTTTCGCCTGCACATTTGCCAGGCCGAAGCCTCGACTCCACGCCACTTCGCCGTCCTCGACAACGGCGATGCCAACACCTGGAACCGCGAAGGCCTGCATGATTCGCGGGAGCTCGGCGAGGAGTGTTTCATCAGGAATCCACGAACTGCTGCTGGTGTCCTTGCGCGGCGCGGCCAGCGCTCGCACCGACGGCAGTGCGGCGAGCATGCCCATCGTGGCAGATTGCATAATGAAGCGACGGCGGCTTGGAACTGTGCGAGTAGGCATTGCCAGCGGTCTCCCTGGTGATTGCTGAGCTTAGCCGGTGTTCCGCCAGTGTTGGCGGACAAACACCGCGATAAATGCCCGAACCCGCCGGGGATGGCCCCGAGGCCGTCGCCTCTGGCGTCCCATAGGAACCAGAAACGCACGCGAGCAACATCAATTGCTGCGAGGTGAGCCATTGTTTACCACCGCCGCCAGCGAACGCTAGCGCGCCGTAGTTTTACCTAGACCGCATCAGCAATCTTGCGCATGAAGTCCCCGCGAGCGGCGCTCAGCATTGGCGTGGTCGAATCACGACGCTTGATACTCTGGTGAATGACGTGGCCCCTACCGCATCGACTGCCTCCAAAGGCAAACCCAATATCCTGGTGATCTTCGGCGACGATATCGGCATTCCACAGATCAGCGCGTATACGCGCGGGCTGATGGGTTACCAGACGCCAAACATCGATCGCATTGCCAATGAAGGCGCTTTTTGTACCGACTCGTATGGGCAGCAAAGCTGCACCGCCGGGCGCGCCTCATTCATTCTTGGCCAGGAGCCGTTTCGAACCGGCTTGTTGACCATCGGCATGCCCGGCGATCCGCACGGCATCGCCGAATGGATGCCGACGATTGCCGACGTGCTAAAGAGCGAAGGCTATGCAACCGGCCAGTTCGGCAAGAATCACCTGGGCGACCAGGATCAGCATCTGCCGACCAACCATGGATTCGATGAGTTCTTCGGAAATCTCTATCACCTCAACGCCGAGGAAGAGCCGGAAAGCTACTTCTATCCCAAGGATCCCGCGTTCAAGAAGAAGTACGGGCCGCGCGGCGTGATCCACTCCTATGGCGATGGCAAGGTCGAGGACACCGGCCCGCTCAACAAGGCGCGCATGCCAACCGTGGATGAAGAATTCCTCGGTGCGGCGCAGACCTTCATCAAGAAGAGCGTCAAGGACAAGTCACCGTTCTTCGTCTGGTTCAACACCACGCGCATGCACGTGTTCACCCACCTCAAAGAGGAGTCGCTGGGCAAGACCGGCAAGGGCATGCATGCAGACGGCATGGTCGAGCACGACGGCCACGTCGGCCAGCTACTCGACCTGCTGGACAAGCTTGGCGTCGACGACAACACCATTGTGGTCTACACCACCGACAACGGCGCAGAAATCGCATTGTGGCCCGACGGCGCAATGACCATGTTCCGTGGCGAGAAGGGCTCGACCTGGGAAGGCGGCTTCCGCATTCCGATGGCGATCCGTTGGCCTGGCGTGATCAAACCTGGCACGGTAGTCAACGAGCCAATTTCCCTGATCGATATGTTCCCAACGCTATGTGCGGCGGCTGGGGTACCGGACATCAAGGAGAAGCTGGCCAAGGGTGTCACGCTCGGCAAGAAGAAGTTCAAGGTGAAGCTGGACGGCTACAACTTCATGCCCTTCCTGCAAGGGAAGGAAAAGGAAGGCCCACGCAAATCGATCTTCTACTTCGACCAGGGCGGAAACCTCAACGCCGTGCGTTACCAAGACTGGAAGCTGAGCTTCGCCGTGCAGGCGCACGGCAATATCGCCACCGGCTCAAGAACGGTGACCAACTGGGCCACGATCACCAACCTGCGCATGGACCCGTACGAACGCGGCCTGGAGGACGGCGGCGGCGCGGTGGATTTCCTGGCCCGGCAGATGTGGTTGATCGTGCCGGTGATGGGTGCCATCAAGTCCTTCTTCTCGGACTTCAAGGACTTCCCCTATCAGCCCGGCAGTTCACTCAATGCAGGCAGCATCAACTACGACCTGATCCGGCAGACTGAAGCGCTGACTCGGCTGAAGGATTTGGAATCGCTGCATCCGAGCAGTTGAGCGCTACGGGAACAATCCCCCGTGAAAGAAAGCAGCGCAGAGCTCACGCTCTGCGCTGCTGCCATTGCCCCGGAGGCAATGAACTCAGCCCCCGCGACTCAAAACGAGTACGCGACGGTGACCCGGGCATTGCGGCCCGGCTCGCTGTAACGCCCGATGCCGTCATCGTTGACGTAGCCGTACAGGGTGTTGGTGCCCTTGTTGATCACCCGTACGCGCTGCCACAGGTAGTATTCGCGATCGGTCAGGTTGTAGATGCCTGCCGTCACCCGCAGCTGCGGAGTGATGTTCCAGCTGCCGGTCAGGTCCAGCACCGTGTAGCCATCGGCCTTGCCTGTCCATGCCGGCACCACCTGCGTGCCATTGGCCGACGTGGTGTAGGCGTCGCTGGCACTCTTGCCCCAGGCGTGGGTCAGGTTGGCGCTGACGTTCCACAGCGGCGAAGGTGCATAGCGCACGCCCAGCACCGCGCTGGCCGGCACGATGCTCTCCAGCGGATCACCATTGTGCTTCTCGCCCTTGCTGTACGCCGCCGCCACTCGCGACGACCACGCGTCGGCGATCTGCCAGCGCCCTTCCAGCTCGGCGCCCTTCACCGTCACCTTGCCTGCATTGACCGGCATCGTGCTGTTGTAGCTGTACTGCACGGGGCCGGTTGCCGTTGTGCGGTAGCCATTAGCATACGGCACCGCCGTGGTCACCGTCTCGATGAAGTTGTCGTACTGGTCGCGGAACACCGAGAACCCCAACTGCGCGCGATCGGTGGTCCAACGGTAGCCCAGTTCGATGTTCAGGCTCTTCTCCGCATCCAGATCAGGATTGGACATGGAAGTGTCGAGTTGGATCGGTGCACCGCTCACTGCATCAAACGCGGCGCTGGCGCTGGTCGGCGAGTACAGATCTGCCACGCTCGGTGCACGGAAGCCACGGCCCAGCTGCGCCCACAGTGCATGGTCGGGCAGGAAGCGGAACTCCGCCCCCACCTGCCAGCTCGGCGCCGAGAAGCGAAGGTCGCGCACGCTGCCGGTCTTGTCGACGAACGTACTGTCTACCTGCGGCGAGTAATCGTAGCGGTCATAGCGCAGGCCACCGCTGAGCTGCAGGCGCTCGTCGAACAGGCTCAGGCTGTCGCGCAGGTACAGGTTCCAGGAGCGGGCATCGGTCTTGGGCACCTGGCGCGGATCATGCTCCACGCTTGCGATGTCACCGGCCGCATTCCAACGGGTATCCACCGCGGTGTAGTCGATGTCGCGCTGCTGCCAGGCCAGGCCGTAGCCGATGTCATGCCGCACCGGACCTTCCACCACCTTGCTGAAATCCAGCGCTGCGCGGTCCAGGGTCTGCTCGGTCGCGCGGTCTTCACTGCGCTTGCAGGGAGCACCACCACCCGGGCAGCCGCTGCCGGCCAGAATTCGGGTAACGCCGCGGCTGTCGGTGATCTGGCGGTCCAGCTGCGCATCAAGGGTGTCGAACAGAGCATTGCCTGCACGCCACTGCCAGGTCACGCCATAGCGATCACGGTCATTGCGATCGTCGCCCTTGCGCTCCAGGTAGCCCGGCGCGTACACGCGTGAAAGATTGTCGACCTCGTTGTGGGCGCGGCCGCGCTCGTACATGAAGCCCAGCGTGTGCGCGTCCGACAACTGCAGATCAACCTTGCCCAGCAGGTTGTCGCGCGTGCTGTCGACCGGATCCGGCGTGCGCCGACCGACACCGATGCGGTCCACCGTACTGTCGTACCAGCTTTCACTTTCATGGCCTTCGCGGCGGGTGTAGACCAGCATCGACTCGACGATGCCAGTGCGGTTGGCCAAGCTCAGCGTGCCCATGCTCTCGTCGTTGGAGCCGCTGTAACCGAACTTCACCCCGACATGGGTGTCGTTGCCTTCGGGCTTGAGGTAGTCCGCCGGGTCCTTGGTGGTGAACACCACCGCACCGCCGAGCGCACCGCTGCCGGAGGTGATCGAATCGGCGCCCTTGACCACCTGCAGGCTCTTCAGCGTATCGATATCCACATCGCCGCGACCGCTGCGGAAGAACTCGTAGGAACGCGCCGTCTCCACCGATTCGGCCAGGCTCAGGCCATCGACGGTGATTGCCACGCGATCGCTTTCCAGGCCACGGATGTTGAAGCCGTTGTCACCGAAGCGGCCCATGTCCACGACGCTCACGCCCGGTATGTAGCGGATGGCCTCTTCCATGTTGTTGGCCATCTCGGCATCGAGATCGGCGGCGCTTAGAACGGTCACGTTCTGGTTGCGCGACTTGCTCTTCTTTGCCCGTTCGGCCTCGACCCGGACGGTGTCCAGGTTCGACGCGTCCGGCGCCTCGGCACGGGCGACGCCGGACAGGCTGGCCAGCACGGCCAGCGCAAGCACGGATACAGCTGCATTCATCAGAGATCTCCACAGAAAGGTAATGGCGGGGACTACGCCGTTCCTGGCTGCTCGATCACGTGGACCATGCCGGCTGGGGGGGCAACGGCGCCACACCGGCGCCGTGTCATTGCAGAAACTGGGGTGACCGGTCGCAGGCAGCGACCGGTACGCGGGGCTCAACGGTTGCCGTTGGCCGAATGGGCACCGGCAACCGGCTCCGGATCGCGTGCGTCAACGATGCCGTCGCGATTGCTGTCAGCACGGTCAAACAGGCGCTTGCCGGAAACCTGATACTCGGCAAAGGTCATGCGACCATCTTTATCGGCATCCAGCGAATCGAAACGTACGCCGGCCTGGCGGCTTGCCGCGTCGCGAACCTTGCTGCGTTGTGCATCCAGCCGACCTTCGAACTCGGCGGTGTATTCGGCCAGGTCCAGCACGCCATCGCCGTTGGTATCGGCAGCAGCAAAAGTCGCACTGCGTGCGGCGTCGAACTCGGCGCGCTCCACCAGTCCGTCGCCATTGCGGTCGTACAGCTCGATCATGCCGTTGGCGGTATGCGAGGTAGGCATCTTCAGCGGATCACGGTTGTCGCTGGCGGCGGTCTCCTGCGTCGCGTCCTGACTCTTCTCGTAGCCGGCCCAGGTACGCTCACCGGCGGCATCGAACTCGGCCCGGCTGATGCTGCCGTTCTTGTCGCGGTCCAGCGCCTTGAAACGGGTATCGGTCTGACGCAGATGGCCGGCACGCGCGTCGGCCAGCCGAACATCAAAGCGCTGCAGGTATTCGTCTACGTACTCCTGGCGATCGACGTGCCCGTCATTGTTCGCATCGGTGGCGTCATAACGCTGCCGACGGAACTGCTCGAAGGCTTCCCAGCTCACTGCGCCGGTCTTGTCCGGATCGAACTGGGCCAGGAAGGCGGTAACTGTCGGCGATACCACGGGCGGCGCGGCGGCCTGCGCCGAGGCAAGCGGGGCCAGCACCGCTGCCAGCATCGTGGCAACAGCAAAGGAGGTTTTCATCGGGGATATCCCTGTTGGAAAGCGGCTTAGGGTTCGAGCACGCGGAAGCTGAGCGTGTAGTTGTTGCCGTGCTCCGGCGCTGCGGCCCCGGCCGGTGCCGGTCCGCGGTGGCGGATCAGGGCCAGGTAGGTGCCCGCTTGCTGCAAGGCGAACGAGGTCTTGCCGGCAGCGTCGGTGGTCAGCTCGACCGGAGCCGGCTGGATTTCGTCATCACCGCGTGCGGCGTGGATTTCCACCTTCTGTGCCGGCAACGGCTTGCCGTCGTAATGCACCTCGAAGACGAATTGCTCACCGACATACAGGTCCGATGGATGGGTCACCGGCACCAGTTCCAGACCCTTGCCGTAGGGCGTCAAGGCCTGCCGGGTCGGTGCACCGGCCGTCAGGTAAACCTCGGAGCGCGACAGGCTCTGGTAATGCGAGAGCACGGTGGCACCAGCCGGCAGCGGCTTGGCCGGATCGCGGCTGGTTTCCTTGCGGCCATCCACTTCCCAGGTGCGGAACACCGCGCCAAGGCGGTTGCCGGTAGAGAAGCGGTACGTGCCCTTCTTGCCCGGCAGGGTCTGTTCGACCACGGCACGGGTCTTCAGTCGCTGCACCACATCGGGCGCATGCTGCACGCCATCAGGATCGGTGACGACGAACTCGCTGTTGTCGAACACCACTTCGGGCACGAAGAAATGCTCGGCGAAGCTGGCATCCAAGGTAACCGTGCTGGTCGGCTGCACCTTGAAGGTGGCCGGGGCGAGGTACGGCGTATGCGCCTGGGCAGGCAGTACCGCAGCGGCCAGCAGCAGGCAGGCCAAAGGACGGAAGTTCATCGAAGGGTCTCATGGAGGTGACCGGCGCGATGCCGGCGGCCGATACGTTAAGTCAATTGCGAATGATTCGCAATCCCGTTTATCCATGAGCGGCAGGGAATGGCCGGCCTCTGATGGCTGGCCGTAGTGCGGAGCCGGACCAATGGCAACGGCTGCAACAACCGATTCGCACTGGTCGACCGACGCCCTCCCAACCTTCCTCGCGCCATACCGCAATTTGACCGCACGGTGGACGCGGCAAGATGCCCTACGTCAGGCATTACTGCAGTGAGGACCGCGGAAGCAGCAGCTTGGCATCTCCTTGCAAGGATCTCAGCGGCTCAGCGAAAAATGCCCGGCGGAGCAACGCGTGGAATTCGGGCGCCTCAGGCATGGGGACGGTGCCGAGCTGATGGACAGCGACGCAAGGCGTCCAGGAATTCATCACTGCTGCACCTTTCAGGCCTGGCAGGCTATCGATCCCGATCTCCATGTTCCGCTGGGGAATTCCCATGGCTTCCAACTGCCGCTTAACGATGGACATCGTCGTACCGAGCAACATACGGGCTTGGGGCCACACCACGCTTTGACCATCCCAGAACACGATGTTCCAGATGGTCCCCTCGCTGATGTGTCCCTGCCTATTGAGGAAAACAGCGTCATCAAAGCCCCGCGCCACCGCTTGGCGCAGCAGATACTTTTTGGCGATCTCACCCACATGTTTGAGGTGCGGTAGCATCCGCTCGTGCACTACCAAGGCCATCCTCATCGGCCCAACTGGACCATTCGAAGGCGCACTTACTCGCACCAACACATCCGGTACATGCCGATCCACCGCCGCTGTGAACTCGCCAGCGGGGGAGTACACGGTAGCGGTCAAGGAAACATCAGCATCTTCACTTGGCAGCGCAGCGCTGAGATGGCCCAGAATCGTTTCATTGGGCAGCGTGTGGTCAAACATCGCCTGCGATGCCGCTCGCAAGCGCGCCAGATGCAGATCGAGGCCACGCACCTGACCGCCGCGAACCTGCATGGCGGTGAAGTGCGCATAACCGGCGAAGGCCAGTGGCGCGAGGTCGCTGGCGCTGGCGAGATGCCCGTTACGCTGGGCTGGATTCAATGTGGACGGTTGTGGATCTTCGATGGACATGCGCGTCTCCTTTCAAAGGCAGCATCCAGCCTAAACCTTGACAGCGCTGTTAAAGTCAAGCGCCGATGGAAGGAGTGTGAGATGCGTATTGGAGAACTGGCCCGACGCAGTGGGGTGAGCGAAAGGATGCTGCGCTACTACGAACAGCAGGGACTCCTGCGACCAGCACGCACCGAAGCGCGCTACCGTGACTACGGGCAGGCCGAGCTACAAGCTGTCCAGCGCATCAAGCTCCTGAGCGAATCTGGAATCAAGCTCGACGCCGTCAAAGTATTGCTGCCCTGCATGGTTGACGGACCAGAAGTCTTCGATCTGTGCGACGACATCGTCGCCACCCTTCGCGAGGAAGTAAGAAGGCTGGACGAGAAACTGGATGCACTGACCGAAAGCAGGCGGATCGTTGCCAACTTTCTAGCAGGCCTTGATGGCGCCGCACTGGATCCTCGGGCCTGAGCAGCGCCCCATCTTCATCGCCGAGAGCGGCAACCAGCTGACGAATACGGTTTGGATACGGCGTGGCAGAAGATGATTACATCTGCGATGGCCGACGGCGTCATTGCACAAACCGAGCGATTCAACCTGCACGGACTCAAGCACCGCGGCTTCACTGACACGCCTGTCTACGGAGCCGATAGACAGCAGGGTAGCGGGTACAAGTGCGAGAGCATGCTCGACACCATCTCTTGAGTCGGATGTGCGCCGTATTGTCGACACGCTCCCTGCGTCACTAAGATCAAACTGTATCAAGGGAAGATTCCATCGGGCATGAGTAGTGTAACCGCCCCTCGGGGCCGTCTTTTAAGTAGGTTGGCAATATGAGATATGCACCCGAGTTCCATGAGGCGATGGCACGAATGTATCGCTCCATCGATGTTTCACCAAAGAACGAAGCGGCGCTAAAGCGTGCCAAGCAACTTATGTTTGCCAGGAGCATGGATGCTCTCTTGGAGAAGCTCGAAGGGAAGCCTGTCATTGAGTTCATTGGCAAAGAATTTGTCACATCAAATGTGAAAGTCAGATTCTCCGTTGCCAAACTTCAAGAATTACTGGACAGCTATGCTGCCTGAAAATTCTTTCCAGCCGGACCTGCTGCGCAGGTCGGCTTGATTCCAGAGTTATACGTCTGCTCCTGCTCGGCACAGAACCAGAGCAGCTCTGAAATTATCCTGTTGGCGCAGCCATGAGATGGTCTGCGCCCGCGCGCTCCAATGCATCAGTCAAGATCAGCGATGGGATTTTCCGAAAAAAAGCATCCCTGCATCTGCTTCAAGCAGAGAAAAGCAGTGCTAAGCAATTGATTCCACGCTATCCGCATTGGACGGAGCTGATGTATCAACCGCAGAATTCTTCCACGAATTTTTCCAAAAAACCTTGTTCTAACTCGATAAGAGCAGAGCTAAGCGACTGATTTCATGGTGGGCCCACCACCAATCAAAAAGACGACCTATCCAACTGAATTTAAACGATATTAAGCCAGAGAACTATAAGCGTTACTCACTCAGTTACTCACACCGGAAAAACCAAACCAACTTCGAATCCAGCACACAGTAGAAGCTCTTTTCGGCGCGGGAAGCAGTGTTCCGTTAGGGCACTTTCGCGGCGACCAGCAACGAGGGCTCGAGCGTCACCACTGTTGATGGAAAGGCGGCACAGCTAGCGGGTCGCGGACGGCCGTGGGACCATCTTGCCAGCAGGAAAAGAGGTCGCTGTTTACGAGGTTTTTGTCAAATCCTACCGGAGCATTCTTGGGGGAACCGGACACGTAGAGACTCTGGTTCCGCCCAAGGCCTACTACTTCGAGGAGCGAGCCTCTGAAGCGGCCGACTTTGCTCCGTCATCCGGCTGACCGCCAAAAGCGATACCTCTCCCGCCAACGAGACTTGGCCTGCATGGAGCCACACTAGTATTCTCCATTGGGATCAACCGAGTTGTCTCGGAGATCTGCCCTGTCTTCGGGTCAAATGGTTTCAGAATCCACTGGTCAGATCGGACTCCTGCAACCAGCTGGTCCGCCAGAGCACAATCGAACATCGAGCGTCCGCTCACTGAAGTAGCCGAAGCCCGACACCAGCCACGCTCCCATGAGCGACATGAAGGCCAGCCAAAGCACATTGGGAACCCAAGGTGGCAATTTAGGCCGATCTGCCGGCTCTGCTTTTTCGGTCGCGTCAGGGTCCATGCCAAGCGCCAGGAAGAAGGGGAACAGCAACGAAGCTACAACGGTGGACCACGTTGTCGAATGGAACAACGAGGGAAGTCCAAAGACGATGAAGGCAGAAAGGTAGATCGGCAGCGATCTCCCAAATCTAGTTTTCGAGGTCATCCAGCGGCTCATGAATGCCACCAGCGCGAGCAATGCCGTAAGCAATACAGCAAGGCCGACTCCCCCCATCAGCAGGCGATTTACGGGTAGATCTATTAGCTCAGTCGGCACCATAAGGAACCGATAACGGCCAGATTCGTAGGCGTAGACGCCGATCAGCCCGATGCCAGGAGCAATAGCGGCCACGTACGTCTCTTTCTTCCAAATGCTCAATGCCCTTCCCTCCATGGTGTTTAAGAAGCTGATATCCACCCACGCAGACCGCGAAGACAAGCATCTTGAAGCGGAACGTGCGCTTTTTTTACAAAGAGCAAATGGCAGGGGCCTTGTGCCCCGCATATACGCCCCCAATTGGATAAAATCCTGACCGCTTCTGAGAGAGCCGCTATGCCCGAGTACACCATTCCCTGCCCCGATGGTACCGACCGCAAGTGCTGGGGTGAAGTCACCATTGAGATCGATAAGAAGCTCCACCCAAGCGAAGTTGAGCAGTACATCGAGGACAACAGCATCATTGTCGATTCGTGCGGAGCTTGCGGCTCCGACTCAAATCACGAGGACGAAGATGACGAATATTGAGCCTGCTTGAACTAGCAGCCCCCACAGCCCCGCCAAGTGCGGGGCTTTTTCAAAGCTATACGGTCTAGCTCTTCACGCATATGCGCGTTTTTTCCCAAGTACATCTTCGAAAGCCTTCGGGGCCCCTAACCCTCGAGATCCCTGCAACCCTAGCGCAGCCTATCAACCGCGCAGAGCTACCGGTAGCAGATCTTTCAAAGGAATGCCCCTATCCCGTTTCCACAAGAATCTGCACACGCTCGTTCGATGAGATCCAGTGCGACGTTTTTGCGATCGGCCCATTCCGCCAACGCCAAGGCGATTAACTCAGGGCCATTGTCCAGGCGAAGCTTTGCGCGGTACCGGCAGGCACCGACACATCAGCCGAACCGGAAACGCATCGCGGCAACGTTCGATCACCTGATACCTCAGGATGATCCCTTAGCAAAGAACGTGGCCGCTTCTCGCAAAAAATCCCGTTCCTTCTTCACCCATGCCAGCTCGCGTTTGAGCTGGGCCAGTTTCTCGTCCCACGGTGTGCCTGCACCTCAAAGGCCACTTGGCCCTGGCTCAGGACCTCACGCCTCTAGCGGGTCAACAGTGTGTCCCGAATCCCCAATTCCGTGCTATTTGTGCACAACTGACCCCGGGATGGTTTGCCTGTTCAACTGCGCAACGTTTGAACTCTGCACTGAACTTCCTTCGCTTCGACATGAACACTCATCAAGGCCTCGGTTGGACCGTCTCGTAAGTGTCCGTGATAAAGGGGATGAACCCGCAATAGCATCATCCACCAAGTATCGGCGGGCAGCTCCTTGCACAATCTTTGGTCTCGCAGACCGCAAACTCATACACCCAGCCTGCTAGCGCTGACATCGCCTGCGTGATCCTGGTTCTAGCCGTGAATTGCTGATGCTTGTTCTTCAGGAATACATGCAAGACCTGCCCTGACCATGCGGCCAGGTCATTCTCTATCGTTGGGAATGGCTCATGGGCAAGTCTATTGCGCAATTTATTCAAGCCCGCCAGGAAATCAAGCGCCTCCATCAGGCCATGATCATCCTCAGCCAGCATCGCAAGCTCATTGATTTTCTGGCGAAATGACAACTTTCTGATCTGCGGATCAGTTAGTGAAAGACGTGTCCGTAGAACCTCAGAAAGCATGACCTCCAGCAGCAGGTGACCTTTTAGCAAGATCAGCTCAATGTCTCGATAACGATCAAGTTTTGACCAGACTGCCCAATCGATAAGTGGTGTTGGAATCACAAACAGAGTCCTTTTGACTACCCTGTCAGGCAGGTGGCAATGGAGAGATTATTGACCACCTTCTAGCTTTACGGTAGCGCCATACCTTCCTCAACTCCCTTCCGAGTCGATCCAAACCTAATGGCCCTAGGCCAAGTGCGCTTGCATGCCACTCCCGCCGATTGAATGCAGCCCCCTTACGAGCAATCGTCTCGGCGCGCACCTCTAGCCAGGTCCCTTCACCAAGCTTGTAGGAAGGAGCCTGAGCAGGCCACGCCAAGTAGCGTGAGACCTCCATGGTAGCCGAGCCCCTATCAAAACCCGAGGCTCGCATGATTACCTTAACCGCACGCTCATAAGTCCAAGCGGTGCCGGCACCATCGAGCCCCTTGGGAATAGGCCGACCGGTATGCAAACCGATGTAATGACCCACTGATTTCCTGCTCAGGTGTTACTTTCCCCGAAGGAGACACCGATGAGCGAAGTGATGGGAGAAGAGATCAAGCGTTGGACGGCCCGTCGCAAGTCGGCACTGGTCCTTGAGATCATCCAGGGCAAGACCACCGTGGCTGCGGCCAGTCGCCAGTTCGACCTGACGCCGGCGGAGATCGAGAGCTGGGTGGACGATGGCAAGCGCGGCATGGAGAACGCGCTGCGGGCCAAGCCGGAGGACGTGCGCGAGCAGTATGAGCGCCAGCTCAAAGACCTGCAGGAAGCCTACGGCGAGGCCATGCTGGAGATCCGCGCCCGAAAAAAGCTGGCGTCCCTGTTGGGAAAGGACGAGAGCTGATGCTCTCGGTCCAGCAGGGGCTGAAGGACGAAGGTGTAGCGATACCGATGACCAAGCTGTGCCAGTGGTTCGGCGTGGCGCGGCGGACGACGTACTACAAGCCGACCCGTTCGCCTGCAAAGGTCAAAGCGGAGCTTGCCGAGCCGATCAGGGAGATGATCGAGGCGGAGCCGTCGTTCGGCTACCGCACGGTGGCTGCATTGCTGGGCATGAACAAGAACACCGTCCAGCGGATCTTCCAGCTCAAGGGCTGGCAGGTGCGCAAGCGCGCACTTGGGCAACGGCCCAGGATCCAGGCAAAGGTCTCTCGTGCCGAACGACCCGACCAGCGATGGGCCACGGACCTGTGCCGTGTATGGGGCGGCAAGGACGGCTGGCTGAGTCTGGCGCTGGTGATCGACTGCAGCACGCGGCAGCTGCTGGGCTGGCACCTGTCACGCACCGGCAAGGCGAGCACTGCCTCAGCCGCTCTGGAGCAGGCCTTGATCACCCGCTTTGGCACGCTGGGACGTGTGCCGGAGCCTTTCCTGCTGCGCTCGGATAACGGTCTGGTCTTCACCAGCCGTGACTACACGCGCCTGGTGCGCAGCTACGGCCTGAAACAGGAATTCATCACACCGCACTGCCCGCAGCAGAACGGGATGGTGGAGCGCGTAATCCGGACACTCAAGGAGCAGTGCGTGCATCGCCACCGCTTTGAGAGCCAAGTCCATGCCCTGCGGATCATTGGCGACTGGATTGGCTTCTACAACCAACAGCGCCCACATCAGGCGCTGAAGATGATGACCCCGGACGCGGCTTATGCCGCTACATTAACCGCATGACCTGAGCAGAAACCGGTGGGTCATTACACCAGTGAAGTCGCTGAAAAAGTGGCTCATTGCCAGCAACAGATCACCCGCCAAACCAGTCGTACCATCTGCGCGGGTGAACGTTCCGCGGTTATCGACCACATTCCCATTGCCTAGGTCTAGATCGACCGTTGTGGAGGGAGTCAAGTTAATGGACGCGATGCCTAGTTGGTCAAGCGTGAATAGCTCTCCCGCTTGAGAAATGCCGTCCTGATTCAGATCCCTCCAAACCCGGACGTCAGCGAACTCAGAGTCGCCAGCGTCAAAGACGCCGTCTTCGTTACTGTCCAAGTCCGCCAGCGCAGCAAAACCTGAAGCGGCCTTACTATCGTCAGACAAAACGGTGTCTGCACCGAACAACTCACCACCGTTGTCTATCAATCCATTGCCGTTGCGATCGAGCACTAACATTCCGTCATCGCGAGCGATCCAACCCGTGCCGCTTCTTATTCCATCACCATCATGATCGAAGAGAACAGCCCCTGTTGCAGCTACGGTTTCGATGCCGTCCCCGTCCAGGTCCAGCACAAGCGGATCTCTGCGCGGAATGAACTTTTTTGCATTGTCGAACAAATCGCGAACCGAGTCGTATACGTCCTCGATGGTATCTCTTATCGAATCAGTTAACTCCCTAAGCTTTTCTAGTGCAGCTCGACGCACATCATCCAGCAAATCCAAAACTGCATCCGTGGCATACTTAATAACCTCTTGGGCCCACTCCCACCCTCGCTTCACGAATTCGGCAATCGTGTCATATATCGTCTCGGCCAGTGTCTGTGATGCCTCAACGAATCCAATGTCATCAAAAACATCGGAAGGAACGATTCTATCCGGATCCATATCTAGCGCATGTGGCCAATCATAATCCCCACCCGTTACTGTGCCGACAGATTGTGTAAAAACACCATCAAAAGCGGTCGAAGGTGGTAGCCCGTAAAATTCGACGGATTGTCGATAGCTACCTTCAATTTGTTCCGACGTGGGCCATCCACCAGTATTTTCCATTACCGTCAGGTAATTATTGAGATGCATCGACGCAACGCTATCGAAGTATTGGCTGTAAGCCGATTCGCCAGCGGTATTTTCCCAGTGCTGGCGGACCATCTCATTCATGAATTCCCCATAAAAATCAGAGGGCGCCCCAGTCACATTGGCTGCGTCGTCAGCGTATGTATCACCCCACTTCGACAGCTGCCGCCAAGCCTCCGCATAGTTTCCTTGCTGCTGAAGCGACCTCAAGGTACTCAGTTGCGCACTATTCAGATTATGAGCCGGAATCGCCATGATCCATCCCCTATATGCAATGATTACTTTATGTGATCACTTGACCATAAAACTTTCAATTGACTTAGCGACATCATCATCTATCTCCCTCCACGACCTCAGATGAGAAATGGAAAAAACATACTCGACCTGCAAACCGCTATTGGTTACCGTCATGACGGTGCATGAAGGAGAGGGACCCCCTACCCGCGGACATTGCAACCTGAAATACTCGCCATCGCCCTCCTTGATATAGAGGTCAGCGCCCTTACTTTTGTCGCTCGCTCCTTGGTTATCCCAGTAGTGCGCAAGTCCATTCAGATCACTGGGAAGAAGGTCTAACCTATTCATACCCCTCATGCGCTGAACATACTCATCGCTTGGGTATAAGCTAATTCTTGGGCTTATTATTATTGATATCTTGTTGCCGTGCCCAAGCCGCTCAAACTCCGCCCGAACCGACTCATCATACGGCCTTACCCCCGGGATCAAACCAGTTATGGATATACCCCCCGCCTCAGTGAATTCATCCTTTGGATTTGGCCACCTATTTTTCCTCTTCAAGAAATCATCATAGTGATATCCGAGAGGAACCTCATATTTCTTTCCCGCAAGCATATACCTAACGGGCTCATTAAGGTTTACTTCTTCACTCATACGCCCCCCGCAACCAGAAAGAAAAATTGAAATAGCGGCAACACTCTGCCACCAGATCGCTATGTTTAAGTAAGGAAATTTCACCAACTCTCCCGATTAGCAATATTAGAAATACTAGATTTCGCCAATCCCACAGCTAAGCGGCAAGGAATTAGCTTGTAGCGAATAGCGCCTGCAACCGTTTCGCTCATCGTTCTCGCATTGCCTCAACACCATGCCGTTTTAGAGGACTAAGCAGGTAATCGATCACCCGCCGCTTGCCGGTCTTGATCTCCGCGCTCAGCGTCATGCCCGGCGTCAGCGTTGCTTCGACACCGTCAATCACCAGACCCGCATCTGCCAGCTTGATCCGTGCCGGAAAGACTAGTCCAAGGTTTTCGTCCTGCGCGGCATCGTGTGAGACCGTTTCCACGATGCCTTCTAGATAGCCATAGCGGGTGTAGGGGAAGCTTTCCACCTTGAGTGTCACCGGTTGCCCCCGCTTGATGAAGCCAATGTCCTTATTCAATATCGTTGCCTCCACTTCCAGCGATTCCTGATTCGGTACTACCGCCATCAGAGCCTGAGCTGGCGTCACAACACCGCCATTGGTATGAATCACCAACTGTTGCACCGTGCCGTCTACAGGCGCCCGTAGCAGCATGAGTTGATCGCGCTGCTTGGCCTTCGTTACCTGCGGCGCATACTGCCCAACCTGCTCGCGGGCCTGGCGCAAACCATCTAGGGTTTGCTGGCGGGTATCAGCCTCGAGCACGCGCAACTCTTCGCGTGCACCGACCAAAGCAGAGCGAGTTTCCAGCAAAGCAGCCCTTTGGGCAGCCAGTGCTCGCTCTAACTCGACCATTTCCTGCTGACGGGCGAGGTATTCATGACGGCTGACGTATTGCCCACCCAGTAGTCGCTTCAAGTCGGCTACCCGCTCGCGCGAGATAGCCAGACTCTGCTCCATCGGTCCGATCTGTGAGCGTACGGTGTTGGCTTGTGCTTCACGCTGGGCTATGGCCGCAAGCAAGTTCTGGCGCCTTGCCTGATATTCAGCAAACTCACTGTTGGCCAAGTCCCCCGCTGCTCGCAAGCGCGGAGAAGGTACAGACGGGTCATCCGGTAAAACCGGCAGCATGCCGGTGTCCAGCGATTGCATCATGGCGGTTTGGCGCAATTCGGCCAGCTTTGCCGCAACCAGTGCATCGCCTGCCTGCTGGGCATCCGCACCGGTGGCCGTGGCATCTAGCTCGACCAGAACTTCCCCCCGTTTCACGACTTGGCCGTCGCGGACCAAGATGCGGCGGACCACGGCTGTTTCCATCGACTGGATCACCTTGGTTCGCCCCCCCACGACAGTCTTGCCGGGGGCGACGGCCACCACGTCCACCTTGCCGATACATGCCCACAGCAGCGCAATACAAAAGAAGCTGACAATGATGCGCAGAGTCCAGCGTGCCGCAGGGGAAACTGGGGTTTCCGTCAGTTCCAGGTGTGCTGGCAGAAAGGCGATTTCGTCCTGTGTGCGTGACGGTGAATCCAGTGACTTCCGCTCCGACCATACGGCACGAAAGATCGCGGTGTAACGTCGTAGGAAGTCCCCCACGCCTTGCAAGACATGCCTCATGAAGCCGTACCTCCTTGTTGCAGGCGGTGCAGATGTGCGTAATAGCCATCGGGTCGCGCCAACAGGGCTTCATGGTTGCCGGCTTCGACGATCTCCCCCTTCTCCACCACCACGATGCGGTTGGCATGACGCACGGTGGAGAGGCGATGAGCAATGATGAGCACCGTGCGTCCCTTGCAGATGGCGCGCATGTTGGACATGACCGCGTGTTCGGACTCGTAGTCCAACGCACTGGTCGCCTCATCGAAGATCAGAATACGGGGATCGGCGATAAGCGCACGGGCGATGGCGACACGTTGACGTTGGCCGCCGGAAAGCCCCGCACCATGCTCGCCCACCTTGGTGTCGTAGCCCTCGGGCAGTTCCATGATGAAATCGTGCGCACCGGCCAGCTTAGCGGCGCGAATAACCCGTTCCAACGGCATGCCCGGCTCGGCCAGCGCAATGTTCTCACGGACGGATCGGTTGAACAGGAAGTTCTCCTGCAACACCACGCCCAACTGGCGGCGCAGCCAGGCCGGATCGGCCACGGCTAGGTCCTGCCCGTCTACTAATACCCGGCCGCGCTCGGGGGCGTACAGCCGCTGCACCAACTTGGTTAGGGTGCTCTTACCGGATCCGGAGCGACCAACGATGCCGATGACCTCACCCGCCTGAATGTCCAGATCAATGCTACGCAGAATCTCGGGAGCATCGGGTCGGTACCGAAAAGTAACCCGCTCGAAAGTTACCCGCCCGTGGATGGGCGGCAATGCCAAACGACTCCCTGGAACTTCGGTCTTGGTGTTGAGGATGTCACCAAGGCGTTCTACCGAGATTCCCACTTGCTGAAAGTCCTGCCAGAGCTGTGCCAGCCGGATAATCGGTGCGGCGACTTGCCCTGACAGCATGTTGAAAGCGATCAACTGGCCAAGTGTTAGTTTGTTCTCGATGACCAGCTTGGCACCGAAGTACAGGATGGCGACACTGACCACCTTCTGGGTCAACTGCACGCCTTGCTGACCCAGTGTTGCGATCTTGGTGACGCGGAAGCTGGCGCCCACGTACCCGGCCAGTTGGTTGTCCCAGGTACGGATCATGCGCGGCGAAACCGCCGTGGCCTTGACCGTGCCGATACCACTGACCGTTTCCACCAGGAAAGCTTGGTTGTCGGCACCGCGTGCGAACTTCTCGTCCAGGCGCTTACGCAGTACTGGCGTGATGCCGCCGGAGATTAGTGCATAGACGGGGAGAGACAGCACCACGACCAAGGTCAGCCAGCCGCTGTACCAGAACATCACCGCAAGGAAGACCACAGTGAACAGCAGGTCAAGCACCGAGGTCAGTGCCTGCCCGGTCAAGAACTGGCGGATGTTCTCCAACTCGCGCACGCGGGCGATGGTGTCGCCTACACGCCGCGATTCGAAGTAGGCCAACGGTAGGTTGAGCACATGGCGGAACAAACGCGCGCCCAATTCCACATCGATCTTGCTGGTGGTGTGGGCGAACACATAAGTACGCAGGCCATTCATCACCACGTCGAACACTGCCATTGCGATCAGACCGATGGCGATAACGTGCAAGGTAGTCATCGCGTGATGCACCAGCACCTTGTCCATCACAACCTGGTAGAACAACGGCGTGACCAGCGCGAAAAGCTGTATGAACAGTGAGACGACGAAAACCTCGGTCAACAGCTTGCGGTACTTGACCACAGCCGGGACGAACCAAGTGAAATCGAACTTGGCCAGCTCCCCGAGCACTGACGCGCGCGAGGCAACCTGCAACAGACGCCCGGCATAGCGAGCTTCGAACTCGTCACGCGTCAACGCTTTTGGACGGCGTTCGACCAGATCGTGGATCAGTATCTGCGTGCCATCGTGCGAGACTTTGGCCACCACGAAGGGCGGTTCTTCCTCCATGCCCCACGCGAGTGCCGGGAGGTTGGTGCTCCCGATACGGGAAGCCGGGTGAAGATGGAATTTGGCCTTTAAGCCAAGCTGTTTGGCCGCCAGCAGCAGGGTGCTCTCGTCGAACGCCTCACCGCCACGACCAAAATCATGGGTTAACTGCTGCTCGTCGGCTGCTATACCGTGGAACTGTGCCAGCAGCACCAGTCCACGCAGACCATAGTCAGGCTGTGGCCCATGCAGCGGCAAAGGCACGACCACATTGGGCGAACCATCGACATCCATGTCTTGCTTCCCAGCCCAATCAGGACAATGAAGATGTCGAATCTATACGCTTGAGGAAAGACAAGCGCAAGTCGAAGAATTGACAAGCACATCATCGGTAGCGCGAGGCAACTGTGTAACCCCATGAAATATAAATAGAATATTCCTATCCGTGATGAGTATCACGCATGAAAGACGCGCCACTGTGGCTCGCCGCCGATTACCGGTGCATTTCAAATGGGAGAACCTGATGCTGTACGGTTCCGAGGAATTCACTTGAGGCCCGTGTTTCAGGGCGAATTCCGGCAAAGACCAATGCTCATTTAGGTAGGGTTTGAACCATCCGCTCAGCGCTCGATCTCTTCATCCATAACTTCGCTCATCGGAGTCCTCTGCAGGGTTGTAACACCCGAACGGTTTTCAGTTGGTCATTCCTCCGAGCCTGACCTCAGGGCATTGGTGCTCGGCTAACGCCAGCTACGACGAAGTCCTGCGCAGCACCTGACGGTTTGCACCGCACCCCTCCTGAAACCTTCCCCCACGGCCCGCTTACGCACCTCAAACCTCGCCTCTTCGGCGGTTGGCAGAGCGCCGACTAGCAACTCGGACGTCTTTGGATCTCGTCAAATTAACCCCGTAGACCGCCTCACAGCGCTCCGCTTACACGGCATCTACATCGTGGTTGTCCCGATCTGAAACACTTCTCTCAAGTGGGTGGCGAGTCCGAAGTCTTCGGAAGTTTCGGCAAAAACTTCGCAAGAAATCGGCGTAGGTGGCAGCCTTACCTCCGACCTCACTGGACGCTTTATCCATGAACTACCGTGAACCCTGCCATTCATCGAACGACTGCGATTCGGCTCCGACCGCCAAGTCCGAGCTGTGGGCTGCCGTCCCAGCTATCCGTGACACCGGCCCCCTGCGTCTGGCCACGACGTCGCTGGCAAGCAGTCAGCGATATGCCGAGGCGAACCATGCGTTTGATGCTGACTCCTTCCTGCGCATGAAAGTCGTGATTGAGCTGAGCGGCTTGAGCCGCTCCACGATCTACAGTTTCATCAAGGACGGCAAGTTCCCCGCGCAGTGCAAGATTGGTGAGCGTGCAGTCGGCTGGCGTGCAAGCGAAATCTTCGAATGGATCTCCACGCGCGCACGTGGCGTGTAGTGAAAAAGCGTTAATTTAACGAGCACACGCTCGAGTGTTACACAGGCACCGCGCCATCGTCACAACTTCCCCGCGGGGAAAACCCATTGATTCCGGCCTGAATCAATTCCGGTATTTATTTAATAGCAATGGCACTGGCACTGGCACTGGCAATTAGTAGCAGCTAGAAATAAGTAGCCGCAGCTTGCAGCCATAGCCAGTTAACGATGCATCTACTTATGCCAACCCGCCACACCCACACGTGAGCGGAGAGATTGGCAACACCTTGCACTCAGCTTCACCGGTGCAACCGCTAGTAGCGAGCCGTCCTAGTTCAGGCATGACCTTTACCGAGGTCACACCCGATGCCGGAAGTCCTGGTACGTCAACGCTCTCGCTTCGCCACTAAATTCATTTACTACGGAACGCCTGTTAATGAACAAGCTCAATGATGACTGTTGCATTTACCCCGGTATGCCCGACCGCGAACCAGCTGAACTCTCGGAAAAAAACAAACGCGCCGTGCGCCACCCTGCTCAGCCGATGCTGCAGATGGCTGCGCGACGGGCTGCGCAGGTTGAAGCGCTGCACAATCGCTTCTCGGATGGCTACATGGTCCAGGAAGGCCCCAACCATGCGACTTTCCGCGGTGAGACAGCGGATACCAAGTTGAATCACCTGTTCCGCCTATTGGAGCTCTCCCATGAATACGTCATGGGTAGCACTACGACGGCATGCCGACGGATACGGACGAGAGCTATCAGCAGTCGCACGCTGCACTACTGCTACCGGCTCAGCACGGTTGGCAAGGAAGTTCTCGCATGCTGCAAGATCTACGTTCTGCGCACAGATGAGCTGAAGGACTGGACCACCAAGCACAGCAACGACCTCTTTAGCCCGACCATGACCGTAATGCTGCGCGCGATGGGCCGCTGGGCCAAGGACGCCTGCCACTGGCTGAACAAGAACGACGATGTGATCGAGGGCAGCTTAGATATGGATGCCGTCACCGCTCTCGAGCGCATTCTCGCCTTCGTGCGTCGGGCTTGCGGCACTTGGCGCTTCAAGAACGCCCGAGCCGAGTACGAGCGCCAAGCTGGCAGTAACTTTGCCAGCGCTTGCAAACTGATCCTCGACTGCTTCGCCCGTCCCACAACACGTTTACTGATCTTGCGTGTGGACCTGTATCTGCGCAAGGGCGAGCACCTTTGGGATATGGCCAAGGAGGGTGATCGAGCAGCAGCTCGCTTCCGCCGCCTACTGTATGACGGCAAGCGCTTCCCCAAAGCCATGAGCTGGATCTGCAAGTGCGTGCACGGCATTGACCGAGGCCTTCACTGGCATTGGATGGTGATTCTGGACGGCAGCCCGCACCGCAACGCCATGGACCTGACGAAGCAGCTGGGCCTCTTGTGGCAGCAGATCGTTGGCCCGGACCGAGGTAGCTACTTCAACTGTTACGTGCGCCGAAACCATCACAAGTTCAACGGCCTGGGTCTGGTGCATGCCACGGAAGCCCATAAGCTCTTGGACATACGTCATGCCATCTATTACATGACCAAGCGCGATTGCGTGCTCAGAACCACGACGGACAAGCACCAGGACTTCCGGCGCAGCAAACCGCGCTGGAAGCCCGTCTCCACGCGCGGTGCGCCCCGCAAGAACGAGGATGACCTCGACTTGGCTCGACGCCTTTTAGGGGGGCAGCGTAGTGAGTACCCGAAAGACTATGTTTTGCCTTGAGCCCCATGCCCACCATGCTGCCCTACCCGAATACCTCAACCCACTGCCCCATTGATGCACTGCCGGATCTGCTTTACGACGCAGCCTTTGCAGTGCACGCAATGGATGACGAAATTCCCGCCCCGATTCTCTTGCTTGAAGCAGTTGCAGCCAGCGCTGCGGCGGTACACCTGAGCTACGACGTGCGTGGCTTAGACGAAAGAACCATGCCGACGACCATCAATACATTGCTACTGGCCCCGAGCGGCCATGGCAAGGGCTCGTCGTATCAGGCCTTTTTTATGCCCTTTATGCAGTTTGAAGGGCATTCTGACCTTGACCCTATGCAGCAGGACGTGACGTACCGAGCACTGATGGAAACGCTCAACGGCCGTCTCCGAGGCACCAACATCCAACATGAAGACGGAGTCGACTTCCTGCAGAGCGACCTGTTCAAGAAGCACCTCGGGAAACTGACGCAGCTGTACAGCGGAATCATTCAGCTTAGCCACAAAGTGCACCGAACTGAGTTGATTGCCATGTACGCACGTTGCTCTCTTGGATTTCGTTCACAGCAGGACATCTTCTACCCAACCCTTAGGAAGCCCTTGGACGTCAGCTACGCTCAGGGACTCTGGCCGCGAACGATTGCTGTTCAGTGGCTTCCCGGAGACGGCATCTGGAGGCCTGCATATCTCCCAACTTCGGAGGACGGCCTGATCCGCCTCCGTGGCCGAATCGTGGAACTTCTGGAGCGCGCAGCTGAGCTAAGCACTGACACCAACGGCGCTCGACAGTGCATACAGTTGGACCGCCGGGCCGACGCCTTTATGAGAGAGCTCAAGTACCGCCTGAAGGACTGGAGGGAACATGACTACCAGGATGTCCGCGAGGCGGCGTCCCGAGCTTGGGAAAACACTCTGCGGCTTGCCGCTGTGTTTCATGTCATCTGCAACCAAGATGGGGATATCAGCTTGGATTTCGCACAACGCGCCTGGGAGATAGTGCAATGGTCCCTGACTCAGCATCGCATTATCTTGACCGAGATCAGATACGTTCCAACGAAAACCCAAATCGTTCAGACGAAGCTCCTGCTGAAGAAGACTAAGGTACCGCGCCCCGCGCAGAACGCACGTGAACTGATCCAATGCTTGGAGCATCTCTGCCGCAGCCGCTGCATCTCTTGGGTCAACAGAGATGAGGTCGAGTTTCTCGCCAACTTGACCCCAAAGCAGGTCCCAGCGGCATGGAAATGGCTGACGGTTGAGGGGGCAGTCGAGTTCCGTGGTAGTGGCGGCCGGACACTTGTTCGCAAGTTATGGACTTCCAATTCTGGAGCGCTCTGATTCGCCTCACGCTCTCGACGAAAGTCGATCATCATGACCTGAAGTATTCAGGGGCTGGCCTTCCAAAAGAAGGCCAGCCCCTAAGTTTACTCCGAAATTCTGGTGTCTACGAAGGCTGTTTTTTGAAAAACCTGACACTTCTGGGCTCCCTACCCGTCTCCTCCATCCATTTTCGCAACATGTTGTTCTGCTCTTCCGTAACTACAGACCCACTAATCAGCCGAACTAGATCACCAATCTCTAGGCCGGCAAATCCGTTCAACACAAAGTTCTTGGCAAGGTCGATGATCATGAAATCGCTACCTTTCCTCCGCCCGGACCACCAGTCGGCGATGGCCAAAGTCATGGAGAGCCCCTCGCTCGCAAATGGAAAATCATAATCCTCCCTATGCGCTCGAAATCCTTTTATATCATCAAGATCCATCGGATCCCTCTGAGGACCACCCTGAGAACGATTCACCTCCTTCCTAATAAACTTGAAAGTAGTCTCCAGCGTAGAATGCGTGAAAACCCCCCTCTTATTACACCGCCGCTTTAGCCACCCGCAAACCTGATCTCTATTCAACTCAAAATTTGAACCAGAGCCATTGAATCGATGTGCAGCCTGAAACATCCAGTAAATCCCAGGCATTCTTAATCCAAATTCATAAGGAAAATCTGCAAGGTCATCTACAGGCTTTAGGAACTGATCAAGACCTGAGACATCCTTAACATCCAGAAAGAGATCTTCCTTGTGGACCTTCATTTCCTTCGCAACATAGTACCGCCGATACGCGGGATCCTTCAGTAAGCCGAGAGCATTACCACTGCCCCATGCCTCGCGATCAATGAGAAATGCCTCATAAAACCCCTCACGCTTCAAGCCATGAATGCGATCTATGACCCGTGAAGATTTCCTTTGCCCCCGCGCCTTGGGGCGATTGTCCTGATCGATAGACAGGCCGAATTCGCAGAACTGTGGAGACTCGCACAAACCAGAATGCCCTAACTCCTCCAGTGAGCTATCGTCCAACCGGAGGTACATCAAATCATCACTAAACCCATGCATATCAAAGCTCAGAGCGTTAGCCGAGCGGTTCTCAAGATCGTCCAACGCACCGTCGCCCGGGCTCCCAGGGGGTGACAGCAGATACCCATTGAAAGATCGATAGACCTTGTAGCGAACTTGATCGACCTTGAGGTAGATCGGAATTTTCCTACTGAGGAGAAGGGAGAGTGGCTGGTCCTCATCAGGAAAGTAGCGCTTCCGCGCTTCATCAAAAGGGAGCATTCGCCCTTCACCGCTAATTGCCTCCATCACCGAACATCCTCCAAGCCCACACATCCGAGCTGGTGAGTATCAAAGATATCTGGTGTTTTCGGAACACGAAAAGCGCAGGCCTCCGCGCACCAAGCCTGCGAGCAAGGCGAGAGTTTCGCATGGGGAGGGCGGATCAAGCGGGCTCGCTACGACCGGCACGCTGCCGGCAAAGCCATCCGGGCTTTCCCGCTCGATCCCCCCATGAAGTCGTATATCGATAGGCAGGCGTTGAAACCTACCTGCATGCCTAGAGAACGTCAAAGTTCGCCTGCCTACTACTCACCTGTGTCCAGAACACCGCCACAGCCGCGCAGCCAAACGCTTGATTGAGTTCAACCCCGCCTTCGTTGATCGCTCCGGGGCGCTCTGACCTCAGTTGTCCGCACAATAAAGGCCGCCCCCTGAGGGGCGGCCTTTCTCTATTCTGGCGACCACCAGGGCGGAGCGGCATCGGACTTTCACACAGAACGAGCATGCACACGATGCGACAATGCCCCCGTTGGGGCAGAATCGCTCGGTTTTCCAGGTTCCTGGTCCATCCCTAGTCAAAGCTCGCCTCGCCCGCGCATGACTTGCCTGGCGATCACGTAGGCTAGCCGCTCGTCGCCGGACATCCCCTGAATCCGGAATGCTCCCAAGTGACGCTCAGCCTGACGTTCGATGCCCTGCTCTTTCAGTGTCCGGTGATCAACACGCTCCGCAATGCCATTGCGTTCCAAGTGCTCGTTGATGATCTTCGCAACCATGTAACGGCTTTCAATCACGCTCTCACTGACCTGCACGTTGGTTCTTCCGCACGCATCCTTCCTGCGTCCGCCCGCTTCGGGTCTGTCAGGGTTGTACCTGCGGAACATCTGCGACGCCGGTCGATCGATCCCATCCGGCATGCGATCTGAAATCATCAAGTGCAGGTGCAAGTTGATCCCCCCTTCGAGGGATGCCTCGGGTGCATGGACCGCGAACTGATAGGGCTTCGTACCTGCCAGGTAACAAATGAGATCCTGCACTAGGTCCCTCGACCCGCTGCCGACAAGCTCATTTGGGAGCGCAATGATGAACTCCCTGTACGCGACACCATTCATGCGCTCGTGTGCATCCGCTGCGGCCCAGAACGCTCGAGCATTACCCTCTGCCCAAGAAGGTAGGTTCCCGCACCCAACGTCGATCAAGTCTTCCCGTGACCGATACCTTCCTTCGCGGCGTATGTAGTCACTATGCCCTACGGCTTTACCCTTGGCGCCAGTCTTTAGCTGTAAATGGAAGATCTTCATGGTTAACCTCTATGTCGGGAATGAAAAAGGCCAGTGACGTTGGTCACTGGCCTCTGTGGGGTGGCTTGAAAGCTACTTAGCCTGATGGTTTTGGAGAAACGGTAAGTGCGCGCTCTGCATTCCCCCCTCCCTTCTATTGCATGTAGTGCACGTCATTGGGGGTAGTCATGTAAGTACCAGTAGCCGGCTTCTCTCATACCTTATGCACCTAGGAGTAAGAAACTACTCACCCTGCTCCGAGCAGTAGTTCAATCAGTACGCCGCACTGACAGGCTTAGCCTCAATCAACTTCCCGTTATGAATAACGTAGTTCACATTCTTCTCCACAGAGGGACAGCAGGTAGCATCACCCGGTCCTTGGACCAGTATCTTCATGACAACCATTCCGCCCTGCACTGCGAACTCCTGAACTCCCTCCCCATACCCCGACACAGGCAATGAGTCTGCATACGTCAAACCATTACCTTCTTTGAGGAAGACCGCCAGGTGCGTGGCGTAAGCGTTACCGCCATCAGTGGCCTGCAGTACGAACAGCACGGCCTTGTCACTGACACCGTCGCCATTGAGGTCACCCTCTGCGAAGCGCCTAGCTTCGACGTCTTCCTCTGACTGATTGAAGATGAAAGCATCTCGAGCCAGTGCTTCATTGATGACACTCTCCACCGGAGCAGCTGCAGAGGGCTCTGCTATGATCTGCGGCTCTGCTTGCGCAGGTGCGCAGCTAACCGCTTCTGCCTGCACGGGCGTCAAACCCGCCGGCACTTCGCATCCAGCAAGGTTGATGTCACCTGCCTGGGTGAGGGTCGATTCCTTCTTGCAGCCCACCAGCGCCAGGACGGCCCACATGGCGCCTACCAACATACCTACCTTCTTCATCGTCTCTCCTGAGATTCTTTGGCAAAAATCAAAACACGCGCACGCAGCGGGCGTGCATCGGCACGCCCGCTATGTACCCTCTTTACCCCGTCAGTTCCTTTTGTCCGATCCGTCACAGACCCAGCAGTCCGGATCGAGTCCGCGAGCGATCTTGTCGGCCCGGATGCTCTCCTGCTCCGCCTGGTACTTCGCTTCGCGCTGGGCTGGCGTCAGCAGGCGTACTGCGTTGTATCGTTTCTCCGCCTCTGTAAGCAGAACTTCCTGCTTGGGCGTCAGAGTGAAATCATTACTTTCCGAGATCGAACGATGGAGCGCCCACATCTCCGGTTCCGTCAGGTATTCAGTACCGTCTTGCAGATAGTGGGTCTGTGAGACCAGCTTTCCACCCTCGTACAGGCCCCGCTCCGAGACGGCTCCGTTCTCCTCCCAGTAGGCTTCCCACAGCCCTACAGGCACGCTGCCTTTGAAGTTGGCCTTTACCTTGACCTGACCATTCAGGTAGTAGCTGATCGCTTCTCCTTCCAGACCGTTGTTCACAGCCGTGGCCTGGTAGGAGAGTTGTCCAGGCTTCTCGGCGAAGTAGATCTTGATCGGCCCTTCCACGCGCCCGTTCTGCATCGTCAGGATGACGCCAGGACTGCCCGTTTTTGTGTGGAACACGGTCTCCCCATCCAGACCGCCGTCGGTCCGCTTACCTTCGTAGGCGACAACCTGTGACTGCGGATAGCGGCAGGTGTACTTGCCGCCTACCAATCCTTCTTCCACATCCACATCGCAGACATAGTTCAAGTTACCCAGCAGTGCGGTCATGCTGGTGGCCTGATTGGTGTTCAGGTTCTGAAGGATGGTCCTTAGAGAGCCCAGGAGCGGTTCGAGCTGCTTGTGCGGCACACCGGTAACCCGTCCATCAAAGGGTTCATTGGAGCCGGCTTCGTAGATTTTGCCGTTACTCAGCTCTGCGTTGCGCCAGTCCAGGACTGGCTTGCTGCAACCCCCAAGAAGAAGCGCAGCCAGCATGGCTGCAACGTAGTTGATGCGTTTCATGAAATTCCTTGTATGTATTGGTTGAACGGCCAACGTTAGGCCACCAGGGTTAACCAGCGTCCTTGTCGGCACGCTATTTCTTGAACATGGCGCCATGGGTGCGTCAGCGGTTTCGACACTGACCCGCTGCTACAAAGAGCCGGTCGGAAAGATCAGGTGGCGGGGTGCTCTGCTTCTCGATAGCCAGCAACCCCTGTTCCCCGTAGTGTTCCTGCAACTTGTCAAAGGCACATTTACAGCTGGATTTCGGTGCCCCACCGGCCACACAGTTATCGACGAATTGACCACGCAACTTGTCCAGCTCGCTGCTGCAGGCACTGAGTGCCAGCACGACGATCACCATTGGGAGAAGTGCTCGTTTCCGAAGAGTCATGTCTATCGCCTCTTCACCAGGACAAGCAGGGCGAAGATCACCACGATCCAGACCACACCGCCGATCAGCTTTCCGAATGACGGGAAGACCACTACGGGCCAGACCAGGCCCTGCCCGAGGTTGTAGAAGAACCCCTTGTAGGCATAACGTCCCCAGATATCGAAACATATGGCCGCGATCAGCACGGTCACGCCGTATAGGCCTATCAGGTACTTCATGTAATTCCCCTGTTGGTTGAGATCAGTTGGCTTCTTGCAAGTAATGGCTGACGGCGCTGAACAGCCGTCGCAGGTCATCGGCGTTGGGAACACTCAATGTGATGAAGGGCTCGCCATGGATCCGGATGTGCGCCCCCTGGGCGGTGATCTCCGTCAGACAACCCAGTAACCGGATCTCAGCCTGCTCGAACTTGGCCTTGCGCCGAATCTGGGTTTCGGTAATCAGTACGCCCTCGCTGGCACCGCCGAACACGGTGTCGTCGATGAGCACGACAACGTCCTGGGCCCGCAGCCTCTCTCCGTAGCTGTCCAGAGCGCCCAGGAGCTTCTTCCTGGGGATGTGCGGAGCCACGAACACGCGTTCGAAGGGCTCGTTACTGAACTCCAGCCCTTCTAGTGCTTCTCGGAGTGAGCGGAGCGGTGGAGGCTCTGGGGCCGTGGCTCGCTCCGTCCGGGGGCCTGGATCAGCCGGCTTCGCCGACGCTTGCGTACGGTCGAAGCGCTCGCGTTGGTCCGGGTCCTTGAGGACCGAATATGCCCTGTTGACCGCCTGCATCTTGGCCGTCGCCCATGCGACGGCGGCCTCGTCCCCTGCCTCATATCGGTCCGGGTGGTACTGGCTCCGTCGGCCTTTGTAGGCCAGCTCAATTTCCCAGAGCGGCGCCTCGGGGCGGACCCCGAGGACTTCGTAGTGGTTTTCATCCGCCATCAGGCCCTCTCCTGAGGATGAGCCATCGATGTGCCTCCATTCGTTGTGCCGGCTATTTCCATGGCCATAGCTCTCCCACTTCTTCCTTCCTCAACATGACCGCTCGATTCCCCCACAACGCAGTAGCGAACACAGAGCTAAGTTCAAGGCTTGCAATAAACTTACGTGATACGTAGAGTCTACCCGGGGCGTAGATCATCCGTCATCCTGTTGGTATGACTACATCGGTCACCTCCTGCTAATGGCCGGCCCTGCCCTCGAACCCCGGGGCGTAGTGGCTGCGCGCCTGCGCCAAGCCCGACTGCTTCGAGGGCTTAGCCAACGCGAAGTCGGAGTTCGAATGGGACTTGATAAGGACACTGCCTCGGCACGCATAAGCCGCTACGAGAGCGAGTCCATGGCCATAAGCTTGGAATCACTATTTTCGTTGGCTGACGCTCTTCAAGTGCCGGCCGCGTATTTGCTGGCGTCATCGGCAGCTATGGCAGACGCTATCCTTTTGATAGGTGATGAAAGCGAAGTACAGCAGGCTCGTCTCGCTCAGGCCTTGGCCGCTCTTGCTAGCCTTCCAGCAGTACGCCGGAAGGCACTACTCGAAGAGATCTTGGGTAAGCCGGGCATCTAGCCCTTCTTCTAGTTTCAGGGCCTTCACCAAGTATCGGCCTGCCATTCGCCGTAGACGTTCCGCAGCCTCTCTAGCCCGCGCCTTCGTGCGCCAGTTTCCGTCGGTAGCTGAGCGCTCTACCTCCCGTGCCTGTCGGTCTAGATCAGCCGCTTTGGCACGAGCTATTGCCGCCCTGGTCGATGCCCAGGACGTCTCCGTTTCCTTCATGCTGTTCTCCTGGTATCCGGGCCTTATATCTGCCCGAGCTGAGCCATCGAGGTACCTTGGCTTGCCGAAACCACAAGGTGATCGACGACCCTCACTTCCACCATCGCCAGGACCTCCTTCAACCGCTTGGTGATGGCTCGATCCGCTGCTGACGGCTCGCAATGCCCGCTAGGGTGGTTGTGAGCCAGTAGGACCGCTGCTGCGTTCAGGGCCAAGGCACGTTGGACGACAATCCGGGGATGGATCTCAGCACCATCTATCGAGCCTGAGAACAACCTTTCTACGGCGATCAGGCGGTTGCGGGCATCGAGGAACGCCACCTCGAAGTGCTCGCGGATCTCATTCCCAAGACGCAGGCGGAAGAACCTGCCGGCAACATCGGGATCTCCCAATAGAAGGCCACTGACCATTGCTCTGCTCTCAAGAATTTCCAATGCTTGAGCGAGGACGGAGCTGTCACGTTCGTTCAAACCGCGAGGTAGCTCTTCCAGGCGTTGCTTCTGCAGCGAGACATTCATGCGGCTTCCCCTAGCAGTTCCTTCCAAGCCTTCTGCTTTACCAATGCCCCTTGGCCGAACCACGCAGCATCCAAGCGGTTCTCCGTACTCTGCGCCCGCCGATGATGGTCTACGAACTCGGTAATGCTGTTGAGCAAACCAAAAGCCGTGCCCTTGCTGGTCTTCAAGCTAGCTCCCCTACCCTGCCCGTCATACAGCGCCCGTACCTTGGCAACAGCCTGCTCATTCACGACTGCCCTCCCATTCTGAGCAGCCGGATACGTGAGCAAATTCCGCAGCACCCCATCAACCGAATCAGGGTTCACAGGTGTCTCACAGAGAATCCGCATCCGCTCCACGAAGCCGTGCCAACCCTCAACAGCAATACCTAACTGACTTTTGACCCTGTCAGCATCGAAGGCACTGCGGTGCGGGACCTTGATGGCTCCAGTTCGATCCCCAACAGCGATCTGCAGCGTGTTGTTACACACCACGCGAACTGAGGTGAACTGAGCGGTGGTAGCCAGCGTTCCGTCACAGGCCGTAGCCAGAAGAAGATAGCCATTTACCTGATCTTGGCCCTTTAAGGCCACACCCTGCCCAGTACGGGCCAACGCCCAGAACTTCCGCCCGCCGCGAAGCACGCCTGCCGTTTCCAGCTCGAAACCACTGTACCGCGTCAGGTCGCGGTAGAACTCAAGAATCTCCTGCGGCTGGACTACTTGATAGCGCTTGGACACCACGGCCAGCGGTCGCTTGGTGTCAGAGCGATAAAGCACCTTCTGCCCGGGGAATGCCCGAACCGGATACTGATCTTCAGCATCGGCGGCGAATCGCACTTCGGCTTCCTCCAAGGACCAGTTCATGCCGGCGCGCTCGCGCCATACTTCAATGGACTGCCCTGGATCCAGCTGGCTTCCGATGCCATGCCATGGGACTTGGCCTGCATAGGCCATGGTTTCAACGTGATGCATCTCGGTCTCCTTTCTTAGACGGCATAACGCGCAAGGCCCGGACAGTGCCGGGCCTTGCGGGTCTATCTAGATAGTTGGTTTAGTCGTAGGAATCCCGGCCGAATTGGTCGGGGCGGGTGAACGAACAACGGGCCACGGCCGACAAGATGGCCGCAGCCACAATGAAGACGCAGTAGAGGAACTCGGATTTATCTTTCATGCTTAGTACTCGAAGCGATACGCCAATGCGCGGCGCACACGCAAAGCAGGGGGATCCTGCTTCACTGTGGTACTAAGGGTCTGAAACAAGTTTCAATCAAAGACAGCATCTCGATGAGGCACAACATTCAAGCTCGACACGCCGAACGGCAACTCCCGGCCAGAAGCAGACGTTAGGTTGCGCTGCCAAAACGCGCCTCACCGAACTGGCGGCGTTACCACGTCATCGCCCAACCCGCCATGGCAGCCAGTAACACGACCAGGACCGGCGGAGCACGCGCAACGACCAGCAGCCCGAATGCGACCAGTGCCATCGCGATATCCCATCGGTCATGGATCGCGCTCGTCCACACCGGGTCATACAACGCCGCCAGCAGGATGCCGACTATCCCGGCATTGACGCCTGCAATCGAAGCTTGGAGATCCTTGCGGTGGCGCAGGGACTCCCAGAACGGCAGCACCCCCACGAGCACAAGAAGGGCTGGCAGGAAAATGACCACCAGCAGTGCAAGGCCGCCTGCCCAGCCACCCAGCGGCCCCTCGGCCATAGCCCCCAGATACGCTGCAAAGGAGAAGAGAGGGCCCGGCACCGCCTGCGCCGCACCGTACCCGGCGAGGAGATCCGCCGTGCTCACGGTGCCGCTCTGGACGACCGCGGTCTGCAGCAACGGCAGCACGACATGGCCGCCGCCGAAGACCAGGGCGCCAGCGCGGTACACACCCTCCAACAGCACGGCCAAGGGGGAGCCGCTAACCACCGCCCACACGGGCAGCAGAACAAGCGGCAGCACCAGTAGCACCAGTGCCACTGTGCCGGTTCTTCGCGAGACGGGATAGCCGCCGTCTGATTGGCCGGAAGCAGGTTCGATCTTCAGCATCCAGCGACCGAGCAGTCCGCTGAAGATGATCACCACGATCTGGCCGACGACCGAGGGTATGGACAAAGTCAACACAGCGGCAAAAAGCGCCATCCCTGCCCTCAGACGGTCCGGGCACAGGGATCGGGCCATTCCCCATACTGCTTGAGCCACCACAGCAACTGCCACGATCTTCAGGCCATGCAGCCAGCCGGATTCAACGATGCCCTGGTATTTGGCAACCCCCAAAGCGAACAGGATCATCAGCACGGCCGAAGGCAGCGTAAAGCCAGCCCAAGCAGCCAACAGGCCAGACCAGCCAGCGCGGCGCAAGCCCAACGCCATCCCAACCTGGCTGCTGGCCGGGCCTGGCAGTAACTGGCACAGGGCCGCCAAATCAGAGTAGCTACGGTCCGTCAGCCAACGGCGGCGTTCGACGAACTCGAGGCGGAAGTAGCCCAGATGGGCGATCGGACCGCCGAACGACGTCAGCCCCAGCCGCAGGAATACCAGGAAGACGCGCCACGCGCTGTCGCTTGTTGTGGGATCGAGCGCCGACATGGACCATGACCTCCTGTGGTTCTCAGCGGCGGCAAGCCCAGCCAGGCACTGGGATCACGGCGTGGAGCTTCCGGCGTGCCCGGTCACCAGCTCTCCATCTTCCTTTCGGAACGGCCCGGGCAGCGGCGACAGGATCTCCAGCACCACTTCCGAAGGCCGGCACAGACGAGTACCCCTATCGGTTTGTACGAGAGGACGATTGATGAGTATCGGGTGCGCCAGCATCGCATCAAGCAGCGCGTCGTCGCTCAGTCCTGCGTCGCCTAGCCCGAGCGCTTCATACGGCGTCCCCTTCTGCCGGATGGCATCGCGCATGCTCAACCCCGCCGCCGTAATGAGCTCGACTAGGCGCGCACGGCTGGGTGGGTTGGCCAGGTAGTCGATCACTTCCGGCTCGATGCCGACGAAGCGAATCAGTGCCAAAGTATTGCGCGAAGTGCCGCAGTTGGGGTTGTGATAGATGACAGCGTTCACGCACTTTCCTCTTTGTTCAAAACGGTCTCCACCACGCCTGCGGCAGCGGCCAGCGCCGTCGCCTCAACGGCCCCCTTGCGCTCGCTGTATCGGTCCACCAGGTAGTCGCTACGCCCGCGCACCAGAAGGGTGAACTTGATCAGTTCCTCCATCACGTCCACGACGCGATCGTAGTACGCCGAAGGCTTCATTCGACCGTCGTCATCGAACTCCTGCCAGGCCTTGGCCACCGAGGATTGGTTCGGGATCGTGACCATGCGCATCCAACGGCCGAGCACGCGCAGCGCGTTGACCACGTTGAACGACTGAGAACCGCCGCAGACCTGCATCACAGCCAGCGTCCGGCCCTGAGTGGGTCGCACGCTGCCCTCTTCTAGTGGCAGCCAGTCGATCTGATTCTTGAATACTGCAGTAAGGGTGCCGTGGCGTTCCGGGCTGATCCACACGTGTCCTTCTGACCACAGCGAGGCCCTACGCAGCTCCTGCACCTTCGAGTGAGTGGCCGGCACCGAGTCAAGCATCGGTAGCTCATGTGGATCAAAGAGGCGGGTTTCCGCCCCAAGCTGCTCCAGCAGCCGCTGCGACTCAAGCGCCAGCTTGCGGCTGAACGACTGCGGGCGCAGCGACCCATACAGGATCAGGATGCGTGGTCGGTGTGGCTGGGCGACCGGATCGCTGAGCTTGGCGGCCGTGGGGATGTCCAAGGCACCCGAGACCACGTTAGGGATCTGCTGCACGGGGGTTGTCCTGTCATTTTAATTTGATTATTCTAGAATCATGGAACACAAAAAAGCAACCCACGCCTTGGCTGCCCTGGGTCATGCCACCCGCCTGTCGATCTTCCGCCTCCTGGTTCAGGCGGGGAGCGTCGGCAAGCTGGCTGGCGATATTGCGCATGCGCTCTCTTTGCCTGGCGCCACACTCTCTTTCCACCTGAAGGAACTGCTTGCTGCGGGACTGATCAGCGCCGAGCAACGTGGCCGGACCATCTGCTACCGAGCCGAGTTCGTGGCGATGAACGAGCTGGTGGCCTACCTGACTGAAAACTGCTGTGCAGAGGAACAGGCCTGTGAACGCCCCGCAGGATGCTGACCCCATATCCCAGAGTTCGCCAAAATGACCCGTCGTGTTCTCTTTCTTTGTACCGGCAATTACGCGCGCAGCGTGTTGGCCGAATCGACCCTGACAAAGTGGGGCGAAGGCCGCTATCGGTCCTTCAGTGCAGGCAGCCAGCCGGCCGGTCGGGTCAATCCGTTCGCCATTGCTCAGTTGCAGCGCGAGGGCTTCCCGGTGGAGGGCCTGCGTAGCAAGTCCTGGGATGAATTTGCCGAAGCGGATGCTGCTGCCATGGACCTGATAGTCACCGTGTGCGACAGCGCGGCTGCCGAAGCGTGCCCGGTCGTGTTTGGCGATTTCGTGCGCGTGCACTGGGGCTTGTCCGATCCGGCCGGCGTAGAAGGCTCGGATGCACAGAAGGCTGAAGCATTCGATCGGGCACATCAGATCATCAAGGCCCGCCTGAAGGCCTTCCTGGAGATTCCTGACGGGGCATGGGATGACCGTAAAGCTCTCAAGGCACAGCTCGATCAGATTGCGCAGATCAACTGACCGTCCTCCCGGAAACTCCCATGACTACTGAAACCTCCCGCCTGTCCTTCCTGGACCGGTATCTCACGCTCTGGATCTTCGCCGCCATGGCGCTCGGCGTCGGCCTGGGCGCGTTGTTCGAGGGCGTGCCCAACGCGTTGAACAGCCTTTCGATAGGGTCGACCAACATTCCGATCGCGATCGGCTTGATTCTGATGATGTATCCGCCGCTGGCCAAGGTGAAGTACGAGGAACTGCCCACGGTCTTTGCCGACAAGTGCGTGCTGATGCTCTCGCTGCTGCAGAACTGGATCGTGGGCCCGTTCCTGATGTTCGGCCTGGCGGTGCTGTTCCTGCGCGACTACCCCGAGTACATGACCGGCCTGATCCTGATCGGCCTGGCGCGCTGCATTGCCATGGTGCTGGTGTGGAACCAGCTGGCACGCGGCGACGGCCAGTACGTGGCCGGCCTGGTGGCATTCAATTCGATCTTCCAGATAGGGCTGTTCAGCGTTTACGCATGGTTCTTCCTTTCCTGGTTGCCGCCAGTGTTCGGCCTGCAGAGCAGCGTCATCGATGTCAGTGTCTGGACCATCGCCGAGGCGGTGCTGATCTACCTGGGCATCCCATTCCTGGCCGGCTTCCTCACCCGTCGATGGCTGAAGGCTCGCAAGGGCGTGCAGTGGTATGAAGAGAAGTTCCTACCTGCCATCAGCCCGATAACGCTCGCCGCACTGCTGTTCACCATCGTGGCGATGTTCAGCCTGAAAGGCGGTGACGTGCTGCGGATTCCCATGGACGCGGTGCGCATCGCGATCCCGCTGACGCTTTACTTCATCATCCAGTTCGTCATCAGCTTCTTCATGGGCAAGCTGATCGCCAAGGACTATCCGCGCACCACTGCGATCGCGTTCACCGCGGCAGGCAACAACTTCGAACTGGCCATCGCGGTAGCCATCGCGGCATTCGGTCTGGCCTCGCCGGTCGCCTTCGCCGCCGTCATCGGCCCGCTGGTGGAAGTGCCGGTATTGATCCTGCTGGTCCATGTTGCCTTGCGACTGGGCAAGCGTCACTTTCCTGCTGATGCACGGAGCCGCTGATCTACAGTAACTCTTGGTATGTTCATACCGTTAAACCTTCCGTTCCAGTACAAGGAGCGACCGGGATGTATTGCACCAAGCGTCCATTTCTGCACATCGGCTAGCTGACGTTTCTCTCGTCACGATCACAATCGCCGCATCGGCACAGGCACCGGAGTTTGATCACATCAACACTTGATTCTGAACGAGACGTCTACTGCGAAACGGGAAGACCGCTCAAGTACGAGAAGCTGGGAACCAACGCAAAAAACGCGCTAGCGGCCACTTTGATTACCAGGTAACCCGCATTCCTGTCGCCTAAAGGCAACCTCACTGCCTGGCGCCACCCAACTTCGTCACACACGGACGCTAGAAAGGGCCTATGGTGGTTGCTCAAACGCGCACTTCGCGCACGGATCAGCCATGAACCATGACGATGCACGGGCCGACTTAGATGATTTCGCGGCCGATATGATGGCGTCTACCCATTCTTGGAGCTATTCCAAACGGCTGGACACCTTACGCTCTCTGGAAATCCTCTCAAAGAAGGCTCTGCGCTCGATAGTGGGTCTACCCAATGAAGCTGAGTGCCGAAATGGCATTGAAGCAGTGCTGGATAGGATCAAAAGCATGCTGACAGCCACCGAGCAGCTCGAGTTGCTGAGAAGCAAGTATCGGCATTGAGCCATCAATCTGGTTCCAGGGAAGAATTCGCTGCATTCATTGGCTCGTGAAGCGTATTCAGCAGCCAACCCTCTTTTCTCCCAAAGTAGTGGTACATCGGCGTATCTCTCAACTTGCATCCTCTCGCGTGAAGCGGTCGCGCCCTTTGCGAACCCGAACTGCCCACATCATTCAGTCTGCAGCCGGGTGATCGTCACAAAAAACACAGAGTTATCTGCGGCACACGGGTACTGAATTCGGCTTTGCCATACGTGGAGCTAAGGATCAATCCTGAGACGTGCTAGCATCAGATCACAGGTCTAGCCTGCTTCGCGTTCGGTGCAGCTGTTTTGATAGTTGCGCATATCGCTCCTTTTCATGCGTTACCTGCCCAGATCCTTGGGTGGTCGCTCGACGGGAGTGCGCAATGCCCGCTTTTAAGACACGAAACGTGAAAGTCACCATCGGTGGCGACTCCTACTTGCTACGCATCCTCAGCGATAAGCAGCAGGTCAGCGACTTGGAGGGGCATAGGAAGCGTCTTCATATTTCCTCGGCGCAATGGGGCTTGTTTGGTCAGCTGTGGCCATCAGGTCAATTACTTGCCCAGGCCATGTGCCGCTTCGAAATTTCGGGCAAGCGAGTACTTCAGCTTTCTTGTGGAATCGGGCTCGCTAGCATTGTGCTGATGCGACGCGGCGTCGAGGTAATTGCCTGCGATGAGCATCCATTGGCCGAGCCTTTTCTAGCTCACAACGCTGCTCTGAACGGATTGCCACCCGTACAATTCCATCACTTTCGTCACGGGCGGGAACCAACCGCGCTAGGTGCCTTTGACTTGATCATAGCCAGTGACGCTCTACATGATCGATCACAAGCTGAAGTCATAGCGAATGTCGTGCTCCACCATGCCAAACCTAGAGCCGAGGTCGTGATAACGGATCCTGGCTTGAGTAGCAGCGAAGAATTCTCCCAGATGTTGATCAAGCAAAGGTTCGCTCTCAAATCGACAAGATGTCGAATGGATGACTCCGACCAAGAGCCATATCGCGGCCAGCTGTTGCACTACTCGCGCAACATGATCACGGCTACGACATGAACCGTGCTAAGCGGGAAAGCAACGCCAGTATCACGTGCGCTACTTGTGATTCATTGTGCTGCAAACTCACAGTCATTTTGGGCAAAGATGATTCAGTGCCTGCCCATCTAACAACCCATCAGGTAGGAGGCTTGCATGTCATGGCCAAGGACCAAGATGGGTGGTGCGCAGCACTAGATGGGAAACAGATGAAGTGTCGCATTTATTCCAGCAGACCTATCGTCTGCAAATCCTTTGCCATGGGCGGCCCCTACTGCCGCGCTGAACGCGAAGAACATGCCAAGCAGAGTGCTCGCCTCATCGCAATGAAACTCATAGGAGAAACAAGTCATGATGGCAACAAAGCGCACTAAAGGTCGATACCCGGCTACAAAATCGGACTCGGTCTACGCCCCGAAGGCCCATACCAATGATCTAAGTCACGACCGCATCGCCGAAGATGTCGCAGAATTTCAAACATCGGGAGGGAAGATTGAAGTGCTCGGCAACACACCATTCCGGTGGAAGCCTCCTGTTACCAAAGCTACGACTAATGGCCGAATGCCCTACCGCGCAACAACAGATGGTGCAGCTGCTCCGAAGCGAACAGAACCTAAACCGTAACACAAGGTGGTTCCTCTGTGTCCACTGCCACCTAGTTCGGCTAGAAGCCTGCGTATCCAGGCGACGCAGCGCTAGCTCAGTCCGTGCCATCGTGGGCAGCAGCATTAGCTAATCGGGCAGAAAGCGCAGGAGGAACTGGTACGCCAGCTACTTTCATATGCGAATGCAGGCCTTCGAGATGTCGTCCAGCGCCATGCGGGCACTTCGTGTAAATCCATTCCAGCTCGGGAGAGCTTATAGCAACGCTCCGGAACGGTCAGGGGACGCGACTGGAATCAATGACGACCGCTTCCGACCAGATCGCGACCTTGGTCGAGCGCAGCACGCGCTACGCGATGCTGGTAATCCCCACGGCACAATCGTAGCCTGCGCATACCTCGATCGCTTTGGGCATTCCCTTCCACACCTTTCGGGGGATGATGCGAGGTCACCAAGCCCTCGATCCCGCAGCCGTCAAACGCTTCATTGCGGGGGAGCGGAAGCGCCGAAATGTACATTCAATGAACTAGCTCCAGTTCGCACTTACTCGATCTTCACAGAGATGAAGGAATCATCTGCGCTCCCTCCTGCGGGACCGGAGGATGTCTTGAAAAATTCAAAGGGAGATTTTCCATGGGGTCAGTCGCAATGTACCTGGAAGGGCCAGGTCAGCAACGCCGTTCGGTGAGCATTCTGTCGCGCCAAAACAAGCGATTGTTTACCGGCAGTGTCGACAGCATTCGCATCAAGAATCGCTCGATCTCAGAGATCGAAGTGAAGACGTTGGTAGACGAGAATGGAAACATTGCCGTTCAGTCTGACTACGACGGATTCCGCTTCAAATACCCGGACTCTGAAATCCACTGGAGCCTGGTAATTGGCTGACCAAAAGCCCGGCTCCCGCCGGGCTTTTTCTTTGGTGAGAGCAGCAGGTAAGGACACATCAACTTCACCCCCCTGAATCGCCCAGGATTTCGTAGACACCTCGCAGCCATAAACTATGGCTTAGGCGGAGGTGGTTATGAGCACGAAGCGTTATACGGATGAATTCAAGATCGAGGCGGTTCGGCAGATTGTCGAGTACGGCCGACCGGTAGCTGAGGTGGCTGAGCGACTAGGTGTGTCGGTCCATAGCTTGTATGGGTGGAGACGTCAGCACGGCCAGGGAGAGGTAGGGCGTCGCGTTGAGCAGGACCAGAACGCTGAGGTTCGTCGACTTAAGGCTGAGTTGCGTCGCGTCACTGAAGAGCGAGACATCTTAAAAAAAGCCGCGGCGCTCTCAACCGGTCGATGCAACATCATAGGTGTTGCTGCTGACCGGGAGGGCAAGTGCGATGATGGGTCGACCTGGATTGTCATTGGCGCAGAAGCAGGCACTGTGGATGCGCTGGCGAGAAGGTGCTTCGTGCAGCGAGATTGCCCGTGATCTGGGCAAACATCCGGCTTCGGTATGGGGTGTGCTCGCCTCGCGAGGCGGTATCGCTCCAGCGCCTCGCACGCGCTCGCCTCGTACGCTGACGCTACATGAGCGTGAAGAGATCTCGCGCGGCCTGGCAGGCAGCCTTTCCCTGAGCGAGATTGCCAGGCGCTTGGGGCGACCAACGTCTACCGTCAGTCGCGAGGTGAGGCGCCACGGCGGCATCAAGGGGTATCGCGCGACGTGGGCCGATGAGCGCGCCTGGGATAACGCCCGTCGCCCGAAGCCTTGCCGTCTGGCCCGATATGGCACACTGCGGCGGCGGGTAGCAGGCAAGCTTTCGCTGCAATGGTCGCCCCAGCAGATAGCCCGCTGGCTGAAGCGGCATTTTCCTCATGACGAGACACATCAGGTGTCGCACGAGACCATTTACCGGAGCCTGTTCATCCAGGCGCGTGGCGTGCTGAAGAAGGAGCTGGTGGCTCATCTGCGCACCCATCGCCTGATGCGCCGCTCGCAGAAGGCCACACGCCAGCCACGAGGCGGTATCAGGGACGCCGTTTCCATCCGCGACAGACCTGCCGACGTATCGGATCGGGCCGTGCCCGGCCACTGGGAGGGCGACCTGCTCAGTGGTGCCAGGAACAGCCACATTGCCACGCTGGTGGAGCGACACTCGCGCTTCACGATGCTTGTCAAAGTCGATGGGAAGGACACGCAAAGCGTGGTCAGTGCGCTGAGTCGTCAGGTGCGTCGTCTGCCAGCGCGCCTGCGAAAATCACTGACATGGGATCGCGGCATGGAAATGGCCAGCCACCGCGACTTCACGATCGCCACGCAGGTGGCCGTGTACTTCTGTGATCCACAGAGCCCCTGGCAGCGCGGCAGCAACGAGAACACCAACGGGTTGCTACGCCAGTACTTCCCCAATGGAACGGATCTGTCGGTCTACTCGCAGGCGGAACTGAACAAAGTTGCGTTACGATTGAATCAACGTCCGCGACAGACATTGGACTTCATGACGCCGGCTGAGAAGCTCAGCCAGGCGTTGCAATGACCGGTTGAGAGCGCCGCCGCGTACTTTGCCAAGGGGTAAGAGCAAAGTACGCCTTCATGAAGTGCCATGTGGATCAGTTCGGGTTGGCAGCCATGTGTCGGGTACTGAGTGTCCATCGCAGCGGTTACTACGCTTGGCTTCGAGGCCCAATAAGCCCCCGAGAACGGGATGACCAACGACTGCTTGGACTGATCAAGCACAGCTGGCTTGAGAGTGGCTCGGTCTACGGACATCGCAAGATCACTTCGGATCTTCGCGAGCTAGGGGAGACGTGTAGCAGGCATCGCGTAGCGCGATTGATGAAGAACGAAGGGCTTCGGGCGATGGTTGGCTATGGCCGTAGACCGCGCCCATTGAGCGGGCCCGTGGGCTCAGTGGCAAAGAACGTCTTGGCGCGCGGTTTCAAAGTAAGTGAACCGAATCGCGCATGGGTAACGGACATCACCTACATCCGAACCTACGACGGCTTCATGTACTTAGCCGTTGTGCTCGATCTGTTCTCACGCCAGGTGGTGGGTTGGGCGACGCGCCCCACGCAGCACACCGACTTGGTTCTGCAAGCGCTGCTCGCTGCGGTTTGGAGGCGCAAACCCGCTCCAGGTTTGCTTCTGCACTCTGACCAAGGAACGCAGTTCACCAGCGAAGACTGGCAGTGCTTCCTGCGTGAGCACGACATCGTATGCAGCATGAGCCGACGAGGAAATTGCCACGACAACGCAGCAATGGAGCGCTTCTTCCAGCTGTTGAAACGCGAACGGATTAAGCGGCGGATCTACAGCAATCACGACGAGGCACGCGCCGATGTCTTCCAGTACATCGAGATGTTTTACAACCCGACACGGCGACACGGTTCCAATGGCGGCCTGTCCCCGATAGAGTTTGAACGGCAGTACGCACTAAACGGCTGAAGAGTGTCTACAAAAGCCTGGGCGATTCAGTCGATGGGAGCACGAACACGTACTTGAGGCGATGCAGCTCCGCCTCAACGCTAGGCCACAAGTCGCTATCTTGCGAAAGCAGACCGTAGAGCACGTGTTCGGCACGCTCAAGGCGTGGTTGGGTACGACGCCACTGCTCACGAAGACGCTTCCGAAGGTCAGAACAGAGATCAGCCTGGCGGTTCTGGCTTACAACATGAAGCGCATGATCAAGATTATCGGAATGCAAGGCATGCTGAGAGCGATCGCGGCTTGAGAACTCCGGATGATTGTTTTGACCAAACTGCGTGAGTCGTATGCGCTCTCCCCGAAAGATCATCCGCAAAGGGTTTTTACACAGCCTCGGCCAAGAGCGGACGTAAGGCTGGGAAAACGCGTTTGCCAGAGGGAAATCGAGCAGCGCCTCGGTCAGCGTGAGTACAGCGCGCGCTGCAGGTAAGGCGCTGTGGCTCCGACGCCCCGGCTCGCTACGTCCTGCGGCACGCCCTCGGCGACGATACGACCCCCCTTCTCCCCGGCGCCCGGGCCTACGTCGATCATCCAGTCGCTGTCGGCGACGACCCGCATGTCATGTTCGACGACGACCACGGTGTTGCCTGCGTCAACCAGTTCGTGCAATTGCACCATCAGCTTGTCCACGTCGAAAGGGTGCAGTCCAGTGGTCGGCTCGTCGAGCACGTATAGCGAGTCGCCACGCTGACTGCGCTGCAGCTCGGTGGCCAGCTTGATGCGCTGGGCCTCGCCGCCGGACAGTTCCGTCGCAGGCTGCCCGAGCCGCAGGTAACCCAAGCCAATGCCGTGGAGCAATGCCAGTGCACGGTGCACGGGCACTTCGTCGGCAAAGAACGACAGCGCCTCGTCCACCGTCATCCCCAGCACTTGGGCGATGTTGCGCCCGTTCCACTCGATTTCGAGGGTCTTTTCGTTGTAACGCTTGCCGTGGCAGGTAGGGCATGGCGCGTAGACGCTCGGCATGAAGAGCAGTTCGATGCTGACGAAGCCTTCGCCCTCGCAAGTGGGGCAACGTCCCTGCGCCACGTTGAAGGAGAAGCGACCCACGCCATAGCGGCGCGCCTTCGCAGCGCGCGTGGCTGCGAACAGCTTGCGCACATGGTCGAACAGGCCGGTGTAGGTCGCCAGGTTGGACCGCGGCGTGCGGCCGATGGGCTTCTGGTCGACGTTGACCAGGCGGCGGATGGCACCCACGCCCGCACCCAGCCGGCCCGCAGTACGCGTTATTGCGTCGGGCAGCGGCATGTCGTCGCTGCTTTCCTCCACCGCCGGCTCGTGGCCGAGGTGCTCGCTCACGAGTTCCACCAGCGCCTGGCTGACCAGGCTAGACTTGCCCGAACCGGACACGCCAGTGACCGCAGTGAAGACCCCCAGTGGGATCCGCACATCGAGGCCATGCAGGTTGTTGCGTTGGATGCCGAGGAGCTCGAGCCAGCCTGACGGGCGCCGAGGCGTGCGCCGACGCGTGGGCACGGAGTCGAACAGATAGCGCCGCGTGTGCGACGCCTCGATGTCGCGCAACCCCAACGGCGGCCCGCTGTAGAGCACGCGGCCACCATGCTGGCCTGCATCCGGCCCCACATCGACAAGCCAGTCGGCGCGGCGCAGCGTATCCAGGTCGTGCTCGACGACGAACAGGGTGTTGCCGGCCGCCTTGAGCTGGCCCAGCACCGCGTGCAGGGCTTCCGCATCGGCGGGATGCAGCCCTGCCGACGGCTCGTCCAGCACGTAGACCACGCCGAACAAATTGGAGCGCGCCTGCGTCGCCAGGCGCAGCCGCTGTAGCTCGCCCGAGGAGAGCGTGGGCGTAGACCGGTCCAGCGCGAGGTAACCGAGACCCAGCCCCTGCAACGCCTCAATCCGCTCGATCAGGTCGCGAGTGATGCGTTGTGCTGCGATCCGCTTCTCCTCGGACAGGTTCGCGGTGCGCCGCACGTCCGTGCCGCCGGTATGCGGCGATCCGCCGGCGGCCACGCGACGGGCGATGTCCTTGCGTCCAGCGGCGCGGCTGCGCGTGGCGGTGGCAACTGGCGTGTCGAACCGGTGCTTCGCCGCGGGCGCCAGGAGTTCGGCGATATCAGCGAGCGGCAAACGCGACAAGGTGCCGATATCCAACCCGGCGAATGTGACCGACAGCGCTTCGCGCTTGAGGCGGCGACCGTCGCACGTCGCGCACGTGGTACCGGACATGAAGCGCGCGACACGCTTCTTCATCAGCGCGCTCTGCGTGTTGGCGAAGGTGTCTAGCACGTAGCGGCGCGCGCCGGTAAAGGTGCCCATGTAGCTGGGCTCGGTTTTGCGGCGCAGCGCCGCGCGCGTTTCAGCAGGTGTGAAACCCGCGTACACCGGAACCACTGGCTGCTCGTCGGTGTGCAGGATCCAGTCGCGGTCCTTCTTCGGGAGCTCGCGCCAGGGTTTGTCGATGTCATACCCCAACGTCACCAGGATGTCGCGCAGGTTTTGCCCTTGCCACGCCGGTGGCCACGCTGCGATCGCCCGGTCGCGGATCGACAGCGACGGGTCGGGAACCATGGCCTCGTCCTTGACTGTGTAAACGTAGCCCAGCCCGTGGCAGGTAGGGCAAGCACCCTGCGGCGTGTTGGGCGAGAAATCTTCCGCATACAGCATGGGTTGCCGGGGCGGATAGGCGCCGGCGCGCGAATACAGAATGCGTAGCAGGCTCGACAGCGTGGTGATGCTGCCCACAGTGGAGCGGACGTTCGGCGTACCGCGCTGCTGCTGCAGCGCGACTGCCGGCGGCATACCGTCGATGGCGTCAATGTCGGGTACGCCAACCTGGTCGATCAGGCGCCGCGCATAGGGCGACAGCGATTCCAGGTAGCGCCGCTGCGCCTCGGCATAGAGCGTGCCAAACGCCAGCGAAGATTTGCCCGATCCCGAGATGCCGGAGAACACGACGATTGCATCCCTCGGGAGGTCGACATCGACATCCTTGAGGTTGTGCTCACGCGCGCCTCGCACGTGCACGAAGGCGTCGAACCCGACCGGCGACGGGGACTGGTGTGGCATGGGTTCGCACTCCTGCAGATTCGTGACTATGGTAAATCTGCGCTCGCCGTCCGCGTGAAGGGGGCGTCGAGCCATCCTCACACCGTCGCAACACATCGCTCCACGGAAGCGACTAGTTTGTCAGGCAATAGCGGCCAACTGGCTAGGCGCGCCGATCCGTTGATTTCTTGGCTCAATCAAGTCCTAGGCTTCCAAGTAAGGGAGGGGACGTCGTTACTCCGTCAGACCAACAGGAGACAGCTCATGGTCAAGGTTGCGCTATTCGTTCGCTTCGAAGCGAAAATCGGCAAGGAGAAAGAAGTTGAAAGCTTTCTCCTGAGTGGTCTGCCACTAGTTATGGACGAGCCCGCCACGACCGTCTGGTTCGGAATTCGCCTCGGGCCAACAACCTTCGGCATTTTCGATGCCTTTCCCGACGATGCGGGCCGGGAGGCCCATCTCGCCGGCAAGGTTGCAGCGGCCTTGATGGCCAAGGCCGGGGAAATGTTCTCCGAGCCGCCGACCATCGAGAAAGTCGACGTGCTCGCGGCAAAGCTACCCAGCTAGGCAAGTGGGGCAAGCCGCCACTCGGAGACGCCTTCGGGCGGCTTCGTTGTTTGCCCAACCAAGTCATTGCCATGCCCTCCCCGTCCCTACGTTCGAAATCCATCCCACGGCTCTGCAGCAACCAAGCCGTGCCTCGGAAATCACTGGTCTCTTAGACGGTCGCACCGCACACGGGCTTGTGTATCGACTTATGCGCGACCCGCGTCCGATTTCTACGATGCCTCCTGCATTTCCCTAGCCTCTCAATCGTTGGCTTCGCCGAGGGCCAAGGCCGACGCCAGAGGCCTCGACGATTCCAGCCTCCTGTGGAGCGGGACTTCGCCCAACGCGATTCCACAGGGCGTGGCTCCGGGACTTGTGACCTGCGTGCTCGCAGGGATTGCCTAAGTTGTCGCTGTCCGCTTCGGGTCGCACGCCCTGCGGCCCGATGCACTCGTTGCGAGACGTAAACCGAAGGTGGCCTGGTCGAACTCTATCGAGGAAGCCACATCACTCTCCGTTGACACTTCAGCAAAGGCAGTCTCGGTTCCAGTCGGTACTGGGACTGGCATCACGAACCTAAGCTGCCTCTAGATCGCTAAATACCTCGAGCGGAATCCGTACAAGCAGCAGATTGCAGAGCGAGCACCCGCTGCTTCCGGATGAGCCTGCACTTATGTCCTGCGCGCTGCCGAAAACCCGGAGGTTTGCTCAAGCCCCATGAGATCGGCCCGACGACCGCTAGCAGACGCTCAATCGCTTGGTCGTCGCCGGTACGGCGCGAACCAGCATCCGATCGGCAAGAGCCGGGACGGGGAGATGCCGCCCCAGTAGTGGCGTTACCTGCTGGTCGGCGAGAAATTGTGAGCTCCACGCGTCCTTCGCCACTGGATCCACGCGATCGCGGCGACGAAGAAAACGCTGCACAGGTAACTACCTTCCGGCCCTTGTGCGCCACCGGTGAAGGTGTCGAGGCCTTGCGGGCGCAGCGCCACCAGGAGTGCCGGCAAGTGCGCATGCATACCGGCGACGGGCAGTTCGAAGCCGGTTGCGAGCAACCAGTTCCACCCCGCGTGCCAGCCCATCACGCCCCAGATACTGCCAGTCCACAGTGCCCAGGCGCAGGCGCAGGCGAACAGCGAGAACAGGGACGTGCTGAGGATGATCAGGGGCGGCTGGTGCGGACTGAAATGCAGGAAGCAGAAAACGAGCGACACAAGCAGCACTGCCACGGCGACATTAGTCTTGCGCGGCACCACCGACAGCATCCAACCGCGGAAGATGACTTCCTCCACGGTCGCTTGGAACATGAAACTTACTAGCAGCAGACTCACGGGCGAGCGCCATGCTTGCCCCAAGCCTGCGGCCTGCATGCCGCCTGCCATCCAGATCGTGACTACGACCAGCGCGACTGTGCCGAATCCAACGGCAAGTCCGCGCAGGACGGTTTTCAGCCGTACCGGACCGGTCAGCCCGATGCTCGCCAGCGAGCGCCCTTCGACCAAGCGTACCCAGGCGAGCACGCCCGCCAGCGTTGGCGGGAAGGCGCAGTCCGCGAGGAAGGGTTCGACCCGAGCGATCTGTTCCAGCGTGGGCCTGTCCTCGGGTCGTTTCGTGTGTTCGATGGCCCGCTCTACGGTTTCCCGCGCATCGGCCTCGCCATCGAGGTCGGCCACCAGCACGTAGAAAATTGCACCGGCAGCACCAGCATCGAGGCCCGTCTCCGTGCGTCAGAAGTCCAGCGCATAGGCGCCGACGGAAGGCGATGAACCGAAGGCCTTTACGTAGCCTTTGCTGAGGACGACGGGGACATTCTCGAAGGCGATCGCACCCTTGTGCTTCAGATTAAGGAGTCGCTCCTTGAGGAAGCTGTAGACCTCGCGTTCCAGCGTCGCGAGCGCGCTGCCCTTCTGGCCGATGAAGGCCTCGGCCTGTGACCAGCAGGGTTGGAACTTTGGCACGTGGTACTGGTCTTGCGGGAGCCCCTACGCGAAATTACAGCACCCAAAGTTGCATCCCCGCCCTCGCTGGTCCATGCTGGGGGGGAGCGCTTGTGGGGCCAAATCATGGTTACGCGTTCTTTTAACTACTTTGCTCTTCGATCAGACTTTGATCGTTCAGCCCACCATCTCGTCGCCACCTGCACAGCATTGGCGTCTAACGAGCGTCAGGCGTTGCTCGAGGGCTTGGCTGATTTAGCAGCGAAAATTGCAGACGGAGTCCAAGGTCATCGGGAAGAAGCGGCCATCCTCATAAGCATTCAACGAGTAATGCAGAGGGTGAAGCGTGAGGTATTCACACACGCAACTTCCCCACTCGACCACAATCCTTCATGGCTCCCTGCCTATCAGTGTGTTATCGAAGCAAGCCAAGAACGATGAAACCGTGCCTCACAGAAACCGAGTTGGAAATGATCCAGAGTGCCTACAAGCTCTATGGGGCAAGTGACGGTTTCTGGATTACTTTCAATATCATCACAGAAGCGGTTACTCAAAGAAGCGATTGTTCCGGGAAGGAAGTGACAGACATGGTCAAGAGTGCGTTTAAAGAGTTGGCTCGAACAGACAGCGCGTTCGATGAAGCTTTTTGAATAACAGTAGAGAAAAAGAGCCCGGCGTACCGGGCTCACGGTGCTACTCCCCAGTAGATGCCTCGGATCATGGCCCCCGCCCTCAGTTCAGTCAACCATTTCTGCGCCCTCGGCCAGGAGCTCGGCTGGGTTGCTCTTAAAGCAAGCCGAGCTGCAAATGGGGGATATATAAGGCCCTCACCCGCCCGCTGCGCCATGGGATTGAGTCTGTGCGGGTCCGGTGCTCGTTCGGTCTGGATATGCAGCACTTGGTGACCCCGGTGCACTAGAAGGTCCGAAATCAACCGCCGATGGCAGCGCCACCACAGTAGCTCTGCACACATCAATGCCGTCCGACTTCTCGCGGCAGCAGCCAAGGCTTGTTCAAGCCCATCAGCAAACCCTGCGCTGGCCATGTGGTCTGCGTAGCCCTGAAACGATGAGTTCCTCCACCCGCCGTTCGCCGACCTTGACTGCACTGTTCGCCGCCCCCTAGCCGGGAACCCAATGATAGCCAATGCCTTCCCGAGGCAATTGCGCACTCATCGCGTCGCTGCCGAACCAAGGAAACTTTCGGAAGCCAGGAAACCGTCTGACACCCGGAACTGAGTCGATTTGGTTGGCTTGCAGAACATCGATAAAAGCGCCCCACGTGCCCGTTGAGTACCCCATCGTCCAAACAGTCAAGGGTTTTTCCTGCCATCGATCTCAACCCGACTACGCTGGAATTCTTTGCCCAAAGAGCGGGGGCGGGTAGTCTAGAACTTACCTCGACACCTTCGCCTCAGCTGCCCGCTCACCTCTGGCAACAGCGCCAGACCCGGTGATAGGATTTTCCGGTCCGACCGCCTGGCACCTTTCATGAACGAGCACACTTCAACTCAGTGCTTAACTCTGTCCGAGCTTGCCCAGCTGCGGCTCGCGTTTGAGCGCTACGGGACCGGGGATGGGTTCTGGCTCGCTTATACCGACATCCTTGATGCAGCCACCAACAGGCTTGGGTGCGACCGAAATATCGTGAACGAAGAAATGCGGAACGCTTTCCGGAAGTGGGCTAGGGAGGACCCTCAGTTCCTCTGATCGGCCAGAAGCGCCGGCCGTTCCGTCCCCCTGATCAGCGCCTGCCAGACCGTTCCAACGACGGATGCCTATCGGACGATGAGCTGACCGCGCTGCGCCAAGCCTTCGAGCGCTACGGTTCGGGCGATGGGTTCTGGATGGCCTTTGAGGACGTTATGGAACAGGCTGCTACTCGGCGGCGTTGCAGCTGCCAGATCGTGCTCAATGAAATGCGGGCCACCTTCCGCACCTGGTCGAAGAGCGACCCCCGATTCTAGTAGGGGCAAAATGCCTTTCGCCTCCCCTCTGCCAAGCATGGCCAGCCGCCCGGTCGCATGCCCCTCTTGCGGGACGGCGGCCGGAGGTTTCAAATACCGTCTTTCATACCTGTACCGCCGATGGCCTCCTCCCCTCATTTCCAGCTCCTGGAAGAGCTCGTCCACTCAATGGAAAATGAAGTGCAAGACCTCTCGACTGGCGACCGCGTCAGCAAACTCGAGGCCGTACGTCAAGCTGCAGCCCGAGCATTTGCTTGCTGTGAGCAAGCAGATGAGGAGGCAATAGATGCGCTGGTACAGCGCGCCTGCGAAGCGAGCGTGTGCAGATTTTTGTGTAAACGGGATTCGGGTTACAGCTGAGGGAGCCGCCCCTCAAACTGGATGGTAAATCGGTTCAGGGCTGCCTTCCAATCACGGATGGGTAAGGTCCATCGTTTGCTGATGTTGCGCAACGCGAGGTAGAGCAGTTTGACGAGAGCTTCGTCGCTCGGAAACGCGCCGCGGTGCTTGGTTAATTTTCGTAGCCCCATGTTCACCGACTCGATTGCGTTGGTTGTATAGATGACCTTACGGATCTCGGGTGGATAGTCGAAAAATGGGGTTAACCGTGTCCAGTTACGCCGCCAAGACTGGCCAATCGGCAGGTACTCCTTGTCCCAGCGTGCCTCGAACTCGGTGAGCCGTTGCTCAGCTTCCTCGGCGGTGGCGCAGGTGTAGATGCGCTTGAGGTCGGCCGCCACTTCTAGTCGCCGCTTCCACGACACATAGTTCAAGCTGTGCCTGACCATATGCACGATGCATAGTTGCACCGTGGTGTACGGAAACACTGCCTCGATAGCCTCAGGGAAGCCCTTCAGGCCGTCGACACAGGCGATGAAGATGTCTTGCACGCCACGATTACGTAGCTCCGTCACCACTTGCAACCAGAACTTCGCACCCTCGGTTTGGGCCAGCCACAGGCCCAGAACTTCCTTCTCACCGCTCATCGTTATACCGATGGCCAGGTAGACCGCCTTGACTCGAACTGCACCGTCTCGAACTTTGACGTGGATGCAGTCCAAGTACACGATCGGATAGACCGGATCGAGCGGGCGCGCCTGCCACGCCTTGACCTCATCCACCACTGCGTCTGTGACCGATGAAATTAAGCTCGGCGACACCTCGGCCCCGTACATCTCCTCCAGGTGTGCCTGGATCTCGCGCACGGTCATCCCGCGTGCGTACAGTGACAGGATCTTGTCGTCGAACCCACTCCAACGGGTCTGGTGCTTCGGAATTAGCTTGGGCTCGAAGGTGCCTTGGCGATCGCGTGGCACCTCGATAGGCAGCTCACCAAACTCACCCTTGAGCGTCTTACGACTGCGGCCGTTGCGGGTGTTGCCAGCACCGTTGGCCACCGGCTCGTGCTTCTCATGCCCCAAGTGCTCGGTCATCTCTGCATCGAGCGCCTTCTCTACCAGCAGCTTGGTCAACTGCTTTAGCAAGCCGTTCTCGCCGATCAGGTCCTCAGGTCTCTTGTAGTTCCGTGATGGCGGCGTCAGTGCGCAGAGCCAACGTTCGTGGCAACCTTTGTTGACATTCCTCTTCAACCAACCCATGGACTTGGATTGCATCATCGTCGGAGGCGGCCCAGCGGGCTTGACGGCCGCCACCTATCTTCGGCGCCTGCACCGGCGCGTCGTCGTGTTCGACGACCGCCGAAGCCGGGCACGTTGGATCCCAGAGAGCCACAACTGCCCTGGCTTCCCACTGGGCGTCTCGGGGACTGAACTCCTCCAACGCCTACGGGACCAAGCGGCCAACTACGGAGCTACCTTCCACCCCACTCGGGTCACATCCTTGCACCAGGTCAATGGAGGATGGGAAGCTGAATCGGACGACGGGCGGTTCGCGGCACCCGTTGTGCTGTTGGCCACGGGCGTGGTCGATCGGCTCCCGGAGCTCACGTCTGGGGACGCGGAAGAAGCCTTGAGGAGCGGCCTGCTGCGCTCGTGCGCGCTGTGCGACGGCTTCGAGGCTACTGATCGCCGCCTAGCCGTGGTGGGGCCACTCACCAGGGCAATTGCCCACGCCCGTTACATGCGTACGTTCTCCGGCGACGTCAGCGTCGTCCCGATTCCAGACCAAGGCGACAGCAACTCCCAGACCGAAACCGAGGGCCTGCTCGTTCTTCCCACCCTTCGGTCCTTGGCTTGCCGGGATGAAGGGTGGGACCTTATCGACGCCAACGGAGACACGCACCGCTTCGATTTCGTTTACGCGGCCATGGGAGCCCCCGCGCGCGGGGAGTTGGCGCGGCAAGCAGGGGTCGAGATTAACGACGAAGGTGCCGTGCTGACCAATGAGCACATGGAAACCTCTCGCGCAGGCCTTTACGCCATTGGAGACGTGGTCACCGACCTTAACCAGATTGCTGTAGCGTTCGGCCATGCCGCCATTGCTGCCAGTGCAATCCATCGCGCTTTGCCGCCGGCTCCCCGCCCTTCCTACAAAGCGGACGACAGCCCGCGCGTCGCCGAGGATTGACAGCCCCCCCGCCCGGCGCGATAGATCTCCCGCCGCGCAGGAGCTTACCCCAGGTGATTTGCCTGCTTAGTTCTGGCAACAGGCCCAAATCGATCTGACCTAGAGAAGCCAGGAATGCTGTTCCTGTTCTTCCTGAAACTAAGCATGCCCAAACTCCAACGCCTAGCGCTTTAAAAAGGCCGCGGCAACGAACCCTTCGGCGTGGGACGGTAGACGTGCCCAGCAAAGTAGGCGTAGCGGTCGGCGAATTGTTTGGCGGCGCGGACCTGGAAGGGTTTGAGCAATCTACATCCGTGCCACCTTCGTTGTTGTATGCGTCGCTCGTGCGTCCGAGCCGATGCGCACCAACACTTTGTCGGGAACTAGGGCGTGGAGAGGGACCGTGTTTGAGCAGTTGGGAGCGCCGCTGTAAATGAGACAGACCGAGGTCCACTAGTCAGTTTTCTGACCTCGCAGATTATCCAGATAGTCAGCCCATCCCTGCATCATCTTCCTACGCTCTTTTAGGTGCGTCGTACGATTGTACGCTCGGCCAAGAGGGTCTCGAACCGCATGGGCGAGCTGATGCTCGATGAAGTCTGGCCTAAACCCAAGAACCTCGTCTAACAACGTTCGAGCCATGGCTCGGAAACCGTGAGCAGTCATCATCGTGCCGTCGAAGCCCAGATTTCGCAGGGCAGCATTGATCGTGTTCTCGCTGATCGACTTCGAAATACTCCGGACACTGGGAAGCACGTACTCACTGCGCCTCGAGTACGGGCGGACCTCCTCCAGAACTTCGATGGCCTGACGTGCCAGAGGGACGATGTGCGCCGTATGGGTCTTACTGGTGGTGTAGCGCCACTCAGCAGCTTGCAGATCGATGTCTGACCAACGCGCTGCTCGGAGCTCCCCGGGGCGAACAAACAGGAGCGCAGATAGCTTCAAGGCCGCAGAAACAATAGGGGATCCCTGGTAGCCATAAATGGCTATGAGCAACTTGGCGACCTCTTCTGGCTCGGTCAGGCTCGAGAAATGCGTCGTCTTCGCTGGAGACAAAGCACCCACAAGGCTAAGAGCAGGGTTGTTCTCAGCGCGCCCCGTAGCAATGGCGTAGCGGAAAACAAGGCCTGCTGCAGCCCTGGTGCGGTGCGCCGTCTCCACCGCTCCGCGCGTTTCAATCTTCCTGAGTGCCTTCAACAGCATCGGCGCAGTGATACTGCGGATCGGCAACTCAGCGATGCCTCCGAGATCTCTCTCAAGCATCCGACGCTCGCGAACAACCGAACCAGGACTGAGCGTCTTCGCACGTTGAAGCATCAGCTCTTCGGCGAGGCTACCGAACGTGTTGCCTGCTTCTTCTTGCTTAGCAGCACGCTCCACTTTCGCCACCAGACTCGGATCCACACCTTTTTTTACCAATGTTCGGGCGCGATCACGCTCAGCGCGCGCCTCCGCCAGAGAGACAAGCGGATACTCCCCGATAGTCAGCATGTTGGCCTTGTCGCCAAATCGGTAGCGGTAGCGCCAGATCTTGGCGCCCGTCGTCCGCACTTCGATGCAAAGCCCATTGGCATCTGCGAGTCGAAAAACCTTGTTCTGAGGCCTGAGACTACGGAGCTTGGTGTCAGTCAGCATGTGTGTGAGTAACGCAATTGTGAGTAACGGAGGCCAGCCCCGCAATCTTACTCACACCGTTACTCACAATCCAATCGGATGCCGCCGGACGACATCGAACTAGATCGGACGAAAAACCCCTATAAAACCCTATATTTCAGTCACTTTCCGGGCTTCACTGGACTTCGCCGGACTATGAAATGGTGGGCCCACCAGGATTCGAACCTGGAACCAAAGGATTATGAGTCCTCTGCTCTAACCGTTGAGCTATAGGCCCGTAGCGACGACACAGTGTAGTGGAGCGCGCTGCGTGCGACTACTTCCATGTGTCTGCTTTTGATGTGCGCCTGTTGTGCAAAGCGCAACGCCCGCGCATGGCTGCAGTATTGGCCAGGTCCTTGCGATGATTCCCGCCCAATGCGCCGCCACCCACCCAAAAGAAAACCCCCGCCAAGGCGGGGTTTTCTTTCCAGCGCTTACGCGCCAGCAATCACTTGCAAGCCACCACTTACTCGATGTCGAGGAAGCTGCGCAGCTGCTCCGAACGGCTTGGGTGACGCAGCTTGCGCAGCGCCTTGGCCTCGATCTGGCGGATGCGCTCGCGGGTCACGTCGAACTGCTTGCCCACTTCTTCCAGCGTGTGATCGGTGTTCATGTCGATGCCGAAGCGCATGCGCAGCACCTTGGCTTCCCTCGGGGTGAGGCCAGCCAGCACGTCACGCACGGTTTCAGACAAGTTGATGTTGGTGGTGTTCTCGATCGGGGACTCCACGTTGGTGTCCTCGATGAAGTCGCCCAGATGCGAATCCTCGTCGTCGCCGATCGGGGTTTCCATCGAGATCGGCTCCTTGGCGATCTTCATCACCTTGCGGATCTTGTCTTCCGGCATGTCCATTTCCTTGGCCAGCTCCTCCGGCGTGGCCTCGCGGCCGTACTGCTGGAGCATCTGGCGGGAAATGCGGTTCAACTTGTTGATCGTCTCGATCATGTGCACCGGGATACGGATGGTGCGGGCCTGGTCGGCGATCGAACGGGTGATCGCCTGGCGGATCCACCAGGTGGCATAGGTCGAGAACTTGTAACCACGACGGTATTCGAACTTGTCGACGGCCTTCATCAGGCCGATGTTGCCCTCCTGGATCAGATCCAGGAACTGCAGGCCGCGGTTGGTGTACTTCTTGGCAATGGAGATGACCAGGCGCAGGTTGGCCTCGACCATTTCCTTCTTGGCCTTGCGCGCCTTGGCTTCGCCGTAGGCCATGACGCGGCTGATTTCCTTCAGCTCGTCCAGGCTCAGCTGGGTGTCCTTCTCAAGGTCGATGGTGGCCTGCTGTTCGGCAACAATCTGGTCCTTGACGTCACGCAGGGCCGACGACCACTTCTGCTTACGCTTGATGGCGTCTTCCACCCACTCCAGATTCGTCTGGTTGCCTTCCCACGAGCGGATGAAATCCTTACGCGGCATGCGGGCAGTAATGGTGGCGAGGTGCAGCACGCGGCGCTCCTGCGACTTGACCTGGGCCATGGTGTCGCGCAGCAGGCGCACCAGCACGTCGGTCAGCGGCAGCGGCAGCTTCAGGGTCACGAACGTGGCGGAGATCTCCTCGCGCAGCTTGGCCTGGGCCTTGACGTCGCCCTTGGCGTGGGCCTTCTTGAACTTGGCCATGTCGGCGGCCAGCTGTTCCATGCGGGCAGCCACTTCCACCGGGTCCGGACCGGTCGGGCCGGCTTCTTCCTCGACGTCGTCGCCGTCATCGTCTTCGTCGCCGTCTGCATCAGCGTCGTCGCTGGTGTCTTCGGCAACGGCCGGTGCCGGCGCTTCCTCGACCAGGTCGTTGAAGCCGACGATCACTTCGGCCAGGCGCTTCTTGCCTTCCTTGTGCAGTTCGTAATCGGCCAACACCGATTCAACGGCGAGCGGGAAGGTGCCCAGTGCAGCCTGCACCTGGCCCAGGCCTTCTTCGATGCGCTTGGCGATGGCGATTTCGCCTTCGCGGGTCAGCAGCTCGACCGTACCCATTTCGCGCATGTACATGCGCACCGGGTCGGTGGTGCGGCCACCTTCGGTGTCGAGTGCGGTAAGTGCAGCAGCAGCTTCTTCAGCAGCGGTATCATCGACTTCACGGTTGCCGGTGTTGCCGTCGCTGAGCATCAGCGTGTCGGCGTCGGGGGCAACTTCGTGGACATCGATGCCCATGCCGGTGATCAGGCCGATGATGTCTTCGATCTGCTCCGGATCGACCATGTCGTCGGGCAGATGATCGTTAACTTCGGCGTAGGTCAGGTAGCCCTGTTCCAGGCCCTTGCTGATCAGAAGCTTGATGTCGTTTTGCTGGGCAGGACGTTCGTTGGCCATGTAATGCTCGCGCCACCGGCGATTGTGAAGATGGGAACCTAGCATTATACCAGCGCAGCATAGCGCTTGCCGGGGCGGTGGGTTCGCGGCGCGCTACGGTCTGAGCAGAAAGGTTACGGGCCCATCATTGATCAGGCTGACAACCATATGGGCACCAAAGCGGCCGATTTCCACCCCAGAGCTGTGTTTTTCACGGCAGATAGCCACCAAACGGTTGAAAAGCCGTTCAGCCTCGGCCGGCGGCGCGGCACTGGTGAAGCTCGGGCGCATGCCTGAACGGGTGTCGGCGGCCAGGGTGAACTGGCTGACCAGCAGCAGCCCACCACCGGTATCGCGCAAGGAACGGTTCATCTTGCCGGCATCGTCGGCGAAAACCCGGTAACCGAGCAGCCTGTCCGCCATCCGCGACAGCATCGCCTCATCGTCTCCCGGCTCCACCCCCACCAGGGCCAGCAAGCCAGGGCCGATCTGCCCGACCACGGCATCGTCGACGGTGACCGAGGCCTGGGTGACACGTTGGATCAGGCAAAGCATTGGCAGCTCCTGCTGTGGGGCCGGGCACCATAGCACCGGGCGCCAGCGGCTAAACTTGCGGGAATGAAACCGCAATCCACCGCCAAGCTCTATTACCGCCTCGCCCGTGCCCTGACCCACCTGCCCTGGTCCTGGCAGCGGACCCTGGCCGACACGGTGGCCTGGCTGTGGCGCAGCATCAATGCCCGCGAAAGCCGGGTGACCCGCCGCAACCTGGAGCTGGTCTACCCGGAACTGGACCCCGCCCAGCGCGCGCGCCTGCACCGCGAGGTGCTGCGCACCACCGCCCGCCAGGCACTGGAAACCCTCTACCTGTGGACCCACGACCCCGCACAGAACCTGTCCCGGCACCTGCGCGAACGCCACGGCCAGGAGCTGTATGACGCTGCGCTGGCGTCGGGCAAGGGGGTGATCGTGATTGCCCCGCACTACGGCAACTGGGAGCTGCTGAACCAGTGGCTGGCCTCGCGCGGGCCGATCGCAATTGTTTACGCGCCGCCCGAGAACCCGGTCGGCGATGAATTCCTGCAGCTGTGCCGCGGCGGCGACAACGTGCGCCAGGTGCGTGCCGAAGGCCCGGCCGTGCGGCAATTGTTCAAGGTGCTCAAGGACGGCGGCGCCACCGGCATCCTGCCCGACCAGCAGCCCAAGAACGGCGACGGCGTATTCGTGCCGTTCTTTGGCATGCAGGCGCTGACCATGACCCTGGTCAACCGTCTGGCCGAACGTACCGGCGCCACCTTGTTGTACGGCTGGTGCGAGCGCACCGGGCCCAACCTGGACTTCGCCCTGCATATCGAACCGGCCGAGACCCAAATCGCCGACCCGGATCTGCAACTTGCCGCAGCTACCCTCAATGCCGGCATCGAACGCATCGCCCGCCGCGATCCTGCGCAGTACCAGTGGACCTACAAGCGCTACACGCTGCGGCCACCCGGCAGCGGCGAGCACGACCCCTACGCCACCGCCCGTCACCCGCACTGAACCTGCTGCTGCAACACTGCGTCACCCGTGCCGCTCGATTGATTCGACTGCCAACGGCCCCCATAAGGTTTCAAATGAACAACCCCGCTTCTGCCAGCCCGTCCTACTTCGGCCAGACCGCCGCCATCCGCTGCGAGCGCGCCGCCGCCGAATTGCGTGCTGGCCGCCCGGTAGTGATCAGCGATGGCCAGCAGCGTCTGGCCAGCATTGCCCTGGACAGCAGCTCGCCGGAAGGCTACGCCGCCTTTGCCGAGGCCGCGCAAGGCCGCCACTACCTGTTCCTGAGCGCAGCGCGCGCGCAGACGCTGGGCATCAACGCTGCCAACGGCATCCATCTGCCATTGGCTGATCGCGCGTTTGCAGAGCTGCCTGCACTGGCCTACCTGCGCGATGCGGTCGCGCCGGCTGACGCGCAAGCCAATGGCAATGCATTGGATGCAGCCACGGTGGAAGTGGCGCGACTGGGTTTGCTGTTGCCGGCCATGATTTCAGTGGAACTGGATGCTGCAAGCAGCCCATTCGATGATTGCCTGCAGCTGGACACCACCGCCCTGTACGAAGGTGCTGGCCAGGCCGGCCAGGACTACGAACTGGTGACGCGCTCGCCGGTGCCGCTGCGTGACGTCGGCATGAGCGAGTTCGCGGTATTCCGTGGCGGCGTGGCGCAGCGTGACCAGGTTGCGGTGATCGTTGGCAATCCGGACATGAGCGGCATCGTGCCGGTGCGCGTGCATTCGTCCTGCCTCACCGGCGACCTGTTCGGCTCGCTCAAATGCGATTGCGGCGACCAGCTGCGGCGCGGCCTGCGCACGCTCAAAGAGCTGGGCGGCGGCATCCTGCTGTATCTGGACCAGGAAGGCCGCGGCACCGGCATCGCCGCCAAGATGCGTGCCTACGGCTACCAGCACGAAGGCCTGGACACCATCGACGCCGATGCCCAACTGGGCTTCGGTGCCGACGAACGCCGCTATGGCAGCGCGGTGGCCATGCTGCGCGCGCTGGGCGTGCAACGCATCCAGCTGCTGACCAACAATCCCACCAAGGTGCAGCATCTGCGCAAGGCCGGCATCGAAGTCGTGGGCTGCGTACCGGTCACCGGCGAGATCACCCACGAGAACGAGCAGTACCTTCGCACCAAAGCCGCACGCGCCGGCCATCATCTGGATGTGGATGCGCTGATCATGGCGGCGCAGTAAGCGTTTTGATTTTTTTGTAGGAGCGGCGTCAGCCGCGAAGCCACAGATACATCCGGCGCCCACAATGGCGCCCCCACCTTGAAACTGCGAATGCAGGCCTTTCGGCGGCCTGCAGCCTCACCAGCTTCGCGGCTTACGCCGCTCCCACAACTGCGATTGCGGCCCCACCTACCGTTGTACGGCCCCGCCGGTATATCGTCTGCGCATGACTGAACCTCCTGCCTTCGATACGCCGCTGCCGGACGAGATCCAATGGCAGCCACTGCCGCCACGCGGCGCGCTGTTCGCAGCCGTCGGCGCGGCGCTGAGCATGGCCTTGCTGTTCGGCGCAGCCTGCGTGGTACTGATGCTGGCCACCAGGCAATCGAGCTGGCCGCTGATCCCCTCGGCTGGTGCCGTACTTGGTGCACTGCTCGGCGCATGGTTTGGCTGGCGCCGGCATCGGCTCACCTTCTGGCGACTGGACGCACAATCGCTGGGCGTACGCCGTGGCCATATGTGGCAAAGCGAAAGCCACGTTCCGGTCTCGCGCGTGCAGCACCTGGACCTGCGCCGTGGTCCGCTGGAGCGCATGGCTGGCCTGGCGACCCTGATCGTGCATACCGCCGGCACCCGCATGAACACCGTCGCCGTGGCCGGCCTGGCGCACGCCGATGCCGAACGCCTGCGTGATCGCCTGGCGCGGCAGCTGGACCACGACGACGACGCGCTGTGAGCGAACTGCCTCCACCCATCCCCAGCGACGAGCAGCGACTACATCCGTGGTCGTGGCTGTTCGCCCTGCAACAGCAGGTGCAGCAGTTCCTGCTGCCGCTGATTGCCTTGCTGGTGTTTGGCAGTCGCCGCGACGATGACCTGCCCTACCACCACTGGATCAGCGCCGCGATCGTGATCGCGCTGGTCGCCACTGCGGTGCTGCAATACCTGAGTTACCGCTACCGCATCGGCAATGATGCGTTGAGCATCCGCAGCGGCATCTTCGAACGCACCCGTCGCGAGATTCCGTTCGCGCGCATCCACAACGTCGTTGTGCACCAGAACCTGCTGCACCGCATGTTCGGTGTGGCCGAGCTGCGGCTGGAATCGGCCGGCGGCGACAAGCCCGAAGCGGAAATGCGCGTACTCAAGCTGGCGCAGGCGCTGGAGCTGGAACGGCTGATCCGCCAGGGCGGCAGCGAAGCAGCGATAGTCGAGCAGCGGGCCGACGTCCCCACCGATGGTGTACTGCTCAGCCTGCCCTTGTCCGAACTCGTGCGGCAGGGCCTGATCTCCAACCGCGCGATGGTCGTTGTGGCGGCAGCAATCGGTGCGGCCTACCAGCTGTTCCCACGCCGGGCTACCTCCGATTTCATCGAAGAACAGGGCCGCCATGCCTTCGGCTATGCCAGCCAGCTGCAGCTGGGCACGCTGACCATGGTCGCTACCGGCGTCCTGCTGCTGGCCTTCGCGCTGGTGCTGATGCGGCTGCTGTCGGTCGGTCTGGCGATCGTGCAGTACTACGGTTTCCGTCTGAGTGAGGCCGACCGACGCCTCACTGTCGAACGCGGCCTGTTCACCCGCGTGCGCAGCAGCGTGGCGCGCAGGCGCATCCAGGCCTGGACCTTGCGCGAAGGTGCGTTGCATCGTCTGTTCAAGCGCCGCCAGTTGCGCGTGGATATCGCCAGTGGCGGCCAGCAGCAGGAGCAGGACGGGCGCGCACTGAAGGAACTGGCACCGCTGGCAACGCCGGACACTTGCGACGGCCTGCTGCAGCACCTGCTGCCGCAGCTGCAGTGGCCGCCCACCCAATGGCTGCCGGTAAGCACACGCGGCTGGTGGCGATTGTGCCTGCCAGCACTGGTGTTGATGAGCCTGCTGTCTGCACTGCTGGTATACGAAACCGGCAGTGCATGGGGTCTGCTGCCACTGCTCTGGCTGCCATGGTCGGCGTTGAAGGCGCACCGCCAGGTAAGCCGCATCGGCTACAACATCGACGCGCAGCGCGTGGCCATCCGTGGTGGCTGGTGGAACCGCTGGTGGCGCGTGGCCGAGCTGGACAAGCTGCAGGCCCTGCGGCTGGATCGTTCACCGCTGGACCGGCGATTCGGCACCGCAACGCTGACCCTGGATACAGCCGGTGCAGGTGGCGCGCCGGCCCTGCAGCTGCGTTTTCTGGAAGAAGCGCAGGCGCGTACATTGATGGCGCAGCTTGAGCGGGAGATGGTGCGGCGCAAGCTGCGCTGGTGAGGCACCCCCTCTCCCGCAAAGGGAGAGGTGAACACTTCGCGCGATCAAACCCGCGCCGGGCCCCAATAACCAATGCGTTTGCGCAGCTTGATCTTGCGCCACCAGTTGCGCGGCTTGGGCTTGCGGTTGCGACCGCCCTTGGCGATGAAGTCGTCGATCGCCTGCAGGATGCGCTCGCTGGACTGCCCGTCGCGGTAGGGGTGCAGCTGGTCGGCGAACTGGCGCACCGCAGCCATCAGTTCCGGCGGCCGCGACAAGGCGGTACGGATTGCACCCTCAAACTGCGCCGGGTCGTCGATATCCAGCAACTGCGGGCCCGGGCGACGGTTCTTGAAAGTCACCACCGGCTTGTAGGTCAGCAGGAATTCGTTGAGTGCCGAGGAAGTGTCCGAACACATCATGTCCACCTGCGGGAACAGGTCCAGGATGTTGTCGTCATCGGCGAAGCGCAGGTACGGGCCTTCCAGCGCGCGGTACTTGGCAGTGATCTCCGGGTCCATCTTCGGGTGGAAGGTGACGATCCAGCGCCACTCGCCAGTCTGCGACAGCCGCTTGATCTCGTCGTACAGGATGCCGGCAGCACTCCAGGACGGTGAGAAAGTCGAGTGGTACAGGATCACCGGCGGTTCGCGCACCGGGTCGGGCTCGTCCTTCAGTTGGCTCATGAACGGGTCGATCTTCGGGAAGCCGGTCTCAACCACCGAAAAATGTCCGGTCTTTTGTGCCAGCTCCGAGAACGCAGCGGTATCGCGCGGGCCGGTGGTGCAGTACAGGTCGAAGAAGCCACGGATGTAGATGTGGCGCGGCTTGCCAGCATCGAAGCCGTGGAAGGTCTCCACCTTCACCCCGGGGAAGAAGTGCGGCACCGCGTTGGACGAGGTGATCACTGCGCAGGGGTTCCAGGCACGCACCTGCTCCACCGTCAGCAGGGTTTCGTCGGCGGTCAGGTCTGCCGCGCCCGGCCCATCGAAGAACCATGCCGCCTCATCGCCACGCGCGCGGATCGCCGCCTGCAGCGGGCGGAGGATGGCCAGCGCATAGCGCTCGGACCCGTACAGCAGATAGTGGCGTGGCACGGTGGGGAACTCCTGAATATCCCGGATATGCCGAAATTATCGCATCGCCAGTGAAAGCCGTCGCTGCTAGGCTTTGGCCCGATCCCACGCGCCAGACGCCGCATGCCCAGCCCAATCACCGACCAACCCAACCAGCGCCCGCGCCTGTCGGCCTGCATCATCGCCTTCAACGAAGCCGATCGCATTGGCGACTGCCTGACCTCGCTGGCGTTCTGCGACGAGATCGTGGTGGTGGACTCGTTTTCGACCGACGCCACCGTGGCCGTGGCCGAAGCCGCCGGTGCCCGCGTGGTGCAACGTGCTTTCAGCGGATTCCGCAGCCAGAAGGCGTTCTGCGTGGAACAGGCCAGCCACGACTGGGTGCTGTGCCTGGACGCCGATGAGCGGGTCAACCCGGAGCTGCGCGCCGCCATCGAAGCCGAACGTGACGCCGGCTTCCCCCGTGCCGTCGGCTACCGCTTCGCGCGCTGCTCGGAATACTTCGGCCGCTTCCTGCGCCACGGCACCGCATACCCGGATCGGGTGCTGCGCCTGTTCGACCGCCGCCATGGCGGCTGGCGCGGCGATCGCGAGATCCACGAAGCCGTCTCGCTGGACGGTCCGGCCGCCCTGCTCAAGGGCGACCTGCTGCATCACCCCTACCGCAGCTTCCTGCAACTGCTGGACAAGAAGCAGAAATACGCACGGATGATGGCCGAGCACGAATTCGCCAAGGGCAAGCACGCGAGCCTGGGCAAGCTGATCATCGCCCCGAGCTGGCGCTTCATCCGCAGCTACGTGGTCAAGCGCGGCTTCCTGGACGGCTGGCCGGGCCTGATCGAGGCCTTCGTCAGCGCCAACTACGTGCGGCAGAAGACCATCATGTTGTGGCTGCTGCAGAACGGGCAGCCTCTGGTGACGCCCTCGCCGAAGACAGACCAAGGCTGACGGTCAGCATTTTCTGTAACCACGCTTCCTCCAGCGCGGAGGCACCCGCGCCTGTCACCACGTACCGCCCAGTGAACAGACGGGGCAAGACCTGAACGACGATTCAGGCGGGGCGACAGCGCTCAACAGGGACTTTGGAACTCAACCAGAAAGGCGGACCCAGCTTTATCTTCTTGAACGCCAACGCCGCCAAACCTGCAGAAACAGGGAGCCTAGGTTAAAATTTCGGGACTTCTGGTCTGACTGGCCCGCCCCACATTGAGTACTGTCATGTCGCCGCCAAGGCCTACCATCTCGTTGATGATTTCCACTTATAACTGGAAAGAAGCGTTGACCCTGGTACTACGTAGCGCGGCCCAGCAAAGTCGGCTCCCCGATGAAGTGATTGTCGCCGATGACGGGTCGCGGGAAGACACCGCATCACTCCTGCAAGACTGTGCGCGTGAATTTCCCGTCCCGCTACGTCACGTGTGGCAACCCGATGACGGCTTCCGTCTCGCCCGCGCCCGCAACCGCGGCATTGCAGCAGCGCGCGGCGACTACCTGATACAACTGGACGGCGACATGATCATGCATCGGCACTTCGTGGCCGACCATATGCGCCTCGCTCGACCCGGGGTATTCCTGCAAGGCACCCGCATCCGCACCACGGAGGCAGAGACGGCGCGCCTGCTCTCCGGCGGCGCCCCCCACTTTGGCTGGTCGGTGGATGCGTACTACCGCAAGGAAGGCGACCGCAGCACCTACCATTTCGGGCGGCGCCACCACACCCTGCGCATTCCTGTGCTGGCAGCGCTCAAGGCACGTTCCTCCGGGCATCCCATGGGCTGCAACGTGAGCTTCTGGCGCAAGGATCTGCTTCAGGTCAACGGCTACGATGAGCGCATGGTTGGCTATGGCAGTGAAGACCTCGAGCTGGATCAGCGCCTTCGTCAGTCCGGCCTGCGTAGGTCGCAGATAAAATTCGCCGCATTGGCGCTGCACCTGGAGCACCACAGCTCAGCACCGCCAGACCCCAGCGCCCCGGAACTGCCCAACAACCAACTGTTGTATGCCAGCCGCGATGCACGGCGCGTGCGCTGCGAGGAAGGCTTGGACCATCACATGCCCGAGTTTTCCGTCACTCCGGCGGCGGATCTGCGTGCCACCAAATGAGTCTTTTTGACCGGCAACATGTGAACTCCCCCAGCAACTCACCTCTCGACGGCAAAGAAACCAGTCAGCTTGCAGTGCCGAGGTACCCGGCGGCACCAGTGACCCGCAACCTGCTGTTGAGCGGCCTGCTGTTGCTGATTGCCGGTATGTGCGCACTTCCCGCTGGCCCTTCGTTCAATCCGGGAAAGCCATTCCAATACCTGGTTGCACTAACCCTGTATCTGCCGGCACTGGTCCTCGGCTTCAGCTTCCCTCGACGATGGCTGGAACTTGCGCAGCGACCGCTGATGCCCTGGCTTCTGGCCTTGTTCGGGTGGGCGGCACTGAGCCTGCTATGGAGCAACGCACGCAGACCCGCCGATGAATTCATGCGCCTATTGAGCGTGCTGCTGTTTCTCCTGGCGTTCCTGCAGGGGGTTGGCAATGACCCCCTCCGGCAGCGTCGGCTCCTGCTATGGGCCGCAGGGATATTGTCCCTGACCGCAGCGGCATCGATGGTCGGCTTCTTTATCGCCCCACCAAGTGACGACCGACTGATCGGATTTGGTGTGATGGCCAATGCCAACCTTGTGGCTGCCGCCATGGGCGCAGGCATTTTGATGCTGTGGCCCTGGCGTTTTGAAAAGGGCTCACGTCGCCTCCTGAAGTGGGTGGCACTCGCGGTGATGGGCAGCGCACTGATACTCACTTATTCCCGCAGCGCCTGGATCGCGTTGTTCTTGACCGTATTCGCGCTGTTGACGATACGGCGCAGCAAGCGCGCGGGCCAGCGCCTGATACTACTGTCCGTAGTCGCGGGAGGCTTGGCCATGGCCGCCTACCCGGAGCTGACCGAACGCGGCATGTCGTTCAGGCCACAGATCTTTGCCTATGCCATGGACCTGTTCGCACAGCACCCCTTACGTGGCTGGGGACTGGGCGCCAACTTCATCATCCCAGTGGAGGCGGGTACTGGCACCCACCAGATCCACACCCATAATCTATTCACCCAGCTTGCCGTGGAGTTGGGCTTGCCTGGGCTGCTGCTATGGCTGGTGGTGTGGCTTGGACTGGGCTGGCGTGCCTGGCAGCATCGCGAGCTGGCGGTCGGCAGGACAACACTGGGCCTGTGGCTGTTTGCCAGCATAATGTTGCAGTTCGACCTTCCCCACCTGATCGACAGCCCCCGCCCGGGCTGGCTCATCATCTGGCTTCCACTGGCCCTCAGCCTATCTTTCCCCTCCAAGAGCTCATCCAAGTCAAACGACCCATGAAGATCTCCTTGGCGATCCTGACTTACAACTGGCCCGAAGCCTTGGAGTTGACGCTGCAAAGCGTCAGCAGGCAGCGTCAGTTGCCTGATGAGGTACTGGTAGCCGACGATGGCTCCGGCCCAGCAACCGCCGAGGTAATCGAGCGTTGGAGAGGGAAACTTGGGGCCCCGTTGCGACACATCTGGCAGGAAGACGCAGGTTTCCGTGCCGCCCGTTGCCGCAATCGAGCAATCGCCGCCAGCACCGGGGATTATGTGATTCTGCTGGATGGGGACATGATCCTGCATAGGGATTTCGTTGCCGATCATCGGATGCTCGCGTCCCCTGGCTTTTTCCTCCAAGGTGGCCGGTTGAAGGCCAGCATCAGCGAGAGTCAGCGCCTGCTTGCTGGTGGCCGGGCGCGGTTCGCACCCTGGATAGATGCCGCTTTCCATCACTTTGATGGCACACGCCGCCAATATGCCTTCCGCCAGCCTTGGCTTGCGCGCCTGAAGGCGCGCTCACGGCGCGGTGGCCGGGTGATGAGTTGCAACATGAGCTTCTGGCGACAAGACCTTATCAAGGTCAATGGCTTCGACGAGCGCATGGAAGGTTATGGCGCCGAAGACCGCGAGCTGGCCGAGCGCCTGCAGAATGCCGGCCTGCGCCGACGTCCGCTCAAATGGGCTGCACTGGCAGTCCACCTATGGCATAACTCGCGCGCACCACCAGATGTCAACGACATGAACTTGCCCAACAACCGCATCCTGCAGACGACTGTCGCCAACAAGATCACCCGCTGCGAGCAAGGCATCGACAACCACGACGAACTGCTGCAAGCACATCCGAATTCCTGATCATCCTGGACGCCCGCAGCCAATGAAACTGCTCTACACCAACTTTCACAGCGGCAGCGGAGGCGGACACACCACCTACATTCGTGACCTCGCGCAGGCGCTGAGTCCGCATCACGAAGTCCATGTCGCAGCCCCCGCAGGCAGCCGTTTGCTTGAGGAAGCGAAGGCACTGCATGGCGTCCACACCTTGGCACAGCCGTTTCCCAATGGCCTGCGCAAACTGCGCGAGCGTGCAAGGGCGGTACGCCAGCTTCGGGAGTACCTGCGCAAGCACCTTTTCGACATCGTCCATGTCAATGGCTCAGCGGATCACCGCCTCACCATCGCCGCGCTAAGCGGCCTGTCGACGCGCCCGCGTATCGTCCTGACCAAACACAACACCAAGCCGCTGCACGGCATTCAGCACATATGGCGTGCTCGCCTCCATACCGACAAAGTGATTGCGGTCAGTGAATACGTTCTCCGCCAGCTCCAGACAACTGCCTATCGCGCGTGTCAGCCGCAAACTGTCTACAACGGCATCGACACCGATCATTTCGCCCCGTTTGCAGGTGCTGAAGTCAGCGCGCTGCGTGCACGCTTCACCGATGACCCAGGCAGCTTGCTGATTGGCAGCAATGCCGGTACATCCGACTACAAAAGCTGGACCGACATTGCCGGCGCACTGGCGCTGCTTGGCGAAGACGAACGAAGCAAGGTGCAGGTGGTAGTCGCAGGGCACCCTCCCAGCGAGAAGCAGATGGCGATAGTCCGCGCTGCTGGACTTGAAACGCAGTTCCACTTTCCCGGCCTGCTGAAAGACGTTCGCCCGGTAGTGGCGGCGTTCGATGCCGGCTTCGTGGTTTCCCACGCGACCGAAGCACTCTCCTACGCTTGTCGCGAGATGATGTGCATGGGCAAGCCGGTGATGGTCACCGATTACTCTGGTCTGCCAGAAAACATCCGTATGGGCACCGACGGATGGATCGTGCCGGTGCATGACCACCAAGCCATGGCTGCGACGCTGCGCTGGATGTTGCAGCACCGCGAGGCGTTGCCGCGCATGGGTGCTGCAGCGCACGCGATTGCATCCGAAGAATTTGGCATGGAGCGCTTCATCAACGCCATCGTGGCCGTCTATGAAGAACTACTGGCTGTGCACCAAAGCAATATTGTCGGCAACAGCCAATCAAGCTGATACCTTCACCAGCCGCGCATAGAAGAATCCATCGCCACCCTGCTCGCCCGGCAAACGCTGACGGTTGCCGGCAACCTCGTGACCGAATGAATCAGGCAATGCCTGCACCTGTGCATCAGGTGTACGTGCGAGGAAGCTCGCTACCTGCTGGCCGTTTTCCTGGCGCAGGATCGAACAGGTCGAATACAGCAGCACGCCACCTGGGCGCAGCACCGTCCACAAGGCATCCAGCAGCCGTGCCTGCAATGCGGCCAAGGCGGTGATGTCCTCGGCGCGGCGGTGCAACAGCACGTCCGGCTGACGGCGGATGATGCCGGTGGCCGAACACGGCGCATCCAGCAACACCGCATCGAACGGCTTGCCGTCCCACCAGGCGGCGGTATCGGCGGCGTCCACCGCCAACACCTGCGCCTGCGCACCAACACCGGTACGCGCGAAGGTTTCACGGATGCGCTGCAGGCGCCGCGCATCGACATCCAGCGCGACCAGCTGCAGGGACGGATCGCGCTCCAGCAGGTGCGCGGATTTACCGCCCGGGGCCGCGCAGGCATCGAGCACCCGTGCCCCCGCCGGGGCCTGCAAGGCATCGGCCACCTGTTGCGCCGACAGATCCTGCACCGACACAGCGCCCTGCGCGAAGCCAGGCAGGCTGCTCACCGGCACCGCGACCGGTAGACGCACCGCGTCGGCCGACAGTGGCTCGGCAATCGCCTCGATACCAGCCTCGGCCAACAGGGTCAGGTAGGCGTCGCGCGCGTATTGCTGGCGATTGACCCGCAGCCACAACGGCGCTGGCTGCAGGCTCTGCGCGATGATTTCCGCTGCCTGCTGTGGCCAATCGCGCTGCACCTGGGCCAGCAGCCATTGCGGCCATGCGTCTTCGGCACGCGCTTCGGCAAAACCTTCGCGCTGTGCACGGCGCAGCAAGGCATTGACCATGCCGGCCTGGCGCTCACGGCCCAGCGCGCGCGCTGCATCCACCGTAGCCGACAACGCGGCGTGGGCAGGCAGCTGCAATACGTCCAGCTGCGCGAAACCCGCCATCAGCAGTGCGCGCAGGTCACCATCGCGCGCGCCCAGCGGCTTCTGCAGCCATTGCCGCAATGCCTGGTCATAGACCACGCGGCGGCGCAGCGCTGCAAAACAAATGGCTTCCAGCAACGCGCGATCACGGCTGTCATCGAGCTTGGGCAGGGCAGCGCCGAGCTCGGCTTTCAGCGAACGGCCCTTGCCGATCACTGCCGCCAGCACTTTGGCCGCCAGTGCACGGGTCTGCACGCCGGGCTGTGCCGCCGCGGATTTGCTGCCCCACGGTGAGGAAGTCGCCGCCGTCATCCGCTCAGCCCTCGATCCGCAGATCGCGGCGTGCGTTCAGATAGTCCGCCGCGGTGATCGCCTTGCCACCTTCGCGCTGCACTACGCGCAGGCGCAAAGCGCCTTGCCCGCAGGCGATATCGATACCTTCGCGGGCAGCACCGATCACCGTGCCCGGTGCCTTGCCACGGTTGTCCTCAATGGCTACCGCGCCGTGGATGCGTACGCGTTCGCCCGCCAACGTCGCCTCGGCGACCGGCCATGGATTGAAGGCGCGCACGCGGCGCGCCAGCGCGGCCGCCGGCTCGGCCCAATCGAGCTTGGCTTCAGCCTTGTCCAACTTGTGTGCATAGGTGACACCGGCTTCTGGCTGGCGCTGCGGCACCGGCTTCAGGCCGGCACGCAACAAGCCCAGGCCATCGGACAGCACCTGCGCACCCATCTGTGCCAGACGGTCATGCAGCTGGCCACCGGTATCGGTATCGCTGATCGGGGTGTGCTGGCGCAGCAGCACCGGTCCGGTATCCAGGCCCGCTTCCATCTGCATCAGGCACACGCCGGTTTCGGCGTCGCCTGCCTCGATCGCGCGCTGGATCGGGGCAGCGCCGCGCCAACGTGGCAGCAGCGAAGCGTGCACGTTCCAGCAGCCGTGGGTAGGGATGGCCAGCACCGCCTTGGGCAGGATCAGGCCATAGGCCACCACGATCATCAGATCCGGCTGCAGGTCGCGCAGCTGTTGCTGGGCTTCGGGCGTCTTCAGGCTTTCCGGTTGGAATACCGGAATACCGCGCGCGATGGCATCGAGCTTCACCGGCGAGGGCATCAGCCCGCGACCACGGCCCGCAGGACGATCCGGCTGGGTATAGACCGCCACCACTTCATGCTGGCGCGCGGCTGCACCCAGCGAGGCAACGGCAAATTCCGGCGTACCGGCGAAGATGATTCTCATAGGGCGGGGATTCGGTATTCGGGATCCGGGCTTGGCAAAAGCAGCGCAGCGGTGGCTGCTACCAATCGCGGATCGAAAGAAAGAACGTGCAGGTCAGGGATACAGAACAGAACGCCGGGACTGGAAGAAACGCAGCAATTCATGCCTCTCCAATCCCGGGCCCCCGATCCCCGCCTCAAATCAGGCGACGTGCTTGCGCGACTTGGCCAGCTTCTTGCGCACCATCTCGCGCTTGAGCGGCGAGAGGTAGTCAATGAACAGCTTGCCATCCAGGTGATCCATTTCGTGCTGGATGCAGGTGGCCAGCAGCTCGTCGGCCGCCAGCTCCTGCTGCTTGCCTTCGCGGTCCAGGAAGCGCACCACGATGGAATCGGCACGGGTGACATCGGCATAGATGCCCGGCACTGACAGGCAGCCTTCCTGGTAGACGCGGCCGCCTTCGCTGGCGCTGACGATCTGCGGGTTGATGAAAACCTGCGGCGCGTTGTGCTCTTCGCTGACGTCGATGACCATGAAGCGCTTATGGACGTCCACCTGGCTGGCAGCCAGGCCGATGCCCGGGGCGTCGTACATGGTCTGCAGCATGTCGTCGATCAACTGCTGGAAGGCCGGCGTGGTCACTTCTGCAGCCTCGACAAGGGCTGCCTTGGTGCGCAGGCGCGGGTCTGGGAACTCAAGAATGGGCAGGAGGGCCATGGTGGTACCGATCTGGGGATGCCGTTCAATTTCGGCAAGATGTCGCAATTCTACCGCCTGCGCTTGCCCGGCGCCCCCGTTTCTGCAATATAGTGCGACAACCTGTTGGGGAATCAGGCAGATCGCAACCATGTTGAAACAAATACGTACGGTCGCCGCCGTGGCGATGCTGACCGTCACGACCTATGCCGTGGCCGTCGAAATGAACGGTACGCACCCTGACACCTACGTGGTGCGCAAGGGCGATACTTTGTGGGACATATCGGCACGTTTCCTGAAAAAGCCGTGGCTTTGGCCGGAAATCTGGCAGGCCAACCCGCAGGTCAAGAACCCGCACCTGATCTATCCGGGGGACGTTCTGAGCTTGGCCTATCTGGACCGGGTAACGGCCCAGGCCGGCCCGCGCCAGGAGGCTCCGATCACCGGCGTACCGCTGGCGGACGTTGAGCCTTTCCTTAAGAACCTGAACGTGGTGGACAGCTTCGAGGACCTGCCCTATGTGGTCGGCCTGGAAGACAACCGCCTGCGCGCCAGCGCCGGACAGAAGGCATACGTAACCGGCCTGGACAACGCCCAGCCCGGCCAGCGCTACATGGTGCTGCGCCCGACCGTGCGTTTTGGCCAGCCCAAGCCCACGGATGACCTGGACAGCCGCGGCAAGGTCACGCCGGGCACCGGCAACATCTGGAGCAACTATGTTGCCTCCAATGACCGCAACGAGTTCCTTGGCTATGAGTTGGCCAAGGTCAACGTCGGCACCCTGACCCAGGTTGCCAGCGGCAATGTCCAGGCCTCCACGCTGCAGCTCGAAGACAGTGGCAGCGAAGTGCGCAGGGGCGACCGCCTGATGCCGGTGCAGATCAACCCGTATGACCTGCAGTTTGTTCCGCATGCGCCGGCCAACGCCGTGGTACCGGGCCAGCTGCGCGTGCTCGCGGTGACCGACACCTTCACCAGCGGCGGCCCGCGCGACGTGATCGCCATCTCCGGCGGCGCACGCGAAGGCATCAACAACGGCACGGTGTTCTCGGTCTGGCGCAGCGGCAGCTACGTCACCGACCGCATCCAGCACGCGCAAACCTCACGTGCGGACGATGCCTTGAAGACCGGCACCGGACGGGTCACCCTGCCTGACGAGTACGCTGCCCATGCGATGGTGTTCCGTACCTTCGACAAGGTCAGCTATGCACTGATCATGGAAGGCACCAAGCCGGCACGCCTTGGCTATGAGCTGAAGCACCCGGACGCCCAGTAAGCAGCTGCGGGCTAGCCTTACGATCCAAGACAACGGCGCCCGAGGGCGCCGTTGTTGTTTGCGGCGGCAGGCTGGGGCATGCACCCATCACCCACCCTGTCTGCCCCCACTCCGGCCTATTGCCCTGCGCTGCTGACCCTGGCGCTGGCCGGCGGCCCCCTCGAACCGCTGCGTCGACTGCTTGATCAATACGACAGCAGCGCGGCTGCGCTGGCTGCCGGCCCCGCGCAGTGGCGCGCCGCCGGCTGCACTTCGGCGCAGTGCCTGGCACTGTCGCGTCCCGATACGGACACCTGGAACAAGGCCGATGACTGGCTGCAGGCCGACGCGCATCACCTGGTCGGCTGGCGCGACCCGGACTACCCACCGCTACTGCGCGACAGCCCGAATCCCCCCATGGCCCTGTTCCTGGCCGGCGACCCGACCCTGCTCTGGCAACCGGCAATTGCCATCGTCGGCAGCCGCATTCCCACTGCCGGCGGCCGCGATATCGCCCGCGACTTCTCCACCGCCCTGGCTGGCGCGGGCCTCACCATCGCCAGCGGGCTGGCGGCCGGCATCGACGCGGCGGCGCATCGGGCGGCAATGGCCTGCGGTGGCAGCACCTATGCGGTGATCGGCACCGGCCCGGATCTGGCCTATCCGCGCCATCACCGCCAGTTGCAGGCGCAGATTGCCGCCGAAGGCGTGGTTGTCAGCGAGTACCCGCCCGGTACGGTGCCGCGCAGCGGCCAGTTCCCCGCCCGCAACCGCTTGCTGGCGGCGCTGGCATTGGGGACGGTGGTCATCGAGGCCGCCGAACGCTCCGGCGCCCTGATCACCGCGCGCCTGGCCAGCGAGGCCGGCCGCGAGATATTTGCCGTGCCCGGCTCCATCCACAACCCGATGGCACGCGGCTGCCACCGGCTGATACGCCAAGGTGCAACCCTGGTGACACAGAGCAACGACATTCTTGAAGGCGTGGCCAATCTGGCCGGCGAACTGGCCTGTGCCTTGCAAACCCGGCTCCAGACCCCCATCTCAGCGGTACCGTCCGGCCAGCACCCGGCCGTCACGCCACCGGACCCGGACTACCAGCGATTGTGGGACGCCTTGGGTTATGACCCAACCGGTATGGATTTACTGATCGAGCGCACTGGATTGACGGCCGCCAGCCTGTCCTCCATGCTGCTGCTCATGGAATTGGAAGGCAGGGTGTCGTCCGCGCACGGCCGCTACACCCGCACCTGAAAGTTTCTTCACCTCCACAGCGCCAATGGCGCAGGCCGAGGGGCAATGAAAGAGAGCATCCTGGACGTCCTGCTGTACCTGTTTGAACACTACTTCAGCGAAGACGCTGATCTCATCCGAGACCGCGACTCGCTACAGAACGGCCTGATCCAGGCCGGTTTCAGTCCCGCCGAAATCAACAAGGCCTTCGATTGGCTCGATGCCTTGGCCGAACAACGCCCAGCCGTGGCCCAACCACGCGTTGACGGGCCGGTACGTGTGTTCCACGGCCCCGAGCTCGACAAGCTGGACGTGGAGAGCCGTGGCTTCCTGTTGTTCCTGGAACAGCAGCGCGTGCTCGACGCCGACCAGCGCGAACTGGTGCTCGACCGTGCCATGGCACTGGACCAGGACGAGCTGGACCTGGACGACCTGAAGTGGGTGGTACTGATGGTGCTGTTCAACCAGCCCGGCGCGGAAGCCGCCTATGCCTGGATGGAAACCCAGATGTTTGTCGACGAACCCGAACCCCTGCACTAAGCCCAAAACCGGCGTGCAGGGATGCATAAGGACAACACCTACGTGAGCCAATGGTTCTACGCCGAGGGCAACCGCGAACGTCGCGGCCCGATCACCGATGACAACATCGTCGAGCTGTTCCAGTCCCGTCGCATAGACGAGGACACCCTGGTCTGGCGCGAAGGCACCGGCGACTGGCGGCCGCTGCGCGAATTTGCCGGCGAGCTCGGCCTGGACCTGCAGCACGCCGAACCGGCAGCCGCGCCGGCAGTGCCGCCGTCACTGCCGCCGGGCGTGCAGACCATCCACACCACGGCCGCCGCGCTGCCCCGGCAGGGTCTGTCCGGCTGCGCGATCGCCGGCATCATTGCTGCGGTAGTCGGCGTGATCCTGATTGCCATCCTCGCCATCCTGGCGGCCATCGCCATGCCCGCCTACCAGCAGTATGTGATGCGCTCCAAGACAACGATGGTTTCAGGGCAGATGCTGGGCTTGAAACATCAGGTGGCTGAGTTCGTCGCCGCCAACCAGCGCTGCCCGATCAATGATGACGAAGGCTTCGGCACCCCGGAAAGCTACGCCAGTGGTGATGTCGCCCAGGTCCATGTCGGCCGCTTTGAAGAGGGGCATTGCGGGCTGGAAGCCTTCCTGCGGGTTCCGTCTCATTCGCAACTTGACGGCAAAAGCATCTGGCTCGACTACGATATGCAGGCCGACAGCTGGGAATGCAGTTCCGATGTCGATGACAAATACCTGCCGATCGACTGTCGCGGCTGATTGGTAGCGTTCAGAACTTTTACGGGGAAAAAGATGAGCCAGTGGTACTACGCTGATGCCCAGCGCGAGCGGCATGGTCCGATTGAAGCGGAAGCACTCCGCGAGAAATTCCGCGCAGGCGAGATGGACCTGGGCACTTTGGTCTGGCGTGAAGGCATGCAGCAATGGCAGCCGCTCTCCGCCGTCGCCGACGAACTGCAGTTGATCACCCAGGCCAACACCGGCATCGACCTGCGCCAGGACTACGCCGCGATCGAAAGCGGCGAGGCCGTCGCCGCGCGCGCTGCCGCTGCCGAGGCCTATTCGCCTTACACCGCGCCAGCCAGCCGTCCGCAGGATGTCGATCCCGCCGCCGTGCAGGGCGGGCTGGTGGTGCAGGCAGGCTTCTGGAAGCGCGTGGCCGCCTACTTCATCGACTACGTGGTCATGACCGTTTTCACCTACATCGTGCTGATCCCGCTGAGCATCCTCGGCGCGATTGTCGGTGGCGTGTCCGGTAGCTCGGATTCGGCCGCAGGCTCCATTGGCATGTTGGTGACCATGGGCGTGGGCTATCTGTTCATCTTCGCCGGCAACCTGATGTATCCGGCCTGGATGCATTCGTCCAAGTACCAGGCCACGCTGGGCAAGATGGCGGTGGGCATCAAGGTGGTGCGCAGCAACGGCGAACGCCTGACCCTGGGCCGCGCCGTGGGCCGCTTCTTCGCCTACATCCTGAGCAGCATCACCCTGTGCATCGGCTTCGTCATGGCCGCCTTCACCGAGCGCAAGCAGGCCTTGCACGACATCATCTGCGACACCCTGGTGGTGGACAAGTTCGCGTTCACCGAGCACCCGGAGTGGCAGCAGCAGGGCCTGGGCACGGTCACCATCGTGATCCTGTCGCTGGTCGGCCTGGGCCTGCTTTGCCTGATCGGGCTGGTGGTGATCATTGGCATTGCCGCAGCTGGCTTCAACTGACAAATTGCCGGGGGCGGCTTGACACAAGCCCCTCTGGCATGATTCCTCTAATAAGGAACCAAGCTGAACGCCCGGGCCGCAACCCGGGCGTCGGCTTATGCACAACCCAAACATCGGCTTCACTATCGTCCCGGTTTAAGCCACCCTAGCGCCCCCACAAGGGCGTTCCGCCCCAAGAATGTACTGACATGCCCAAGCACCTGCTCATCGTCGAATCACCGGCCAAGGCCAAGACGATCAATAAATACCTCGGCAAGGACTACACGGTTCTGGCCTCGTATGGGCATGTGCGTGACCTGGTTCCCAAGGAAGGCGCGGTCGACCCCGAGAACGGGTTCGCCATGCGCTACGACCTGATCGAGAAGAACGAGAAGCACGTCGAAGCCATCGCAAAAGCCGCAAAGGGCGCCGATGACATCCTGCTGGCGACTGACCCGGATCGCGAGGGTGAGGCCATCAGCTGGCATATCGCCGAGATCCTGAAGCAGCGCGGCCTGTCCGACGGCAAGCCGATGCAGCGCGTGGTGTTCACCGAAATCACCCCGCGAGCGATCAAGGAAGCGATTGCCCAGCCACGTGAAATCGCCTCGGACCTGGTTGATGCCCAGCAGGCGCGTCGCGCGCTTGATTACCTGGTCGGCTTCAACCTGTCGCCGGTGCTGTGGCGCAAGGTGCAGCGCGGCCTGTCCGCTGGCCGCGTGCAGAGCCCGGCGCTGCGCATGATCGTCGAGCGCGAGGAAGAGATCGAAGCCTTCATCTCGCGCGAGTACTGGAGCATCGAGGCCGCCTGCGCGCATCCTTCGCAGCACTTCAACGCGCGCCTGATCAAGCTGGACGGGCAGAAGTTCGAGCAGTTCACCATCACCGACGGCGACACCGCGGAGGCCGCGCGCCTGCGCATCCAGCAGGCCGCACAGGGTTCGCTGCACGTCACCGACGTCGCCAGCAAGGAGCGCAAGCGCCGCCCGGCCGCGCCGTTCACCACCTCCACGCTGCAGCAGGAAGCCTCGCGCAAGCTCGGCTTCACCACCCGCAAGACCATGCAGGTGGCGCAGAAGCTCTATGAAGGCGTGAACATCGGCGATGAGGGCACGGTCGGCCTGATCACGTACATGCGTACCGACTCGGTGAGCCTGTCGCAGGATGCGCTGGCCGAGATCCGCGACGTGATCGCCCGCGATTACGGCATCAGTTCGCTGCCGGACAAGCCCAACACCTACACCACCAAATCCAAGAACGCGCAGGAAGCCCACGAAGCCGTGCGCCCGACCTCCGCGTTGCGCACCCCGGCACAGGTGGGCAAGTACCTCACCGACGATGAGCGCAAGCTGTACGAGCTGATCTGGAAGCGCGCCGTCGCCTGCCAGATGATCCCGGCCACCTTGAACACCGTCAGCGTCGACCTGTCGGCCGGTAGCGAGCACGTGTTCCGCGCCAGCGGCACCACCGTGGTGGTGCCCGGCTTCCTTGCCGTGTACGAGGAAGGCAAGGACAGCAAGAGCGCCGAGGACGAGGACGAGGGCCGCAAGCTGCCGCTGATGAAGCCCGGCGACCGCGTGCCGCTGGACCGCATCGTCGCCGACCAGCACTTCACCCAGCCGCCGCCGCGTTACACCGAAGCGGCGCTGGTCAAGGCACTTGAGGAATACGGCATCGGCCGTCCGTCCACCTACGCCTCGATCATCCAGACCCTGCTGTTCCGCAAGTACACCGAGATGGAGGGCCGCAGCTTCAAGCCGACCGACGTCGGCCGCGCGGTCAGCAAGTTCCTGTCCAGCCACTTCACCCAGTACGTCGATTACGACTTCACCGCCAAGCTCGAGGACGAGCTGGATGCGGTGTCGCGTGGCGAGGAAGAGTGGGTGCCGCTGATGGAGCGCTTCTGGGGCCCGTTCAAGGAACTGGTCACCGACAAGAGCGAATCGCTGGACCGTACCGACGCCGGCAGCGCGCGCGTGCTCGGACCGGACCCGGTCAGCGGCAAGGACGTCACCGCACGTATCGGCCGCTTCGGCCCGATGGTGCAGATCGGCACCGTCGAAGACGAAGAGAAGCCCAAGTTCGCCTCACTGCAGCCGGGCCAGAGCATTTACTCGATCTCGCTGGAAGAAGCACTGAAGCTGTTCGACATGCCGCGCAAGCTCGGCGCCGACGCCAATGGCGAGGAAGTCACCGTCGGCATCGGCCGCTTCGGGCCGTTCGCCAAACGCGGCAGCACCTATGCCTCGCTGACCAAGGAAGACGACCCGTACAAGATCGACCTGGCCCGCGCCGTTTTCCTGATCGAAGAGAAGGAAGAGATCGCACGCAACCGCATCATCAAGGAGTTCGAGGGTTCGGACATCCAGGTGTTGAACGGTCGCTTCGGCCCCTACATCAGCGACGGCAAGATGAACGGCAAGATCCCCAAGGACCGCGAACCCGCCTCGCTGACCCTGGCTGAGGTCGAGCAGCTGATGGCCGACACCGGCAAGCCGGTGCGCAAGGGCTTTGGCAAGAAGGCCGCCAAGAAGACCACGGTCAAGAAGGAAGCCGCACCGAAGAAGGCCGCCGCAAAGAAGGCCCCGGCCAAGAAGGCGGCAACCAAGAAAGCAGCGACCAAGAAGACCGCAGCAAAGAAGGCAACGAAGAAAGCCGTCGCCAAGAAGGCAGTGAAGAAGTCGGCCGCCGACGACGCACCACCCTTCTGATCTGCAGCTTTTTCCTTCTCCCTCCGGGAGAAGGTGCCCGAAGGGCGGAAGAGGGTCGGCCTTACCACCCGGAATCAGGAAGCAGCACTACACCGGCTTTCATCCCCTCCCCCGCCAACAAGCGGATAATCAGCACCACCCGCAGCAGGCCGCCCACCGGGCGGCCTTTGCTTTGCGTCCTTTCGCGGACCAGCGCCATCGAACGCACTGGCCCTCCAACGGTGCTGACCATGCTCGAACTCGACCTGCACAGTGTTGTCCCTGCCCTCAAGGCCGGCGGCGTGATCGCCTACCCGACCGAAGCGGTCTGGGGCCTGGGCTGTGATCCTTCCAACGAAACCGCGGTGATGAAGCTGCTGGCGCTGAAGCAACGCCCGGTCGAGAAAGGCATGATCCTGATCGCCGCCAGCCCGCAGCAGCTGGAAGGCTGGGTGCAGTTGGACGCCTTGGCAGACGACCGCCGGCAAGCAGTGCGGGACAGCTGGCCCGGCGCCAACACCTGGATCGTCCCAGCCGGCCCACGTGCGCCACGCTGGATAACCGGCGAGCACACCGGCATCGCCGTGCGGGTCACCGCCCATCCGCTGGTACAGGCCCTGTGCAAGGCCTGGGGCGGCCCGCTGGTCTCGACCAGTGCCAACCTTGCCGGTGAGCCCCCGGCGCGCTCCCGCGGACAGCTGGACCCGGCCCTGCTGGACCTGCTGGACGGCTTGCTGGACGGTGCCACCGGCGGCCTGTCCCAACCTACCCGCATCCGCGTGGCCGCCACCGGCGAAGTCCTGCGCGACTGAAAAGCCGAAAAACCAACCCCTCCCCAACCCTCCCCTTGGCTACGCCAAAGGGAGGGGGCACAAGCGTAGTGCCGAGCCATGCTCGGCAGGGGCTTCACCGGTAATGCCTCAGCCGAGCATGGCTCGGCTCTACACAGGAGCGCGGCCGGCAACACTGCCAGCTTCGCGGCTGACGCCGCTCCCACAACCACCCCGGCTGCGCCCGTGGCACACTGCCACCATGCGCCCTCGCCTGCCCCTGCTCGGTTGCCTGATCTGGTTGCCCGTCGCGGCCTTGGCGGTTGATCCGCCTCCCACCAGCTCGGCGGACAACGTTCGCATCTACCGCTGCGTTGGCAGCAACGGTGCGGTGTCGTTGCAGGATGCACCCTGCACCAAGTCACATCAGCAGCAGGTGCTGGACATGGCGCGGCCAAAGGACCCGCCAGCGCGCACAGCTGCAACAACACCAGCTCCGACGACGGCACCGCTCATCCAGCGCGAGGTGCGGGTGGTCACGGTGCAGCCGCCACAGCCGATGTACGAATGCGTCACCGAGGAAGGTGAGCGCTATACCAGCGACAACAACGACGGTAATCCGCGCTGGGTGCCAACCTGGGGTTATGCCTACCCGCGTCATCACGGCCCTGGCAATGGCGGTCCACGCCCGCCGCGCCCGCCCGCTGGCGGCGGTATTCCGTGGCAGGCAGGCGTCGCGGTGCCGATGGGGTCGGTGCTTGTGCGCGACAGCTGCCATGCCTTGCCGCCGCAGGAAGTCTGCGCACGGCTGCGCGACCGCCGCTGGGAATTGATCCGTCGCTACAACAGCGCGCTGCAAAGCGAGCGCCAGGAATTGACGCGCGAGCAACGCGGTATCGATGCGCGACTCGAGCAGGACTGCGGGGGAATCTGATGCGCGGCTTGATCCTGCTGATGCTTCTGGCCGGCCCCACCGCACACGCCGGCGAGGTCGTGTTCTATCGCTGCACCGATGCCAGCGGCGCACTTACCGTGCAGAACATGCCCTGCCCCAAAGGCACGCAGCTGCAGAGCAGAAAAGTCATGCAGGCGGTGGAAAACCCGCCACCGCCGCCAGCGCTTGCAAGTCCGGCACCCGCCGTGCTGCCGCAATTGCATGCCGCGCCAGCCTCGGCTGTTGCAACACCGGCTCCGGCTCCTGCACCAGCAAAGGCAACTGCAGCAGCGCCCGCCGTGCCGCTGCCCGAACTGTTCCAATGCCGCACCCGCGAAGGCCAGACCTACTTCAGCGAAAGCAGTGAGCCGCCATCGCGCTGCGTGGCGATGCAGGTCACCGGCCTGGACGGCAACCCCAACACCGGTGCCGGTGATGCCTGCGAAGTAGTGCGCGATACCTGCACCGCAGTCGATCCGCTGCAGCGCTGCGCCACCTGGCAACAATGGGTGGACGAAGCCGAATCGGAGTGGCGCTTCGCCTCGCCAAGCCAGGCCGAGGCACTGCAGAAGAAGCATAAACGCCTGCAATCGCTGCTCGACGGCAGCGACTGCGGGATTCAGAAGCCGTAACGCAGGAAGCCACCGTCCACCGCGATGCATTCGCCGGTGACATAGCTCGACGCCGGCAGGCACAGGAAGCTCACCGCCGCCGCTACTTCCTCCGGTTCACCGATGCGGCGCATCGGCGTACGCGCGATCACTTCATCGTAGTAATCGGCATCGGACAACGGCCCGGAAGTACGGCGGGTGCGGATGTACCACGGCGCCACCGAGTTGACGCGGATGCCGTCCTCGGCCCATTCACAGGCCAGGTTGCGGGTCATCTGCTGCATCGCCGCCTTGGTCATGCCGTAGACAACGCCGCTGCGCACATGGGTAATGCCGGAGACGCTGCCAACGTTGACGATGGCCGAGGAGGCATGGCGGGTCAGCAACGGGTGCGCATAGCGGCACAGCTCGAACGCCGAGAAAAGATTGGTCTCGAAGATGCCACGCCATTCGTCTTCGGAATACTCGGTTGCCGCCTTGGTGGTGTTGCCACCAGCGTTGTTGACCAGGATGTTCAGGCCATCGCTGTGGTCTTCGACCCAATCGAGGATTTCCTGCCGATCCTGGTCGTCACTGACGTCGGCGGAAAGTGCATGGATGGCACGCTCGGGAAATGTGTCGGCCAGTTCATCGCGCGCGGTTTCCAGTGCATCGGCATCGCGCCCGACGATCAGCACATCGGCACCGAAACCCAGCAGCTCGCGTGCAATTGCCAGGCCGATACCGGCACTGGCACCCGTGACCAAGGCGGTTTGCCCATCCAGGCGCCAACGCTGCTGGTTCATAGTGTTTCCTCATCGATGCTGGGTGCGGCGTCCGTGAAAGGACGCAGCGGGAAGATGGGGCTAGGATAGCCGCCTGAGCCCAGCGGAGCATGCCGATGAAGCGTCTTTCCCTGTTGATGGTGCCGTTGCTGCTTGCGCTGGCAGCGTGCAAGCCACAAGCGTCGGACACCGAGCGTCGTCCCGATCCGCAGGCCACGGCGCTGCGTGATGCGATGAAGAAGGACCTGGATCAGGCCAAGGCGACAGCTGCGGCGGCCGAGCAGGCCAGCAAGGCGCAGCAGGCTGAGTTGGATGCGGCGATTGGCGCCGCCGATACCGCCAAATAGCACAGCACCTGTAGTGCCGAGCCATGCTCGGCAGGGGCTTTACCGCAAAGACCCACATGTAGTGCCGAGCCATGCTCGGCATTGGGCGTTATCGGTGAAGCCTCTGCCGAGCATGGCTCGGCACTACATGACAAACAACAACGCCGCCCTTGGGCGGCGTTGTCGTTTCACATCACACAGATTCGCTTACAAACCGCAGAAGCAATACGCCAGCGACTTCACCGGTGCGCCGTTGCGGTCCTTCACTGCGTCTTCGACGAAGCGCAGCTGGGTGTCCAGCTCCGGCATCTGCTTGGCGATCAGCATGCGCGCCATGCCCGAGTCGGCCAGCATCCAGGCGCCGGCGCGGCTGCCGGCGAAGCCGGTCATGAACTGCGCGAACGGGGTGGCTGCCTTCTCGATGTAACGCACGCGGAACTTGTCGGAGTCACCCAGCTTGGCCAGCGTCGCGGCATGTTCAACCGCTGCCTTCAAACCACCGAAGGCATCGACCAGACCTCGTTCCTTGGCCTGCGCACCGCTCCACACGCGGCCGCGTGCGACTTCGTCCACCGCTTCAACCGGCTTGTTGCGTGCCGCTGCAACCTTGCCGGTGAAATCGGCGTAGCCCTTGTTGATCACCGACTGGATCACCTGGCCAACGGCCGGGTCCATCGGCCGGGTCACGTCGAACGCGCCGGCAAAACGGGTGGTGCCGACACCGTCGGTATGCACGCCGATCTTGTCCAGGCTGCGGGCGAAGTTCGGGATCATGCCGAAGATGCCGATCGAGCCGGTGATGGTGGATTCGTCGGCATAGATGCGGTCGGCGTTCATGCTGATCCAGTAACCACCGGATGCAGCCATGTCACCCATCGATACCACCACCGGCTTGCCGGCGGCCTTGAGTGCTTCCACTTCGCGGCGGATCTGCTCGGAGGCGAATACTTCACCGCCCGGCGAATCCACGCGCAGGACCACGGCCTTCACGTCGTCATCGTCGCGGGCTTCGCGCAGCAATGCCGAGGTCGACACGCCACCAATGCGGCCAGCCGGCAGGTCACCGCCGGAGATCTCACCTTCGGCCACCACCACGGCCACCTGCGGACGCGAATCCACCGGCGAGCGGCGTGCATCGATCTGGGTGAGGTAGTCACCCAGGCCGATCTGGCGATAGCCGCCATCGGCATCACCGTCGGCCACGCCACGCTCGGTCAACAAGGCGTCCACTTCCTCGCGGGTCTTCAGGCCGTCCACCAGCTTCTGCTGCAGGGCGAAGCGGGCAAGGTCGCCTTCGGCGGCGGCAATGCCTTCCGGCAGCGTGTCGATGCCAGCAGCCAACTGTGCTGCGTCCAGCTTGCGTGCCTTGGCGATGTCGCCCAGGTAGCGCTGCCACACGTCGTTCATCCAGAACAGGTCGGCTTCCTTGGCCTGCGGCGAGGCAGCATCGAGCACGTAGGGCTCGGCGGCAGACTTGAACTCACCAACCTTGAACAGGTGCACGTCCACGCCCAGCTTGTCCTGCAGGCCGCTGCGGAAATACTGGCGGTAACGGCCAAGGCCTTCCAGCAACAGGCCGCCCATCGGATCCAGGTAGACCTCATCGGCCTGCGCGGCCAGCAGGTACTGCGACTGGCCCATGTTCTCGCTGAAGGCGACGACCTGCTTCTTGGCCGCACGCAGATCCTGCAGCGCGGCGGTCACTTCACGCATCGAGGCGAAGCCACTGGGCTGCAGCTTGTCCAGCTGCAGCACCACGCGGTTGATCTTCTTGTCGTCCTTGGCCGCTTCGATGGCGCGGATCAGGTCGCGCAGCTGCAGCTCTTCGGCATTGGTTTCACCCAGCGCCTTGCCCAGCGCACGGCTGAGCGGGTCGGTGCTGTACTGCTCGACCAGCCGCCCTTCCGGTGCAATCACCAGGGTGGTGCCTTCCTGCAGCAGCGTCGTCGATGAAGCGCCCTTGCCCACGGCGACCATCAAGCCGATAAGGATCAGGAACAACAGGCCGAAGAACAGCAGGTTGAGGATCAACCGGCGGGTGAAGTTCATCACGTCCCAGATGCCGATGAAGAAGCTGGCAACGGGATTGCGGCGTGGCACTGGAGGGGGATTCATGGACGCTCCGGTTGGGGCTGGTTGCAAGTCAGGATACGCATAACCGGACGCTGCCGGCATGGCCTTTAAGTCAGGGGGCTGCCTGGGTGATCAGCCGGCCGCTGCTGACCCGCAGCCGCCAGCCCAACAGCACCGCGGCCACGGTCAAACCAAGGATCAGGCCGATCCACATGCCCTGCGGTCCCCAGCCCAGACCCAGTCCAAGCCCGGCACCGACCGGCATGCCCACGCCCCAATAGGCGAACATGGCGATGAACATCGGCACGCGGGTGTCCTTGAGCCCACGCAGGGCACCGGCCGACAACACCTGGATGCCATCGGGGATCTGGAAGGTGGCCGCATACAACAACAAGGTGGAGGCCAACGCGGCCACCGCAAGGTCATCGGTATACAGGCCGACCACCGCGTCATGGCCGAGCAGCAAGGCGGTGATCGATACCACCTGGGTCACCAGCACGATGGCGTAGCCGGCCCAGGTTGCGCGGCGCACGCCCAGCGGATCGTTGCTGCCGACGGCATGGCCGACCCGCACGGTAGTAGCTTCGGCCACGCCCATCGGGATCATGAAGCACAGCTGCGCCACGTTGATCGCGATCTGGTGGGCACTGGCCTCGGTGGCACCGATACGGCCGATCAGCAGCGCGGTGATGATGAACAGACCGCCTTCCATCAACACGGTGATGCCAATCGGCAGACCGGTACGCAGCAGGTCCCAGATCGCACGCGGACGCGGCAGTTCGAAGTGGCTGAACAACTGCAGGTGGGCGAAACGCTTGGTGGTCCACAGGTAGGTCGCAAAGGCCAGCGCCTGCACCCACATGGTCACCGAAGACGCGATGCCCAGGCCTGCGGCGCCCAGCTCGGGGAAGCCGAACTTGCCGTTGCACAGCGCATAGCCCAATGGCCCCAGCACCAGCAGGCCACCGAAACCGATCAACATCGTCGGCAAGGTCCAATGCATGCCTTCACTGAGATAGCGCATGCAGAAGTACAGGGTCAGCGCCGGCACGCCCCAACGGATGGCATGCAGGAAGTCGGTAGCACCGGGCACGATTTCAGGGGCAATACCGAACGCAGGCAGGAAGACAGGCACCACGCTGAGGAACAGGAACATCAGCGCGCTCAAGCCCACGCCCAGCCACAGTGCCTGGCGGAACAAGGGGCCGATTTCGCGATCACGGCCAGCGCCGTGCAGCTGCGATACCGAGGCGGTGAGCGAGATCAAGGTGCCGATCGGCACCAGCATCGGCAGCCATAGCAGGGCGGTACCGATGCTGACCGCAGCAAAGGTATCGGTGCCGTGGTGACCGGCAATGGTGTTGTCGACAAAGGCGATAAGACCGGTGGAAACGTGGCCCAGCACCAGAGGCAGGGCGAGCAGACCGGTCGTCCGCACTTCTTGCATGAAGCGCGGCGTGGCGGGAGACATGGACATAAAACACAGGGACGCGGACTACGGCCGGCGCAGGAAGCGCACAGATGCCGGGTTGCGGAGTGCGCCTATTCTAACGTGGCAGCGCTGCCATGCCGCCGCACCGCGGATGAACGAGCGGCGTGGGACAACAGTGCGTAGAACTCAGCCGCCCACTTTTTCACGCAACCAGGCATCGCGCTGGGCCGGCGCCAAGGCCAGCAGCTGGGTGCGCAGCTCGTCGCGCTGCTGCGGAGGCGTGCGCTGCGAGATCAGGCTCAACTGCTCCAGCTGGCCGGCAGTGAGCTGGCGCAACAAGGCAATCACCGGCTCGCGTTCGGCCGCTGGCAAGTAGCCAAACAACGGCTGCAGGCGCGGATACAAGGCCCCGAGCTGCGGGCCAAGCAACCACCCGTCGCGGTGCATCTTGTCGATGTCCATGTAGCGTGCACGCAGGGCTTGGCGCTGCTCAGCAGGCAGCGCCGCCAGCGTCGCCGCCGCCTGGCGGATGCGTTGTCGTTCGCTGTCCGGCAGTGCCTGCCAGGCCGCGTAGCGGCTGCGAACCTCGCGCCGCTGCGCCGGGCTCATCGAAGCCCAACTGTGCTGCGTGCCGACCGCGCTGCTGGCATCGGGTGCGGACGGCATGATCGGCACCGCGGTTGGCGCGGCGGCATGCAATGGCAGGGCGAGGAACAGGACCAGACCGGCCAAACCCAACTTACTCATCCGCATCTGTCGTCTCCAAGGCTGCACCGGCCGGCTCTGGACGACTCGGCTGCGGCTGCGACTCGTCCACCGGGATCGGGCCACCGGCCGCATACCAGGCATGGAAGTCGGCATCCCTGGCTGTGTCCAGGGCGGGATCGGCCAGCATCAGCGCGTCGGCCGCAGCGTGCGGGTCGTCACCCGGCCCGGCCGGTGTGCTGTCGTCAGGCAGTTCCTCAACCTGTACCGGACCGTTGTCGACCAGACCGTTGCCTTCATTCGGTGAAGCGGCCACCAGCGTATGCGAACGCCACCACCACAGCGCGACCACCGCCAGCAACAGCAGCGGCAGGCATAGCAGCAACCAGGTGCGCAGCGTCCAGGGTTTGGATTGCCTGCGGCGCGGTGCCGGCTTGCGACGGCGCAGGTCTTCGGCAGGCGGTGTGGCGGGCGCGGCTGCGCTCGACGCCGAGCGTGACGGCAAGGCACCGGTGATGACCGATTCACGCAGCTGCTCCAACTGCTGCAGGCGCGGCGGCGACAGATCACGGATCCGGGCCTGCACCTGCTCGGCCAACGCGCGCCAGCTGGCGGCATCCGGTCGACCACTGGCATCCAGGGGGCAGGCATCCGCCAGCGCCTGCCGATAGGCATTGGCATCCACACCCAGCACTGCCGATGCCGCCGCTTCATCCAGGCCGGCGCCGATGCGCAGCAACAGCGCCAGGCGTTCGCCCGCCGCCAAGCTGCCCAGGTGCGCCAGCTCCGGCTCCCAGCTGCCGGGGTTGGCCGGCTTCAGCAATTGCGGGGTGCTGCATAGCAGGCCCCAGAAGCGGGCCGGCCATTCGACCATCAGCAACTGCGCAGCGGGGCCGACAAAGGCGCGCATGGCGACCGCCACGGCACGCTCGCCGACGGCAACATCGCCAGCCTGCAATTCAGCAACGACCAGGGCGCGGCGTTCCACCCCGCGCAAGAAGGCGGACAGAGCATTGGCTGCGGCCGGCGAAAGAGGGGCTGGTGCAGCCATCATGTGAACTCCGTCATGCCGTGATGATACCGAGCACACACCGTGCTGCAGACGCCCCGGGCCAACACCGGGCCGATTCTGCAAGCGCCTGCAACAACTTGTGCACAGCGTCAATACGCTGTGACATTTCTGCCGCGCACAGCTCCACGAGACTGTGTTTCGTTTTTGTTTCACGGATAAGCCATTGATTTAAATGGCTAATTCAATGTGGCTATTTTTTGTCCAAGTTGACCCAGAGGCTTGATCCATCGCCCTGAGCGCGTGGAGCACATTACTCGCCCACAGAGTTATCCACAGGAAATGTGGATAAGAATAAATTCCCAAGCGCAGCCAGCGTTTACGCCTCATTTATGCAGGACTTCACAGCATCTGGACGAGGGTAAATAGCGGAGGCCAAACCGGCCGCTGCCGCTAAACTGGCGGCATGCCTGCCTGCCCCACCCTACGCATCGCCCTGCCGGTGCCCTTGCCGCAACTGTTCGACTACCTGCCCCCCGCCGGCAGCCCGCCGCCCCGGGAGGAGGATGTTGGCCGGCGATTGCGGGTGCCGTTCGGCCCGCGCGAGCTGGTCGGGGTGGTCGAGTCGATCGGCCAGGGGGATGATCCAGCTGCCCTGCGCCCGGCCCTGCAATGGCTGGATGACAGCGCGCTGCTGCAGGGTGAGCTGAGTGCGTCGCTGCGTTGGCTGGCGCGCTACACCCACGCCCCGCTCGGCGAGGTGTGCGCCACCGCGCTGCCGGCGCCGCTGCGCCGCGGCGATCCGCTGCCCGATACCCACGGCTGGGCCTGGGAACTGACCGAGGCCGGTCGCGCCGGTTACGACCGCCTGCGCAGCGGTACCCGCCCGCAACGGCTGGCCACACTGCTGCTGGACGGCGCAGTCAACGAAGATCTGCTGGACGAGCAACTGGAAGACTGGCGCACTGCCGCCCGCGCGCTGCTCAAGCGTGAGCACGCGCAGCGCATCGAAGTGCCAGCGGTGATTCCACAACCGCGCATCGTCGCCGGTCCGCAACCGAATCCGCAGCAGCAAGCGGCGATCGATGCGCTGCAGGCAGCCGACGGTTTCCAGCCCTTCCTGCTCGATGGCGTCACCGGCAGCGGCAAGACCGAGGTCTACCTGCAGGCGATCTGCCATTGCCTGCAGCAGGGCAAGCAGGCGCTGGTGCTGGTGCCGGAAATCGGCCTGACCCCGCAGACACTGCATCGTTTCCGCAGCCGCTTGGGCATTCCCGTGCATGCGCTGCATTCGGGCTTGAACGACAACGAGCGCGCACGTGTGTGGGCCGCCGCTTCGCGCGGCGAAGCGCGGGTGATCGTTGGTACGCGTTCGGCGATCTTCACCCCGTTGCCGCAGGCTGGCCTGATCGTCATCGACGAAGAGCACGATGGCAGCTACAAGCAGCAGGATGGGATCCGTTACCACGCACGGGATTTCGCGATGGTGCGCGGCAAGGCCCTGGACGTACCGGTGGTGCTGGGCAGCGCAACTCCGTCGCTGGAATCGTTGCACAACGCACGCAGCGGCCGTTACACCCATCTGCGCCTGCAGCAACGCGCCGGGGATGCCAAACCACCGGGTGTGCGCGTGTTCGATGTGCGCAAGCGACCATTGCAGGATGGGCTGTCACCGGAAGTATTGGTTGGCATCGAGCAGCACCTGAAAGCTGGCAGCCAGGTATTGGTGTTCAAGAACCGCCGCGGTTATGCGCCGGTACTGCTCTGCCATGACTGCGGCTGGACCGCACCATGCAAACGCTGCAGCACGCCGCTGCACAAGACGCCGATGACCGTGCATGGTGGCGGTCGCCGCCTGCAATGCCACCACTGCGGCGCACGCCAACCGGTGCCCTTGGCCTGCCCGGATTGCGCCAGCCTGGCATTGCAGCCGCAGGGTATTGGCACCGAGCGTCTGGAAGAACGTCTGCTGCAGTTGTTCCCGGACTATCCGGTGCTGCGTATCGACCGCAGCACCACCAGTCGCCGCGATGCGCTGGAACAGACGCTGGCAACGCTGGGAGACCAACCCGGCATCCTGGTAGGCACGCAGATCCTGGCCAAGGGCCACGACCTGCCGAAGCTGACCTTGGTGGTCGTGGTTGGCATTGATGAAGGCCTGTTCTCCGCCGACTTCCGCGCCAGTGAAAAACTCGCCCAGCAATTGATCCAGGTCGCCGGCCGCGCCGGTCGCGCCGAGCGCCCGGGCGAGGTCTGGTTGCAGACGCATCATCCGGATAACGCCTTGCTGCACACCTTGGTCAACGGTGGTTACCACGCCTTTGCCGACGCCGAACTGCTGCAACGTGAGGCCGCTGGATTTCCGCCATTCGCGCATATGGCCATGCTGCGTGCCGAGGCGAAGCAGGTGGAGCAGGCCAATGAATTCCTTGCCGCGCTCAAGCACCTGCTTCCCAAGCAGAACGATGTCGAACGCTTTGGGCCGATGCCTGCACCGATGCCGCGACGCGCCGGTTTCCAGCGCACGCAGTTGCTGTTGTCGGCCGATCAGCGGCGGCCGCTGCATGCAGCGCTGGATGGCCTGATGCTGCAGGCCTATGGCTTGCCGCAGGCACGCCGCGTGCGTTGGTCGTTGGATGTCGACCCGATGGATCTGTACTGATTGCTGTCGGAGCCTGTAGAGCCGAGCCGTGCTCGGCTGAGGCATTGCCGGTGAAGCCTCTTGCCGAGCATGGCTCGGCACTACATTGGCCTTTCTGCCGAGCATGGCTCGGCACTACATTGGCTTTTCTGCCGAGCATGGCTCGGCACTACATTGGCTTTTCTGCCGAGCATGGCTCGGCACTACGCTGCTATCTGTGGAAATCGGCGATCTGTGCGGTGAACTGCTGTGGGTTGGCACCGACCAGGTTGGTCAACACCACGACAGCCAGGCCCTCATCCGGGTAGACCAACAGCGCCGCGCGTGCGCCGCCAAAGCTGCTGATCTGGCGCCGCCCCTGCGCTTCGGACACCGGCCAACCTGCTGACCAGGCACCGACACTGCCGTCGTTCAAACGCTCAGGCGTCCACATGCGTGCAAGGCTGTCCGCGCTCAACACGCGATGCTGCAACAAGGCAGCCAACCATTGCGCCAGATCCCCTGCGCTGGCCTGGATGCCGCCGCCAGCCCATAGACCATGCGGCATGTCATAAAACCAGTGCGACAGCCGTGGCGGTGCATCGGCCGCATCGCTGCTGCGCGGGAAGAAGCTGTACATCGTTGCCGCATTCGGCACCAGGTCATAGCTGTCGCCGAACGTTACGTGGCCCATTCCCAACGGCTCGAACTGACCAGAGGCCAGATAGCCCTCGTAGGTCTTGCCACTGCGCTGGGCGATGATCCTGGCCAGCAAGCCATAGTTGGTCTGGTTGTAGACGAACTGCGCGCCGGGCAGCGCCTGCACCGGCTGCTGCTCCACCACTTGCCATGCCTGTGCTTCGGAGCCACCGCCTACAAGTCCATCCGCATCGACGATGTCCGGCAGGCCGGAGGTGTGCGCAAGCAACTGGCGTACGCGGATGCCCTGCCATGCGGCCGGCAGCTGCTGCAGGTAGGTGGATAGCGGAGCATCGAGATCCACCTTCCCCGCCTCGACCAGCTGCATGATCGCCACACCGGTGAATGCCTTGGTCGCGGAGTTGATCGGGAACAAGGTGCTCGCTGTCGCCGCCACCTTGTTCTCCACGTTGGCAAGGCCATGCGCTTCGGAAAACACCACGCGACCGTCCTTGACCACCGCCACCTGCATGCCTGGAATACCACGCTCCTTCATCGTCACGGTGATGAAGCGACGCGTTGCCTCATCTGCAGCGTCACGCGTTGCAGCGAGCGCGGATAGAGGATGGACGAGAAGCACGGCTAGCAGGCACAGCAGGACTCGTGGTGCGGCCAATTGCATTGTCTGGTTCCGGTTGTGGGCGGCAGGAGTATGTCGCAGCGGGGCGCTGTGCACACCCACTTCCGGTTTGGATGCAGGAAGCATTGAAAAGGTTTAAACCGGCGGCCGGCCCCCGCCCCCGGTTGGGCTGGAACCGGTCTGCTCAATGCTGCAATAGCGACTGGATGGCCAGCTGTTCGCGCACGATCACACGCCACGCCTCGCTGCCGGCGGTCCCTTCAACCAGGTTGCGGATGCAGGCGTCGTGGAAGATCCATCGGCTGCAGCATGCTCTCGACGCAGCCCGTTTCACCACCTGCCGCGACATGACGGATCGGTCGCTGGTTTCCCCGCCTTGTGCGTTGCGCACAACCGATGAGGCGCAGCCGTCCATTCGCCTGCGCCGGCATCAAAGATCGAGGCCAAAACCAAGGCCTGCGGATTTCTCCCCGCCACCGAAGGCGCCGCCCAACGAGAACGAGCCACGCGTCCCCACGCGCACCCCATAACCGACCGACAATGCCTGCTCACCGCCCTGGAAGCCCGCACCCACCGCAACCCGACCACGTGCGCTTTGCCCGCCGGCTGCATTCATCGCCATGTTGGTCATCGCCGATGTCATCGCTCCCATGCGGTCGATACGCCTGTCCTGATCATGCAGGCGTCGATTCACCCCATCGTTGAAACGGGTGAAGTCATCGCTGAACGCGGCAACGGCGGCATCGGTATACGCGCGCGCGCTGCCGAGCGACTGTGCCGTCGCTGTATCGGTGTACTGGTTGGCCGATGCCAGGGTTGCACTGTCGCCGGCATTCACTTCCGCACGCACCGCTGCCACGCGGGTGTCGGTATAGCCCGAGGCTGCCGCCAGGGTTGCCGTATCACCTGCGTCGGCATGGGCTTGCGCTGCTTGCAGGGCGACGGCCTGGCCGCCAGCCAACTGCTGGTCTGTGTACTGCATTGCAGAGACCAGAGTCGCCGCATCACCGCTGGCAGCGATCGCGGCCAAGCTGCTGTTCTGCGTGGACAACGCGCTGTCCAGCGCTCCCAGTGCGGCCCCCACCTGTTGGTAACTGACGTTCTGAACGACGTAGCTTGGTGCGGTGAAGCTGCCGCCAACGTAGCTCGCATTGCCGCCAAGCGCAGCTGCCAACGCACCCAGCTGGGTGAGATTGACCGCATCGCTGCCGTTGATGCCAGCAGCCACGTTGCTTATGCGCCTTTTCAGACTTGCCGAGCCCACCGAGACCACGTTGGCGGCGCCTTCATCGCTGCTGCCGGCGCCCAGCGCAACCGAGCCACCACCGGCAGCTACCGCGTTCCTGCCGATGGCGACGTTGTTGTCCGTGCCCGGAGCACCCGTGGGGGCCGTGAAACCACAGCACATGTCATTGCCGTTGCCGCCGTTGCCGGCCTGGCTGCCATTGCCCAACGCGATGTTGTAGTTGCCGCCGGCGCCACCATTGCCACCCGTGCCACCCGCGCTGCCCTGGCCGCCGCTGCCACCATTGCCCGCACTGCTGTTGGTACCGAACGCCAGGTTGTAGGTTCCTCCATTGCCACCGATACCACCGGTCCCCCCGGCGGTGCCATTTGAGCCCTGCCCGCCCATACCGACCGAACTGCCCTGCCCGAAGGCGGTGTTGCCGGTGGCATTGCCCAGTCCGCCAGCGGAGCTGCTCCAGCCCGGCATGTTCGGGCCTGCAGGGCCGTCGCTGCCCACCCGGCTCCCGTCCTGACAGGCGATGGCACCGGTGGCGGCGTCCTGGGTGCAGGGCGCCGTTGGCGCGGTGCCACCAACGACTTCAGCGGCCTGCGCCGGCAACAATGGCAGCAAGGCAAGCATGGCAACCGCCGCCAGCGGCCCAGCCTTGGTAACGACATGACGGTTCATGATGGAATCCCCCGAATCAGCAAGGGGGAAAGCTAACGCTGGGTGTACCTGTCCCGCATCCACGAAATCAGGTAATGGCCGGTTACCGGTCCGTCACCGGCTCACGCCATCAACGGCAACACCAAGGCCAGCCGGGTACCTGCACCGTTGGCAGCCGGTGATACCTGCAGCTCCCCGCCCAACCTGCGCGCCCGCAAGCGCATGCTCGCCAATCCTGCGCCTGTACGCGTCGCAACCGTTCCGTCAGCGCCCTGCGCCAGACCAATACCGTCGTCATCGATATGCAGTTGCAGCTGGTCGCCCTGCCTGCGCAAGTAGACATCCACGCGTTGCGCGCGGCTGTGTTTGAACACATTGGTCAGCGCTTCCTGCAGCAGACGCAGCAGGTCGAGGCTGCGGCTGGCGCCCAGCTCGATCCCGTTGATGTCCTGCAGATGCCAGTGCGCCTGGATATCGACCGCGTCCAGCAAACCACTGGCGCGATGTCGCAGCGGCACCAGCAGCTCGGCCAGATCGGCCTGCTCGCGGGCAGTGCTGTCGATGACCAGGCGCAGGTCGTCACGCATCTCGCGCAGCACGCCGATCACCTGCTCCCGCGGCGTATCTTCCGGCGCCTGCTCCAGGCGGGCGATTGCACCCACCAAGGTGCCGCCAAAGCCGTCGTGCAGGTCACGCACCAGTTGCAGGCGCTCACCGGCACGGCTGTGCGACAGCTCCAGGGCATGCTGTTGCTGCAAGGTGTCGGCCAACTGCGTGGTGGCTTGCTGCACCTCATGCCGCAGTTCGGCATTGAAGCCTTCCACACGCTGCATGGTGTTGGCGAAGCGATAGGCCAGCACGAAACCCATGCCAAGCAGCATCAACGGCGAGGTGAACGAGCCCAGATAACTGACCCCGCCATACCAGCCCATGTAGACGCCAAGATCGTGCAGCGACACCGCGATCGGCAGGATGATGCACAGTGCCAGCACCTGGTAATCACGCCGGCCACTGCACAGTGCATAGCCCATGAAAGTGAACGAGACCACGTACAGGAAGGCGATGGTCGGCACCAGATAGACATTGCGGTGCGGCCCCATCCATTGCGGCCACAGCAAGGCACCTGCCATCACCAGCACGGCGATGGCCAGCAGTACCCGCTCCAGGCGCGGCCAGCGCCGCTCGCAGAAGCGCAGCAGGAATACCGTATGGGCGGCGGCGCCGGCCACATAGCAGGCGCCAATGAAGGCCTGCCAGGCGTCGGTGGTGGCGAACGGCCACGGGCTGCTGGCAAAGAAGTTGCTGTCGTACAGACGGCCAAATACCGCGCTCAGCGCGTACCAGCCGTACATCGACTCCTTGCGCCGCAGCAGCCAGAACAAGCCGATCACCGCCGCCAGCACCAAGCCGATGGCGCTATCCAGGACCTGCAGGTCGTGCCGAACGAAAATCTCCTTGCGATAACGCGCCTGCAATTCTTTCGGATCGCCTACATCCACCACCCCGAGCGACGGCTGGTAAGCCGCCAGGCCGGACACCCGCACCAGCAACTCGTTCTCACCCTGTCGCAGCAGCGGCGACTGCAGCAGGAAGTAACGCGGCACATGCCAGCTGCGTGACAGCGGTTCGACCAGCGATGCATCGCGATCAATCAGGCTGCCATTGAGGTATACGGCCGCCGCCATGCAGGTGTAGTCGAGCAGCAAGCCGGTTGGCTGATTGGCGTCGCTCTGCTGCCAGCGCAGGCGATACCAGACCACTCCATCGTGATCCGGCCAGCGCGTCTGCCATTGGTCAGCCAGTGGCACCTGCACCCAGCCCTGCGCAGGCGCTGCCGGCGATTGCCAGTCAGCGCGCACAGCCTCCGCATGGGTGATTCGGGTGATGCCAGCTGTCTGCGCGCTTGCACTGCCCACACAGGCGGCCAACAGCAGCAGCAACAGCCAACGGATCAAGGCAGCAGCCCCAACGCACGCGCCTCGTATACCGCAGCGGTCCGCGACCCCACCGCCAGCTTGCGGTAGATGTTGCGGGTATGTGCCTCGATGGTGAGCCGTGACAGTCCGAGCAGGTCGGCGATCTCGCGGTTGCCATAGCCCTGTGCGACATGGCTGAGGATGCCGAGCTCGCGTTCCGACAGATGCACGTTGGGAATTGGCGGTGCGACGACAGGTGGCTGTGCGGCGGGCAACAAGGCGAGAATCCGCCGCGCGATCATCGGGTCGATCGGCGCGCCGCCGCGTTGCAGGCTGCGCAGCGCCACCGTCAGCTCGATATCGTCGCGGTCCTTGAGCAGGTAGCCGATGGCACCGGCGCGCAGCGCGCCGAAAATGGCTTCTTCCTCGGCGAACGCGGACACGATCACCGCCTGCAACTGCGGTACGTGCTGCTGCATCCAGCCGATCAGGTCGATTCCGGTACCGTCGGGCAGCTGCATGTCCACCAAGGCCAGGTCGAAGTGATGGGTCTGCAGGAGTGTGCGGGCGCTGCCGAGAGTGTCTGCGGTGTGGATCTGCGGCGCTTGCTCGACCAGCAATTCAGCCACGAGCCGAGCCAGCCTCGCCAGCGAAGCTGCGTCGTCGTCGATGATCAGGATGGAAGACAGCTCCATCGGCCCCCGCCATGGTCCGTGTTGTGGCGGAGTTTAGCGTGGTCTTACGGTTGGCTTGTGATGGGGGGCAGGCGCTTAAGCTGGTTAGGGCAGTCTGGCAACGCCCAGCCTTTCCACATTGGCAACCAAGGGGAGGAAGTCCAAGGGCACAAGCTGCCCTCACCCCAACCCCTCTCCCGCGTGCGGGAGAGGGGCTCAAGCGTTGCAACTGCTTGGCTTTACCAGGTACGGCGCAGCGGGTGGGCTTCGGTGTTGAAGACGATGCCGTCGAAGTCCAGGGTCTTGGCCGGGGCGAACAGCAGGTAGTAGTACTTGAACGTCTCGGCGAACAGGAAGCTCTCCATCGAGTCGTCCTTCTCCTTGCTGCGTACGTCCTTCAGCGCGGAGAAGCCATGATCGGTGCGGGTGTAGCGCACGAAGTCATCGAAGAATTCCTTGCCCATGCCACGGTAACGGGCGTCACCGGTGTAGTGGTGCAGGTAGTACGCCGACTCGACGATCTCCGGGCGCAGCGCGTAGCTCGGCGAACGCACTTCCATCTTGGCGTAGTCCAGCGACTCCGGCTCGATGTCATGCAGGCGCCACATCTTCAGGTTGGACTCCTGCAGGCGCTTGGCGCGGTCCAGATCGCCGCCCAAGGCCAGCAGGCCCGGCATGAAGGCATCCAGCGCACCGTAGGTGGTGGAGGTGCGGGCACCGGTGTCCATGTCAGCGTGGCCGTACCACAGCTCGCCTTCGCGGGATTCATCGGCCAGGTACTGGTTGATCGGGCCGATGCTCTCGTCCCACATCTTCTTGCAGTCCTCGTCGCCGAACAGCTTCCAGCACTTGAGCAGGTACTCGTAGTACGAGTCGATGCCACCGGCGATCGAGGCGTCCTTGTTGGTCCATTCACCGGTTTCGACGTTGATGTTCAAACCGACCAGGCCGATCTTGGAACGGCGCTTGTGGGTTTCCACCAGCGCACGCTTGGCCTTGTCGTAGTAGGCCTGCTTGCCGGTGAGCTTGGCCAGGGTGCCGAACTCCAGCAGCAGCGTGCCGGTTTCGGCCGGGTTGCTGATCTTGCCGCTGGTCTTGCCGGTGTGCAGGTTGACGTGGGTGTACGGCAGGCCGGTCGGGCTGTCGAAGACGGGCGACAAACGCGTACCCAGGTCATCGGCGAGCTTGAGCAGGCGCTCGTCGTTGGTCATCTGGTAGGCCGACAGCAGGCCACCGAGCAGGCGGATGGTGACCTCGAAGTTCTGCACGTCCATGTCCTGGTCGAAGGACAGCTGGGTGACGATCAGCTCACGCGCTTCGTTGGCTTCCTTGTCGAGGCCGAGCAGCAGCAGGGTGTCCAGTGCGTCGACCGGCGACATCAGCAGCGGCTTGGGATACCAGTCGCGCGGCTGGCCGCTGATCGGCTTGAGGTCGTCGTGGCCCTTGGCGTACTGCATGTAACCCTGCCAGGCGTGGCGGGTGGCCTCACGGACCTGCTCGGCCATGCGGGCGGCTTCGGCGTCATCGACGGCAGGAAGCGCGGCATCGGCCGGCGCGGCGGCAGCAGCCGGTGCAGCCGGGGTGGTGGCGGGAGCGGCAGCCTGCTGGCTGCAGGCGGACAGCGCCAGCATCAGCGCGGCGACCAGGGGGGCGGTACGCAGGGAACGGGTCATCAGTGGATCCTCTCGACGGAAGCGTTGTCTTGCGATGCAACGGGACGGGACTGCAGGGTGTCGCCCAGCGTCTGCAGGTGCAGGGCCGTGCGCAGGGTGGAAAGCGGTGCGGTGCTGCGCACGACCAGCGTGCGGGTCTGCCCGGGCAACAGATCGAAGGCGTTGTCCTCGACGCTGGCCTCGGCATTGTCGAAGCCGATCCAGATGCCGCGGACCAGTTTGTCGGCGCGCAGCTGCAGCAGGTAATGATCGCCGTCGGCGCGCAGCTCGCTGTGCAGCTGTGCGGGCTGCAAGGCTTGCTGCTTGGCGGGTACGAAGTAGACCAGGCGCTGTGCCACTACTGCGTCATCGCGCAGCAGTTCGAATACGGCGACGCTGTGGCTTGGATTGGCGCCCTGCAGCAACTCCGCATCGCTGAGGCGGATCACCTCGGTGGCTGACAACGCGGGCAAGCTCACAGGCTTGCGCTGCTGCTGCAGCTCGCGTCCATCAAAATCCAATACGCGAACACGCCACTGCCCCTGCACTACCTCGCGGCCATCATTGAGCAGGCTGAAACGCGTCCTACCTTCGTCGCGCAGCGCGGCCACCGCGACATCGGCGAAGAAGCGGCGTGCGTGGAAGTTCAGTGCCTTCCAATTGCCGTAGTAGTCCACGCTGGACCAGGATGCACCCGGCCAAACATCGTTGAGCTGCCAGTACAGCGAACCCATCGTGTACGGACGCGAGGCGCGGTGATGCAGTGCTGCAAGCTCGATGCCTTCAGCCTGCATCATCTGGCTGAGGTAGACGAAGTCGGGGAACGAACGCGGCGTACCGAACTCCATCTTGATGTAGTGCAGCAGGCGCTCATTGCCCTTACCAGCGAGGAACTTCTGGTGCGCCTCGATCACCGGCCCATCCACCTGCTGCTCTTCCGGCTTGGCAAAGGCGTTGATGGTCGACAACTGCGGCCAGGCCTGCAGGCCGTACTCGGACATGAACCGCGGGGTTTCCTTCAGGTAGGCGGTCGGCGGCAGCGCCGGGTTGCCCCAGACTTCCCAGTAATGCTTGTCACCGCGACGCGAGTCATTGGCCTTTACGTCAAGGTCATTGCTGGGCGAACTGGCCCAGTACGGCACACCCAGCGCTTCCTCGGCGACGACGCTGCGCAAGTCCTTGCCGAACAGGTCCACATAACCCTGCCAGACCTTCTCGGCGAACACCGGATCGGCCTCCTTCAATGTCTTGCCGTGGCCCCAATCCTTCCACGCGGTTTCTTCTTCGTTGTTGCCACACCACAGCACGATGCTGGGGTGATGGCGCAGGCGGCGAATGTTGTCGCGCGCTTCGGCCACCACATTGGCGCGGAACGCCGGGTCATAACCCGGTTGCATGCCGCCGCCGAACATGAAGTCCTGCCACACCAGCAAGCCGAGTTCATCGGCAATGTCGAAGAAGGCATCGTCTTCGTAGTAACCGCCGCCCCAGTTACGCAGCATGTTCATGTTGGCATCGCGTGCGGCCTGCAGGTCGCGGCGCAGACGCTCGCGGGTTACCCGAGCCGGGAAGGCATCAAACGGAATGACATTCGCACCCTTGGCGAATACCGGCACGCCATTGACGACGAAGCCGAAGCCCTGCCCGCCATCCTTGTCCTCTTCGCGCTGCAGCTGCACGGTGCGCAGGCCGATGCGGATGCTGGATTCCAATGCCTCCTGTTTGCCCTCGCCCAGCTGCGCCTGCACGGTATAGCGATCCTGCGCGCCATAGCCCACCGGCCACCAGCGGCGCGGTTTGTCGATCTGCAACGGTAGTGACACGCTGTTCTCGCCTGGTGCCAGCGCGACATCGCGCTTGATCTGCGCGACCGACTTGCCTTCCGGGTCACGCACATCGATGACGAGCTGTTGTGTAGCAGCCTTGTCCGCCTGCTCTACCTGCAGCAGCACGCTCAGCTCGGCCCTGCCCGCATCAAGCGCATCGGTGCGTACCGCCAGATCAGTGATGCGCTGTTGATTCCAGCTGTCCAGATGCACCTGTCGCCACACGCCGGCAGTGACATAGCGCGGGCCCCAATCCCAACCGAAGTGATAGGCCGGCTTGCGTGCGAAGTTGCCGACCATCGCGTCCTTGGGCTCATCGCCGTAGGGCGATGGATAATTGCCGGCGATCTTGTGCGGCATCGCCTGCACCTGCGGCAGCAGGGTGCGGATCGGTGAACGGAACACGATCTGCAGTTCATTGCCTTGTGCACGCAGGCGACCATCCACGCGTGCACGCCAGGTGCGGTGCGCATTGTCGGCCTTCAGCAGCGGCTGGCCGTTGAGGCGGACTTCAGCGAAGGTGTCCAGGCCATCGAAGCGCAGTTCGGCATGCGGGCGCGCAAGCGTTGTTGCATCAACATCGAAACGCGCGCGGTACTCCCAGTCAGCAAGGCCAATCCACTGCAGGCCGGCTTCGGCGGCACCGACATAGGGATCGCCGATCACGCCAGCAGCCATCAGATCGGTGTGCACGCTCCCCGGCACGGTTGCCTGCTTCCACGCATCCATGCCGGGATGTGCTTGCAGCTGTGCATCGCCGGGCAGCAGACGGAACTGCCATTGCGCCTGCAATTCCGCAGCCAGGCCATTGCCTGTCGCCGCCAGCAGCGCACACGACAACAAGGCACGCCACACACCGCGCATGCCAATTTGTATCGATCCAAATTTTTCCTGCAAACGCTGCCGCATAGCCCCTCCGCTAGTGCATGACGTTGCCGGGCCTCAGCCCGGCTGTTGTTCGCGCACCACGTTCAACACTTCGTGGCAGGCGCCCATGGTGTGGTAGTCGGTCTTGCCGGCCGGGCTCTTCTCGTCGTCGTACTTGCGGTTATCGGCATCGAGGATGCGGAACCACGCGCCGTAGCGATGGTCGACGAAGTACTGCCAGGAGTACGCCCACAAGCGGTCGTACCACTCCCAGTAGCCGCTATCACCGGTGCGCTTGGCCAGCAGCGCGGCCGCAGCCAGCGACTCGGCCTGCACCCAGAAGTATTTGTCGCCGTCGCAGACGAAGCTGTCGCCACCGATGGCTTCTCCGTCCATGTTGGGTTGACGGCGCGACTCCGGTGCGAAGCCGTAATAGAGGCCGCCGCGCGCTTCATCCCAGGAGCGCGTCATCGAGGTATCGAACAGGTGCCGTGCGGTTGGCACCAGCCAATCGGCATCGACGTGGCGATCGAGGATCATCAGCAACTTGGCCCATTCGGTCTGATGGCCAGGCTGGAAGCCCCACGGCCGGAACAGGTGCTTGGGGTTGTCCAGGTTGTAGTTCCAATCGATGTTCCAATCGATGTCGTAATGCTCCCAGACCAGGCCGCCGGCCTTGGCCGCCTGCCGGCGGGTCATGTTGTCGGCCAGCTGCAAGGCGCGCTGCAGGTAGCGCTGCTCGCCGCTGGCCTCGAACGCCGCCAGCATGGCTTCGCACATGTGCATGTTGGCGTTCTGGCCGCGATAGCCGGTGAAGTTCCAGTTGGCGTCGGCTTCGTCGCGGTACAGGCCGTGCTGCGGTTCCCAGAAGTGGCGCTCCAGCAGCTGCCAGGTCTCGTCCATCCACTCGCGGCCCTGTTCGATGCCAGCCTTCAACGCGCAGCTATAAGCCAGCAGCACGAAGGCGACACCGTAGCAGTGGTTCATGTCGTCCTCGACCTCGCCATCACGCAGGGTCCAGGCGTAACCGCCGGTGGTCGGGTTGCGGTGCTTCTCGCGCAGGTAGCGCACGCCATGCTTCACTGCATCCAGATACTCCGCGTTGCCGTACTCGCGGTAGGCCATGGCGTAGTTGAAGACGAAGCGCGTGCTGCTGACCAGGTGGCGATGGCTGCGGTCGTAGATGCTGCCGTCGTCGCGGTAATAGTGGAAGAAGCCACCGTCAGCATCGATGCAATGCGGGTGGTAGAAGGCCATCGTGTCGGCGATATGCGCGCGCAGGAAGGCCGGGGAGCGGAAATCGGGGTTGCTGGTCATGCGATGGCTTCCTGTTGCTGCAGCAGTTGCTGTACTTCGTCCAGACTCGGCATGGCGGCGAACGCGCCTTTGCGGGTCACTGCAAGCGCACCCACGGCTGCGCCGAAGCGCAAGGTGCTGTTGATTGCCTCAGGCTGCTCGCAGAACGCAGCGAAGCCGGCACCGGCACCGTCACGTTCAGCCAGACCAACCAGTACACCGCCGACAAAGGCATCGCCGGCAGCGGTAGTATCCACGGCCTGCACGCGGAAGCTCGGCACCTCGCCTTGGCCACCGCGCGTATACCAGCGCAGGATGCCCGCGCCATCGGTGACGATCACCCAGCGCGCTTGCGCGGCCAGCAGACGACGCAGCACCTGCGCATCACCATCGGCGCCCAGCGGCGCGGCGAGATAATCGAGCTCCTCGCGCGAGAGTTTGATCAGGTCGGCGCGTTCCAGCGCCTGCCACAGGCGCGGCGAGGGATCGACATCGGCCGGCCACAGCGCCGGCCGCAGGTTCAGGTCCAGGCTGACCACGGCGCCAGCGGCACGCGCGCGCTCCATGCCTGCAAACGTGGCTGCGGCGATGTCCGCTTCGGTCAGGCTGTTGGAGCAGACGTGGAAGCAAGCGGTGCCGTCGAAGCAGGCCGGCAGATAGTGCTCGGCGCGGAACAGCAGGTCCGCCGCCGGCGGCCGGTAGAAGCTGAAGCTGCGTTCGCCATGCGCGTCCAGCGCGACGAAGGCCAGCGCGGTCTTGGCTGCGTCGGTACGCACGATGCAGTCGGTCTCGACTCCGGACTGCTGCAGGCTCTCCAACAGGAAGTCACCAAACATGTCGCGACCCAGCATGCCGGCGAAATGGCTGCTGGCACCCAACCTCGCTGCGGCCACCGCGACGTTGGCGGGGGCACCGCCGGCGTACTGCAGGAACGCGCGCGGGGTGTCGGCCGAGGCCGGCGGTTGCGCTAATAGATCGATCAAAATTTCGCCGAAACAAACAATCTTGCCCATCTGGCCTCAGTCCTTTTGGCTGACACCGGCGCTGGTGCGTGAACCGACCAGCCCGTAGAAAATGATGTAGCCGTAGCACAGCAACGGCAGTACGAATGAATGGTGGACGCCGATCCGGTCGGCCAGCACGCCCTGCAGGAACGGCACCACCGCGCCGCCGACGATGGCCATGATCAGCAGGCTGGACGCCTTGTTGGTCAACGGCCCCAGGCGTTCGATGCCGAGCGCGAAGATGGTCGGGAACATGATCGAGTTGAACAGGCCAATCGCCACGATCGAGTACAGGGCTACCTGGCCTTCGCTGGCCATGGTCAGTGCCAGCAAGCCCACATTGATCAACGCGAACAGCGCAAGGAGCTTGCGCGGCGAGAAGCGCACCAGCAGCAGCGAACCGGCAAAGCGGCCGATCATCGCCATTGTCCAGTACAGCGACACGTAGTGCGTGGCCTGCTGCTCGCTGAAGCCGCCGATGTTGGGCTGCGACAGGTAGTTGACCAGGAAGCTGCCGATGGAGACCTCGGCACCCACGTAGAAGAAGATGCCCAGCACGCCAAACAGCAGATGCTTGTGCCGTAGCGCATCGCCATAGCTGTGGCGTGCGCTGTCAGCCTGTTCGCTGTTCTCGCTCAGCGACGGCAGCCGGAACAGGAACACGAACAGCGCCAGCAGGAACAGGGCCACTGCCAGACCGAGATACGGCCCCTGCACCGACTGCGCCTCCTGCGCGCGATAGGCCAACTGGTCAGCCAGCGGCAGCGCGGTCAGCTCATCGGCGCTCTTCACCGTATTGCCCAGGATCAACATGCCGCCAAAGATCGGCGCGATCGCGGTGCCCAGCGAGTTCAGCGCCTGTGCCAGCGTCAAGCGGCTGGAACTGGTGCGCTCCGGGCCAAGCAGCGCCACATAGGGATTGGCCGCTACCTGCAGCACGGTAATGCCGGTTGCCAGCACGAACAGGGCCGCCAGGAAGGCGCCATAGATGCGCAGCTCCGCCGCCGGCCAGAAGCCAAGCGCACCGATGCCGGCAATGACCAGACCGGCGACGATGCCCTGCTTGTAACCCAGTCGCGCCACCAGTCGACCTGCGGGCAGCGACATCAGGAAGTAGGCACCGAAGAAGGTGAACTGCACCAGCATCGCCTGGGTGTAGTTCAGTTCGAACACCGACTTCAGGTGCGGAATCAGGATGTCATTGAGGCAGGTCAGGAAGCCCCACATGAAGAAGATGGTCGTCGCCACCGCCATGGCCACGCGCGTATTGACCACGGGCGCCGACTGGCTTGATGTAGATGACGGCGATGTTGGTATATGCATGTGGGCTGCCTGGATACGGTAATCGGAAGGTTGGGGCGACGGAATCAACTCGGCCTTGCGGCACTGCTCTCGCGGATCCTCAGCTGCACCGGTGCGACGGTACGCATCGGTGCCGCATCGGGGTGCTCCAGACGCTGCAGCAACAAGGCTGCCGCCTGCCGCCCACGCTCACGCGGATCAGCGGTCAGCGTGGTCAACGGCGGCACCGCGACCGCGGCCTCGGAGATATCGTCGAAGCCGGTAACGGCGAAGTCACCGCCTGGACGGATGCCACGTGAGGTCAGGCCCAGCATCAGGCCCAAGGCAACCGTGTCGTTGTAGCAGACCGCCGCGCTGGGACGCTGTGCGCTTTCAAACAATTCACCAGTACGCGCTGCGGCTTCCAGACGGTTGGGTGCGGACTCGATCAACCAGTCCGCATGCAAGGGCAAGCCGGCTTCGCTCAAGGCCTGCTGGTAACCGAGGCGGCGCTGCGCGCAGGAGCTGGATGCGGCATGGCCACCGAAGAAGGCGATGGCACGATGACCGCGCTCGATAAGGTGACGGGTCGCCATGTAGGCGCCGTGCTGGTTGTCCAGGGTGAGGAAGTCCCAATCGGCGCCGGCCAACTCGCGGTTGAACAACAGCACGTTGGCATGCGCACCCAATACATGCCGCAGTTCTTCGGCGTCACTGCCTTCGGCTGGCGACAGGATGAAGCCGGTAGGCGTGTGCTCCATCAAGGTGCTCAACACCGCCTGCTGGCGCCGCGGCGATTCGCCGGTGCTGCCAAGCAGGGTCACGAAGCCCTTGCCACCCAGTGCCTCGTCCACGCCGGAAGCAAACTCGGCGAAGAAGGGGTTGGACAGATCATTGATCACCAGCGCGATCGACGATGAAGTACGACGACGCAGGTTTGCAGCGGTGCGGTTGTACACATAACGCTGCTTGCGCAGCTCGGCCTCGACCTTGGCGCGGGTATCGACATTGACCAGGGGACTGCCACGCAGCACCAGCGATACGGTCGCCCGCGACACGCCCACCGCCTGCGCGATATCGGTGACGGTGACCGCGCGTTGGCCGGTCTTGCGTGCGCCCTTGGCGCCGTTAGAAGTCTCTTTCATCGTTTCCGCTGCGGTTCCGGGATGCGCCAAGCCTAAAGGATCACGGCCAGCGCTTGCGCTGCCCGTGCCCTTCTTTCCGGTCTTGGCGCTGCCCGAGCTCACGGCTGGGCGCTGCCCGGGGTGGCGCAGTACGACACCGGCAGGTCCGCCTGTGCAGTGCCCCAGCCCTGCTCCGGTGCCTGCGCACCGAGGGTGAAGCGCACATCGCCGCCCTGCTGCAGTTGCTGCCAATCCAGCCACACCGCCGGCTGCGGCTTGCCATCAACCTGCACGCTCTGGATGTACTGCAGGCTGCGCGGATCGGCGCCCGCTGCCTGCAGACGCAGCTTGCGACCATTGCCCAGGGTGATCTCGGCCTTGCTGTAGCGCGGCGCATGCAGCAGGAACTGGCCGCTGCCCGGCACTGCCGGGTACAGGCCCAGCGCACTGAACAGGTACCAGGCCGACATCGTGCCCAGATCATCATTGCCGGTGACGCCATTCGGCGCATTCGTGAACAGCTGCTGCGCGGCGCGAACCACAGTGGCGGTCTTCCACGGCTGGCCAATCAGCGTATACATCCACGGCGAATGCAGGTCAGGCTCGTTGTTCGGGTTGTAGCGGTACTGGTTGTAGTAGCTGTACGGGCCAACCACCCATTCCTTGCGTGCAGCGGTCAGCGGTGACTGCAGCAGCGCGTCATAGGCGAAGAACGCATCCAGACGCTTGCCGGCCTGTTCGCGGCCATGCATGGCCTGCAGCATGCCGGGCACGTCCTGCTGCACCAGCCACTGGTACTGCCAACCGGTGCCTTCATGGAAGCCGTGCTGCGAACGCGGGCTGTAATGACCATCGGCCGGCGTATACCACTTTCCGTTCTCGTCGCGTGGGCGCGGGAAGCCGGTGAAGCCGGTTTCGGCATCACGCACATCCGCATCCCACACCTTGTGCCAGTTGCCACCACGTGTGCGCAGCGTCGCTGCATCTTCGGCATGGCCGAGGCCATCGGCCATCTGCGCCAGCGCGCAATCGGCCAGTGCGTACTCCAGCGTTGCCGAGCCGCCGTGGTGCGGATCAACGTCCATGCCCTTGGATGGGTATGCACGGTCGTACGCGACATAGCCGTTGGCGAGATAGCTGGCGTTACCGGAGCGACCGGCATGACGCGAGTTGATCGGCGGCACTTCGAATGCATTGCGGCGCAGCGCGCCCCAGGCTTCCGACTCGCGGCCCTTCAGCGCGCCAAAGCGCCACAGGTCGACCATGAACGGCGTTACCGGGTCGCCGGTCATCACATTGGTTTCGAAGTTGGCGTAGCCCCAGCGCGGCAACCAACCACCTTGCTCGTTGATCGCCAGCAGGCTGCGACCGATATCTCGCGCGACTTCCGGGCGGGTCAGCGCCAGCCACTGGTTCTGCGTGCGGTAGGTATCCCACAGCGAGAAATACTCGTAGTACGTCCAACCATCTGCACGATGGATGACATCGTCATAACCGCGATAACGACCATCGGCATCGCTGCCGGTCATCGGCTGCAACAGTGCGTGATAGAGCGCGGTGTACAGCACGGTGCGATCATCGGCGTTTGCCCCTTCGACCTTGACGCTGCCCAGCTGTTCGCGCCACTGCGCCTGCGACAGCGCGCGCATGCGATCGAAGCTCAGCAGCTTGCCGCCTTGCATGCCATCACTGCGCAGGTTGTTGCGCGCACCTTCGGCATCCACATGCGAGATCGCGCTGGTGGCGGTAACGCTGCGGCCATCGGCCAGATCAAAGCTCAGCCACGCACCATTGGGCTTGGCTTCGCCTTCCATGCTGTGGCGCGCGCCCGGCAGGCCACCTTCTTCGCCCCAGGTGCCATGCGCCTTGAATGGGCGATCGAACTCGATGCGGAACCAGGTGGTGTACTGGTGGCCGCCGCAGAAACTCTTGGTGACCAGCTTGCCTTCCACCGCACGATCACCAACCACGTCGATGACGCTGCCGATCACCGAATGGCGCTCGTTGGCCTGGGCGACGTTGACCAGCACCTGGCCTTCATTGACGCCTGCGCTGAAGGTGTAGCGCTCGGCGGCTGCTCGGGTCAGCGCGGTGGTTTCCACGTCGATGCCGCGGTAATCGGTCAGGCGGACTTTGTAGTAGCCAGCCTGGCCAACTTCGCCGTCGTGGCTATAGGCCGACGCGTAGTTCTTGTGGTCGAAGCGCTTGGGGTCCTTGGTATCGAAATCACCACCCGGACCGATGCTGCCGGTCACTGGCAATACCGAGACCTGACCGCCCTGCTCCCAGCAACCGGCGCCGGAGATGAAGGAATGACCGAAGCCGCGGATCTTTTCGTCGTCATAGCGCCAGCCCGAGTAATGGCTGCCGATTGGGCTGACCTGGATCAGGCCGAACGGGGCCGATGCGCCCGGGAAGGTGTTGCCGTCATCCTTGCTGCCGATGAAGGTATTGACCTCACGCTCCAGCGCGGCCGACGGCGCGGCCTGCAGCAACGGCGCGAAACTCAGCGCCAGCAGGCAGGCAGCCGTTGCCAACGGGCGGCGACGGGAGTGGGCGGTGGAAGGCGATCGGCTCATGCATTGGATCCTTGGGTCGGTCGGTACGGCGGCGATGTAGCTACGGCAGAAGGTGGCCCGGACAAGCCGGGCCGCTGATGTCCAGCCCATCCGGGAACGGGATGGGGGAGAGATGCCAGGCATCAGCAAAACGGGTTGGCCCTGCACCTGCCCCCGACAGCCGTCACGACGACGGCAGGTGGGGTTTGAGCGGCGAACAACAGGCCTTTCAAAGCTTTATTCGGCTTTGTTTTCAGTGATTTGCAGGCCGCGAAGCGCTGTATAGCGCCGCCCAAGCTGCATCCCCCGATCTACATTGCCAAAAATTTAGATCGATCCAAGTAAAGCATGAGCATTTCGCCCAACGCATTCTGCGCCGCAACATCGAAGCGAAAACCCCCACCTGTAGTGCCGAGCCATGCTCGGCAGGGGCCCTATCGGTAAAGCTCCAAAAGCCGCCCTCACCCCAACCCCTCTCCCGTAAACGGGAGAGGGGCTTGTAGTGCCGAGCCATGCTCGGCAGGGGCTTTCCGGGTAAAGCCCCAACGGCCAACCCCTCCCCAGCCCTCCCCTTGGCCTGCGGCCAAAGGGAGGGAGCCAGCTGTAGTGCCGAGCCATGCTCGGCAGAGGCCTTCCCGGTGAAGCTCCAAAAACCAACCCATCCCCGCCCCTCCCCTTGGCCTCCGGCCAAAGGGAGGCAGCCAGGCGTAGTGCCGAGCCATGCTCGGCAGGGGGTTTACCGGTAAAGCTTCAAAAGCCAACCCCTCCCGAGCCCTCCCCTTGGCCTCCAGCCAAAGGGAGGGAGCAAGGCCATATTGCGAAGCAACATGCGTCAAACCTTTGGCTGTGCTAAAAAATGCGCGCCAATCGTTTAGATCGATCCAAATCGACACCCCCACGATCCCGGCAACGGAACCCTGCTCGAGCGCCAAAACAGTCGTTGAGCGAACGCAACAAGGCCCCGGTTTCACCCGTTTTTAGATCGATACAAGTCAACGTGACAGTTAACGATTCAATCCAGGAGAGGGAGAGAAATGAAACAGATCACACGCAAGCACGGCCGTGACACATTGTCCGCCGCCATTGCCTTCGCCTTGTTCGCCGTTGCCGCCGTTCCCGGCGCCGCGTTCGCACAACAGGCCAGCACCAACACCAGCCCCGACGCCACCACGCTCGACAGCGTGACTGTCACCGGTTACCGCTACGCCATCGAAAAGAGCCTTGAGCAGAAGCGTGACGCCAATGCCGTGGTCGAGGTGATCACCGCAGAAGACGTCGGCAAGTTCCCCGACAAGAACGTGGCCGATGCGCTGCAGCGCGTGCCGGGCGTGATCGTCACCCGCGACGGCGGCGAAGGTAAGAACGTCAGCGTGCGCGGCCTGTCCTCGGAGTTGACCCTGACCGAGTTGAACGGCAACTACGTGGCCACCGCCGAATCCAACGGCGACCCGACCCGTTCGTTCAACTACACCCTGCTGCCGTCGAACATGCTGGGCAGCGCCGAGCTGTTCAAGTCGCCGGAAGCACGCATCGACGAAGGCGGCATCGGCGGCACGGTGATCCTGCACACGCGCCGTCCGCTGGACATGGAATCCAACACCGGCTTCGTCTCCGTCGAAGGCACCTGGGCCGACACCACCAAGAAGACCGACGGCCAGCTCTCGGCCTCGTATTCATGGCACGACAAGGACGACCGCTTCGGCGTGTTCGTCGGTTACACCGACCAGAAGCGCACCACCCGCACCATGGGCGCCAGCACCGAAGGCTGGTCTTGGTACGGCCGCGACGAAGGTGGCACCGCGGTTGACGTCAACGGCAACCCCTCAGACTTCAACTCCAACTGGTGGGGCGGTACCGGCTTCTACGACCAGAACGGCAAGTACTACACCGGCTTCATGATGCCGACCTCGGTGAACCTCGACGTCAAGGACGAGGAACGCGAGCGCAAGGGCGGCCAGATCACCCTGCAGTTCAAGCCGGTGGACAACCTCACCCTGACCGCGAACTACTTCCGCTTCGACCTGTCGCAGAACTCCCAGACCCACACCATCAAGGTGCCGGAATGGAACATCGCCCGCTATTGGGGCGACGGCAACTGGGCCGGCGGGCGCCTGCTCGACGGGCTGACCATGGACCCGAGTGGCACCATCGTCACCGGTGCCGACTACAGCAAGCACCCCGGCAAAACGTACTACTGCAAGGAGCCGACGAAGGAAGAGATCGAGGCGGGCCGTCTGCCGGGTGGCTGGGGCTCGGACGACTGCACCGTGCCGACCCCGCAGATCACCGGCAGCTACAACATCGAAGAGGCGCTGTCGCAGACCGTCGATTTCTCCGCCGAATGGATCGGTGAGTCGGTCGACATCGCTTTCAAGGGCGGGCGCACCTGGGCCGAGGGCGGCCCGTCGCTGCAGTTCTCGGTGCCGCTCAAGCCGCGCAGCCAGAATGCGGACGGCAGCTGGAACCTGGGCAACCTGGCCAGCTCCTGGAGCCTGACCGGCACGCCGTCGATGGCGTTCTCGCCGGAACTGATGCAGAACCTGAAGAACGGCATCCTGCAGGTTGACCTGGGCTCCACCGGCTCGTCCTGGACCCGCAATACCAACCAGCAGAAGTTCGCCCAGATCGATACCACCTGGCACAACGACTCCGGCTTCCTGGAATCGCTGCAGTTCGGCGTCAAGTACCGTGACGGTGGCATCCACCGCAGCACCGGCAACAGCTACTGGGCCTGCCCTGGCACCGACCCGAGCGACTACGGCAACCGCTACTGGAACGGCCGCTGCAACGACATCGCCCAGCAGTTCTCGCCGGAATTCGTGTACGGCATGGGCAACTTGGCCGGCGGCATCAATGCCAGCGCGTTCCCGGCCATCAACTACCCGGCCTACATCTCGTACCTCAACAAGACCTACGGGCCGATGCAGACCCGCAACGAGGACAACTTCGTCTACAACGTGGACGAGAAGATCTACTCCACCTACCTGCAGGCCAACTTCCGCACCGAGCGTCTGCGCGGCAACGTCGGCGTGCGCGTGGTCAGTACCCGCCAGCACGCCGATTCCACCGACAAGGTGACCTCGTACAACGACTACTTCTACGATGACGCCAACGGCAACCCGCTGGCCTGCCAGGCCGGCGCGACGGTACCTGGTGGCGCACCCGCCGATACCTATTGCGGCACCGAAGGGTACTGGCGGCTCTCGGACGACCAGCAGCGCGAAGAGTCGTTCGCGGTCAGCGCCCTGGACCGCAACTACACCGACGTGCTGCCCAGCTTCAACCTGGCCTATGACCTGACCGACAACCTGCTGCTGCGCGCAGCCGCCTCCAAGGTGATCTCGCGCCCGAGCTACAGCAACATCGCCGCACCGGGCAGCCTGGAATACTTCAGCCCCGAATACGTCAACGATCGCCGCCTCACCGGTGGTGCCAGTGAGCAGGGCTGGTACGGCTCAGGCAGCAACAAGAACCTGGAAGCCTACAAGGCCACCCAGTACGACATCGGCGTGGAGTGGTACTTCCAGCCCGGCTCGGTGTTGGGCCTGGGCCTGTTCCGCAAGGACGTCAGCAACTTCTCGGTGCCGGTGGTGCAGGACGTCACCCAGAACATCGGCGGACAGACCGTTGTCGTGCAGAACTACTCCACCACCGCCGGTGGTCGTGATGCAGTGTCGCAGGGCCTGGAGTTCTACGCCCAGCACACGCTGGATTTCGGCCTGGGCTTCCAGGCGAACTACACTTGGAACGACACCAACGAAGCGGCGATCACCCTGGAAGACGGCACCCAGATCGGCAAGTCACCGCTGGTTGGCAGCGCCGAGAACCAGGCCAACTTCACCGTGTTCTATGAAGTCGAGAAGCTGTTGCTGCGTGCCTCGTGGAACCGTCGTGGCGAAGTGGTGCAGGGCCTGGTCAGCGGCCTGAACCTCTACCAGGAGCCCTACCAGCAGATCGATCTGAACGCCGCCTACAACGTCACCCCGGCGCTGAGCCTGACGGCATCGGTATTGAACCTGACCAAGGAAGAGACGCGCACCCATCTGGGCAACGACACCAAGGCCCGTTTCTACTCCAACGGTTACGCCGGCCGTGTTGTCTACTTCGGCGTGAACTGGAAGTTCTAAGACTGTTGTAAGCGTGTCTGGTGCACGCGGGTAATGAAAAGCCGCGCTGGTAACAGCCCGGCTTTTTTATTGAAGCTGGACGGAAACTGCTTTCCCTTCTCCCGCCTGCGGGGGAAGGTGCCCGAAGAGCCTGCCCCAGCGAACGCGAGGGGCGGATGGGGGCGCTGTTGCTGTTGCTGTTGCTGTTGCTGTTGCTGTTGCTTTTGCTTTTGCTTTTTCTTTTGCTGCTGCTTTGGCTGGAACTACTGTAGAACCACACCGAAGATCGCATCCCTTCTCCCGCCTGCGGGGGAAGGTGCCCGCAGGGCGGATGGGGGGCTTCTGCTTCTGCTTCTGTTTTTTTGGCTTTTCCTACCGCACTTCCTGGTAAAGAAGCCCCTAGGTAAAAGTCAAAAGCTCCCCTCACCCCAACCCCTCTCCCGCATGCGGGAGAGGGGCTAGCAATCCGGCATGCGGGAGAGGGGCTAGCAACCCGGCATGCGGAAGAAGGGCTGGCAATCGCGCATCCCTATAACTCACGTCAACGCCGTCATGACCCCTGTCCGATAAGCCGGCCGCTGCTGCAGCCGCGCATACCACGCTGCCAGATGCGGCAGCTCCGGTCGCTGGATCGGCATTTCAAACCAGGCATAGATGAAGGAACCCAGCGGAATATCGCCCATCGCAAAACGCTCACCGGACAACCAAGGCTGCTTTTCCAACGCCGCATCAACCAGCGCCAACAACTCCCCACAACGCAACAACGCCGCCGCAATCCGCGCCTCATCGCGATCCGCCGGCGCAGTACGTACCACACCCCAGAACAGATCACGGAACGCCACCGCGAAACTCGACGTGGTCCAATCCATCCATTGCTCGCTGCGCGCCCGCTCAACCGGATCGGACGGATACAGCACGTCCAGCGCATAACGTGCAGACAGATAGCGCACGATGGCGTTGGACTCCCAGACCGGCAGGCCTTGGTCCTCGATCACCGGCACCAGACCGTTCGGATTCATCGCGCGGTATTCGGCCGTCTGCGTGCCACCAAAGGCGCCGCCCACTTCGATGGACTCATACGGCAAGCCGATTTCCTCGGCACACCACAGCACCTTGCGCACATTGCTGGAATTGCGCCGGCCCCATATCTTCAACATTCCGCTACTCCTTTCAACTCAGTTTTCATCGCGCGCTCCCTTGCGTGGCAGCGCGCGTACCGCCGATGACTTGCCGGCACGCTTGACCTCGAACAGGCCGGTGGCATCGATCAACTCGCTCAACTTGCGGTAGCCATAATTGCGCGAATCGAACGAGGCGCGGTTGGCGATCTGGTTACCGACGGCACTGAGCAAGGCCCAGCCCTGCTCATCAGCCACTGCATCCACCGCGCCGCGCAATAGATTGAGCAGGCGCGTGTCACCACGCAGTTCATTGGTGCTGCGCGGCTTGATCGGCGCTGCCGGTGGCTCCGCGACTTCCGCTGCAGTCGTCGCAGTCGGCGCACTGCTGGCAGCCACCTGCTCGATGACTTCGGGCGCATCGTTGCCCAGCGCTTCCAGATAAGTGAACTTTGAGCAGGCGTTGACGAAAGCCAAGGGCGTCTTCTGTTCACCGAAGCCATAGACCTTCACACCGTCAGTAAGGATGCGCATCACCAGCGGGGTGAAGTCGGCATCACTGGAGACAATCGCAAAGCCGTCCAGGTTGCGCGCATAAAGCAGGTCCATCGCGTCCACCACCATCGCCATGTCCGAGGCATTCTTGCCCTTGGAATAGGCGAACTGCTGGATCGGCCGGATCGCGAACTCATGCAACACGCTTTCCCAACCCTTCAATCGCGGGTTCTTCCAATCGCCATAGGCTCGGCGCACGTTGGCCACGCCGAAGGCGGCCACTTCCACAAGAATCTCGTCGATCTTCGATGACGGCGCGTTGTCAGCGTCGATCAACAACGCGATACGCTTTTCGGGCTCAGACACGGGCTGACTCCATGGCGGCAAGCTGACCGCCAGTATCGGTCATCGCTGTTTCAAAGCACATCAATGCGATGATATGCGCTGACAACCCGCCCCCACGGCCGGTGCACCGGCCACACCGGAGTACGTCATGCCGCAACACCCGCACCTTGTCGTCATCGGCGGAGGTTTCGCCGGGCTCTGGGCCAGCCGAGCACTGGCCGATGCACCTTTGCGCATCACCCTGGTCGATCGTCGCAACCACCATCTGTTCCAGCCGCTGCTGTACCAGGTCGCCACCGCCGGCCTGTCGTCGCCGGATATCGCCGCGCCGCTGCGGCACATCCTCGGCAGGCAGCGCAACATCGAGGTGCGGCTGGGTGAAGTGGTCTCCATCGACAAGCACGCCAAGCACGTGCAACTCGGCGATGGCAGCCAGATCGCCTACGACATGCTGCTGGTTGCCAGTGGCGCCACCCATGCCTATTTCGGCCACGACGAATGGGCCGCCGATGCACCCGGCCTGAAGACCCTGGACGACGCGCTTTACCTGCGCCGCAAGCTGCTGCTGGCGTTCGAACGCGCCGAGGCCGAACCCGACCCGGCCAAGCGCGCCGCATGGCTGAGTTTCGCCATCGTCGGCGGCGGCCCTACCGGCGTGGAGCTGGCCGGCACGCTGGCCGAAATCGCGCGCCACACGCTGAAGAACGAGTTCCGCCATATCAATCCGGCCGACGCCAAGGTACGCCTGGTTGAAGCCGGACCGCGGGTGCTGTCCTCCTTCCCGGAAGTGCTGTCACTGAAGGCGCGCCGCCAGCTGGAAAAGCTGGGTGTGGAAGTGCTTACCGGTACCGCCGTCAGCCATATCGACGGGCAGGGCTTCCAACTCGGCGACACCCACGTACCCGCACGCACCGTGGTGTGGGCAGCCGGTGTGGCCGCCTCACCGCTGGCACGCACGCTGGACGTACCACTGGATCGCGCCGGCCGTGTACAGGTGGAACCGGACCTCACCGTTCCCGGCCACCCGGAGATCTTCGCCGGTGGCGATCTGGTCGCGCTGATGCAGGCCAATGGCCGCCCGGTGCCGGGCGTGGCGCCTGCCGCCAAGCAGATGGGCAAGTACGTGGCGCAGGTGATCCGCGCGCGTCTTGATGGCAAGCCGGCACCGGCGCCATTCCGCTACAACGACCAGGGCAACCTCGCCACCATCGGCCGCATGGCGGCCATCGTGCATGTCGGCAAGCTGCAACTGTCCGGTTTGCTGGCCTGGTGGTTCTGGCTGGCCGCACACGTGTTCTTCCTGATCGGTTTCCGCAACCGGCTGGTGGTGCTGCTGAACTGGGCGGTGGCCTATTGGAGCTACCAGCGCAGTGCGCGCATCATCCTCGGCGATGCCGACGAGGACGATGGCAAGGAGCCTGCTGGTTGATCGGCATGACGCCAGTGGCGATCAACTGTTGCCGCTGGCGAACTGCTCGAATACTTCGCGCCCGGTCAGCGTCGGCGTCTGGTTGGCCAGATCGTAGTACGACGGCTTTTCGTCGATGAAGATCTGGCTGGCCAGTTCGAACGATTGTTCCTGGAACAGCCCTGCCGGGACGAAGTATTCGCCGTCCGGCACCAGCCGGTAGTACAGATGCGTGCCGCAGTGTGAGCAGAAGCCGCGCTCGGCCCAGTCGGAGGATCGATAGGTCTTCAGCGCGCTGCCGATGACCTGTACCTGATCATCGCAATGCACCGCGAACAGCGGCCCACCGGACCAGCGCCGGCACATGCTGCAATGGCATAGACCTATTTCGGAATGCTCATTGGCGATCACTTCGACCGCACCGCACAGGCAGTTCCCTTTCATCACCAGCTCCATCTGCAAGAGGAATGCAGAATCTACACGGGAAAGATCCCTTGTAGTGCCGAGCCATGCTCGGCAGGGGCGTTACCGGTGGCGGTTGGTCCGTGCATGAAGCTTCTGCCGAGCATGGCTCGGCACTACAGGGTGCGCTGGTAAGGCCACTGCCGAGCATGGCTCGGCACTACAAAACAAAGGCCCGGGTTTCCCCGGGCCTTCGTGTCATTGCTGCGGCCCTGCTCAGGCGGCGAACAGTGCCTTCATCTTCTTCAGCGCGTTGGCTTCGATCTGGCGGATGCGCTCGGCAGACACGCCGTACTCATCTGCCAGTTCCTGCAGCGTCACCTTGCTGTCGGCTTCCAGCCAACGGCGGGCGATAATGTCGCGCGAACGCTGGTCGAGCTTGGCCAGACCTTCGCGCAACAGGCTCAGCTGGTTGTCTTCGCTGTCCTCGCGCTCATAGGCCTGCGACGGATCTTCATCGCGCGCGACCAGATACGCAGCCGGCGACGGCGGCGCGTGATCGTCGTCTTCATCCGACGGCGCATCGAAACCGATGTCGCGACCGGACAGACGCGATTCCATCTCCATCACTTCACGCTCGGAGACGTTCAGATCCTTGGCGACGGCGCTGACCTCGGCGGCGTTCATCCAGCCCAGGCGGGTCTTGGACTTGCGCAGGTTGAAGAACAGCTTGCGCTGCGCCTTGGTCGTGGCGACCTTGACGATGCGCCAGTTCTTGAGGATGAACTCGTGCATCTCGGCACGGATCCAATGCACTGCGAAGGACACCAGGCGCACGCCCATGTCCGGGTCGAAGCGCTTGACCGCCTTCATCAGGCCGATGTTGCCTTCCTGGATCAGGTCGCCCAGCTGCAGGCCGTAGCCGTTGTAGCCGCGAGCCACGTGCACGACGAAACGCAGGTGCGAGTGCACCAGCTCACGCGCGGCGTGCAGGTCCTGCTCGTCACGGAAGCGGCGGGCCAGGTCCTGTTCCTCATCGACCGACAGCACCGGGATCTGGTGCACGGCACCGATGTAGGCGTCCAGCGAACCGAGCGCACTGGGAATCGGGAGATTGTTTGCCACAAGGGCAGTGGAGGTGTTCAGGTTCATAGGACCTCATCTTAGCAGTCGAACTATTGGACTGCTCAGTACAGAAAAAGTTCCAGCGTTCTGTTTTTGTTCGCAAACTCGAGGTCAAACCTGAATAGGCGACAGCAACGACGGCATTCCCAACCCCGTCAAGGTAGCAAAGCCAAGGTCTCCGCGATATGACAGGAATCAAATCAGTTCAGCGATCAGCCGGGGCCGGCGGCAGGTCAGCCAGCGCCGGCAGCCGCCAGTCGATCCGGGCCTGACCGTTGCGGGCCAGATAGTCATTGGCCTGCGAGAAATGCCGGCAACCGAGGAAGCCACGGTGGGCCGACAACGGCGAGGGATGCGGCGCCTTGAACACACGGTGGCGGCGGGTATCGATGACCTTGCCCTTCTGCTGGGCGTAGGCGCCCCACAGCAGAAACACCAAGCCTTCGCGCTCGCGGTTGAGCACGTCGACCACATGATCGGTGAAACCCTCCCAGCCGCGGCCCTGATGCGCGCCGGCCTTGCCCTCTTCCACCGTCAGCACGGCATTGAGCAGCAGCACGCCCTGCTGCGCCCACGGCAGCAGGCAGCCGTGGTCCGGGCGCGGGATGGCCAGGTCGGCTTCAAGCTCTTTATAGATGTTGAGCAGTGACGGCGGCACCGGCACGCCCGGCTTCACCGAGAAGCTCAGGCCATGCGCCTGGCCATAGCCGTGGTACGGGTCCTGACCCAGCACCACCACCTTGACCTGTTCGAACGGCGTGGCGTTGAAGGCCGCGAAGATTTCCGGGCCGGGCGGGAACACGTGGGCGCCGGCTGCCTTGCGCTTGCGCAGGAAGGCGGACAGCTCGCGCATTTCCGGGCGCAGCAGCCAATCGCCGATGCGCGCCTTCCAGCTGGGCTCGAGCTGGATCTGTGCGCCGTCTTCGCTCACAGCACCACCGCCGGCTGTGCCATGCGCGCCAGCCGCAGCTGGAACAACACCTTGGTCACCAGCAGACGTTCTTCAATGGGTTTCTGCACCAGGTCATTGGCGCCGGACTGCAGCAGCGCCGACTGGTTGTGCGGGTTGCTGTCACCGGTCATCACCAGCACCGGCAGGCGGCGCTTGCCGTAGGCGAAGTCGACGCGGATGCGTTCGACCACATCGCGGCCGCTGAGCTCGCCCTTGAGGGTGACGTCGGTCAGCACCAGGTCCACCTGCCGCGTGGTGCGGCCCAGCGACTCGGCGGTGAGCAGCGAGAACGCATCCTCGGCGGTGAGCACGTGCACGACGTGCAGGTCATGGCGCTCGAGCATGCGCTTGGTGGCTTCGGCCACCACGCGGCTGTCTTCGACATAAAGCACGGTGGCATTGGCCACAGGCTCGGGCTGCACATAGCCACGGATGAAAGTCGCCAGGGCTTCATGGCCCAGCGCCTTGTCGAAATAGTCGGTGACGTATTCGGTGAAGCGGCGCTGCTCCAGATGCTGCTGGGCGTCGCCGGACACCACGATCACCGGCACATAGGCCTGCCCGGCGGTTTCGCGCACGCCGCGTGCCAGTGCCAGGCCATCACCATCAGGCAGCGCCAGCGAAGTAGTGACCAGATGCACCGGACCAGCGGCCAGCGCTTCGCGCGCCTCGGCGATGCTGGCGCAGCCAACCACCTCGACATCTGGCAGTTCGCGCTTGAGCACGTCACTGATCAGGCGCCGTACCAGTTTGGATCCATCGACCACCATTACCCGCGGCGCGTCGCTGATCAGATGCTTGAGCTCGTGCGTGGACATGCGGGCCTCAGGTTTCAGTCGGGCGAGTCTGCCTGAGGAAGTGACCAGTCACCAGCCATGCCCCCAACCAACCCAGGATCGTGGTGCCAACCAGCACCATGCCCGAATGCAGCAGATCCAGGCCATGCAACATGAAAGGACTGCCGTAGCTCTGCGACAGATTGGCCAAGGGCGCGCGCAGGGCCAGCCCGCACACGCCAATCAGGCCCAGTGCCACGGCACCGGCACCGAGCCCGTACCACGCCCCCAGATAGACGAACGGGCGCCGGATGAAACCGTCGCTTGCACCCAGCAACTGCAGCACGCCGATTTCCTCGCGCCGCGCCTGGATGTCCAGGCGCACGGTATTGCCGACCACCAGCGCCGCACCCACGCCCAGCAGCACCGACAACACCTGCACCAGACGCGCGCCGAAACCCAGCCAACCATCCAGCCGTTGCCGCCACAGCGCATCGTGCTGGACCAGATCGGCCTGCGGCAGGCTTTCCAGCGACTTGGCCAGGGCTGCATCGGCACCATCGGCCGGAGTAACAACCAGCAGCGTTGGCAACGGGTTTTCACCCAGCGCATCGATGGCTTCGCCCAGACCGGCGTTCTGGCGCAGCTCCGCCAGGCCTTCGTCCGGCGTACGCAGCAGCACCTGGCCGACATCGGCGCGGGCGCGCAGGGTCTTGGCCAGTTCCTGTGCCGCGGCGCCATCGACGTCAGTCTTCAGGAACAGGTTGATATCGCGCGACTGCTGCACGCTGCCGGAGAAATGCTTGAGGTTGTCCAGGCCGATCGACAGGCCCAACGGCAGTGCCAGGGCCAGCGCCATCACTGCCACCGTCAGCGCGGTAGCCCACGGCCTGCGCACTGCGCGGCCGAGACTGAAGACCACACTGTGCAGATGGTGGTTGATCCAGGTGGCCAGCCGCGACGGCGCTGCCGTGCTGGTATTGGCATTGGTAGCGGTTTTCTCGACGTTGTTGCTGGTAGTCATTCGGCCAGGTCCTGCGGCGAGATGTCATCGACCAGACGGCCGTGGTCGAGGATCAACACGCGCTTGCGCATCTGCTTGAGCAGGGCCAGGTCATGGCTGACCACCAGCACACTGGTGCCGCGCGCAGGCAGCTCGGCAAACAAGGTCATGATCTCCGCCGCCAGGGTCGGGTCGAGGTTGCCGGTGGGCTCGTCGGCCACCAGCAGCCTGGGCTCGGCGACAATCGCGCGGGCGATGCCGACGCGCTGCTGCTCACCGGCCGACAGTTCGCTGGGCAGCGCCTTCTCGCGATGGCCAAGGCCCATCCGCTCCAGCACCGAGCGCACCCGCTTGCCGGTATCGGCACGGCGGTCACCGCGCAGGATCAGCGGCAGGGCAACGTTCTCGCCAATGCTGCGGTCGACCAGCAGGCGGTGGTCCTGGTAGACCGCGCCCACCTCGCGCCTATGCAGGGCGACCTTGCCGCCGCGCACCTTGAGCAGGTTGCGCTCGCCAAAGATCACCGCGCCACGGCTGGGCCGCTCGCTGAGATGGATCAGCTTGAGCAAGGTGCTCTTGCCGGCACCGGAGTGCCCGGTAACGAACAGCATTTCGCCGGCCGCCACCTCGAAGCTGACGTCCACCAGCGCCTGATGGCCACCGGCATACTGTTTGCTGACATTGTCAAAACGCAGAACGCTCATCGTGCTGATTATGCAGGAGCGCAGGCGGACTGCGGGGGATGCCGGTCACGTGACGTGGGTCATGCGTAGTGCCGAGCCATGCTCGGCAAGGGGCTTTACCGGCCATCAAGCTTGTAGGAGCGGCGTAAGCCGCGAAGCAGGGATTGCATCAACCGGCAAAAAGCTTACCCCTCCCCAACCCTCCCCTTTGCTGCGCAAAAGGGAGGGAGCTGTAGTGCCGAGCCATGCCGGCATGGGGTTTTACCGGTAATGCCTCTGCCGAGCATGGCTCGGCACTACCGCTTTGATCTTGCCGGTAGAGCCTCTGCCGAGCATGGCTCGGCACTACAGGCTCGCGGCGATCAGCTGCCGGACAACATCCGGCGGATCTTGCGGCCCAGGCGGGTCAGGAACGAATCACTGTCGTTGCCGGCACGCATCGGCTTGGCCTGTACCTGCACCGGACCGTTGTTGCTGGCCACTGCCGGTGTTGCACCTTCGGCACCCTCGACCGGGCGACCGTGGCGACGGCGGCGACGCTTGCGCGGTGCGCGCTCGCCTTCCACTGCCGGGCTGTTGGCGGCATTCGGCGCACCTTCAGCGGCCGGACGCGACGGCTTGGGCGTGCCTTCGGCATTGGCCGGGGTGCCTTCGACGCGCGGCTTGCGCGGGCCACGCGGCTTGCCGTCACCACTGCGCTCGCCACGACGCTCGCCAGGCTTGCTGCCAGTGCGACCGCCGCCACGACGGGCTTCGTCAGCGGCCTTCTGCTCGCGGGCTTCGCGGAAGATGGCGCCAACACTCTCGCCTTCTTCGCCTTCCGGCAGCGGCGCGCGCTCGGGACGCGGCAACGCGGTCATCAGTTCGGCGGTAACCGACTCGACCGGGATCTTCTGCTCGATGTAGGCCTCGATGTCCGGCAGGCTCATCGCATAGCGCTCGCAGGCGAAGCTGATCGCATCGCCCTCTTCGCCCAGGCGTGCGGTGCGACCGATGCGGTGCACGTAGTCTTCGGCGTCGAACGGCAGGTCGTAGTTGTAGACGTACTTGATACCATCGATGTGCAGGCCGCGCGCGGCCACATCGGTGGCCACCAGGATTTCCAGCTGGCCCTTCTGGAACCGGTTGAGCAGGCTCTCACGCTTCTTCTGCGGCACGTCGCCGGACAGCACGCCAACACGGTAGCCGGCCTTTTCCAGCGCGCGTGCAACACGCTCGACGAACACCTTGGTGTTGACGAACACCATGGTGCGGGCGCCTTCACTGCGCGACAGCAGGCCGATCAGCAGCGGCAGCTTTTCTTCGTCGGCCGGGAAGTAGATACGCTGGCGGACGCGGTCGGCGGTGATGCTTTCGGTCTCCACAACCAGCTTCTGCGGCTCGTTCATGTGCTCATAGGCCAACTCCAGCACGCGGTGGCTGAGGGTGGCGCTGAACAGCAGGGTCTGGCGCGTGGTGCGCTCCGGCATGCGCCGCAGCAGGAAGCGGATGTCCTTGATGAAGCCCAGGTCGAACATGCGGTCGGCTTCGTCCAGCACGCAGATTTCGCAGGCATGCAGCGAAACCACCTTGTGCTGCTTGACGTAGTCGATCAGGCGGCCCGGGGTGGCGATGATCACGTCCACGCCCTGCTGCAGCAGCTCGCGCTGCTTGTCATAGTCCACGCCACCGTAGACCAGCGCGAAGCGCAGGCCGGTGTCGGCGGCGAACTTCATCGCGTCCTTGTGGATCTGGATGGCCAGCTCGCGGGTCGGTGCCAGGATCAGCGCGCGCGGATCTTCCGGCTTGCGGTCGGCCAGCGCCGGACGGGTCAGCAGGCGGTTGGCGACGGCGACCAGGAAGGCCAGCGTCTTGCCGGTGCCGGTCTGGGCCTGGCCGGCGACGTCGCCGCCCGGCAAAGCCACCGGCAGGGTCAGCGCCTGAATGGGGGTGCAGCGGGTGAAACCCGCGCCTTCAAGACCTGCCAGCAAGGCCGGCTGCAGCTCGAAGGAGGAAAATGTCACGTCGGTTAGCGGTTTGTCGCTCATTGATTTCGTCTTTGTAGTGCCAGCCGGTCAGTGTGGCCGGGCAGCTTGCATCGATTCGGGCACCGTCGCACACTGCGGCCCCTGCGCCGGGTCGCGCGACACCTGGGCCCTGCCCACTGTCCGCGCAATGCCCCAGTTTACCGCAATGCGACCGCCAACCCGGCATGGGCAGTCGCATTGCACCAGGAGACTCCAAGTGAGCGATAAGGTTTTACACGTCGGCGACGCCGACTTCGACAGCGCCGTCCTGCAATCGAGCGAACCGGTCCTGGTGGATTTCTGGGCTGAATGGTGCGGCCCGTGCAAGATGATTTCCCCGGTCCTGGACGAACTGGCTGATGCCTATGACGGCAAGCTGAAGATCGCCAAGGTCAATGTGGACGAGAACCGCGCCACCGCGATCAAGTACCACGTGCGCTCGATCCCTATGCTGCTGTTGTTCAAGGATGGCCAGATCCAGGCCACCCAGATCGGCGCAGTCGGCAAGGGCCAGCTGAGCCAGATGATCGACAAGGCGCTGGTCTGATCCAGCACGGTCCGGCGGCCCCCTGCCGCCGGCCACCGGGCCAGCCTGACCGCGGCCCAACAGGGTTTTGCAGGCGCTTGCACCGCCGCGCTTGGCGGTGTTAGTGTCGCTACATCCGGCAGCATTCGCGTGCCGCACCCTCTGGACGGGTTCTCGTCCGGACCATCCCAACCATTTCGCAGCCCCGCAGGGCGCTCGCACATCCAAGCGAGAGGAATCAAGCACTTGTCCGAGAACACTCCTTCCGAAACCGGGAGCACCGATGCTCCTGTCGAGAAGCGCGTGCGCAAGCCGCGTGTTGCCAAAGCAGTTGAAAGCGCCGACAGCGGTGCTTCTGCCCCCGCCCAGCCGGCTCTTCCGTTGCCTGCCGCCCCGGCCGCTCCGGCTCCGGTAGCTGCGGCTCCGGCACCTGCACCGGTTGCTGCGCCTCCCGCACCCGCCGCGGCGGCGTCCAGCAATGAAGGCCAGGCCCCGGCAGCAAGCTCCGGCGACAACACCTCGCAGGGTGGCCAGGACAACGGCGAAGGCAACAACAACCAGCAGCGCTACGGCCAGCAGAATCAGCAGGGTCAGGGCCAGGGTCAGGGCAACCGCCGCGACCGTTTCCGCAACCGTCGCGACCGTGACCGCAACCGTCAGCGTGACGACAACGGCATGGGCAACGACGGCGGCAACGACAATTTTGTCCCCCGCCAGATGCCGAGCGTACCGGAAGGTTTCCCGGTCTATTCGCTCAGCGACCTGAAGCGGATGCCGGCACAGAAGCTGCTGGAAATCGCCGAACAGCTGCAGATCTCCGAAGGCGTGGCCCGCGCCCGCAAGCAGGACGTGATCTTCGCCCTGCTCAAGGTGCTGACCCGTCATGGCGACGGCGTTGCCGCCGACGGCGTGCTGGAAATCCTGCCGGACGGCTTCGGCTTCCTGCGTGCGGCCGAAGCCAGCTACCTGGCCGGCCCGGACGATACCTATATCTCGCCCAGCCAGATCCGTCGCTTCAACCTGCGCACCGGTGACCACCTGTCGGGCCGCATCCGCTTCCCGAAGGACGGCGAGCGCTACTTCGCGCTGTCGATCGTGGACACCATCAACGGTGAGCCGATCGAAGCCTCGAAGAACAAGGTGCTGTTCGAAAACCTGACCCCGCTGTTCCCGCGCAAGCGCTTCACGCTTGAGCGCGGCAACGGCTCCTCGGAAGACATCACCGGTCGCATCCTCGACCTGATGGCACCGCAGGGCAAGGGCCAGCGCGCCCTGATCGTCTCGCCGCCGAAAGCCGGTAAGACGATGATGATGCAGCAGATCGCCACGGCCATCACCACCAACCATCCGGAAGTGCACATGATCGTGCTGCTGGTGGATGAGCGCCCGGAAGAAGTGACCGAAATGCAGCGCACCGTGCGCGGCGAAGTGGTCTCCTCGACCTTCGACGAACCGGCCGCGCGCCACGTGCAGGTCGCCGAAATGGTGATCGAGCGTGCCAAACGCCTGGTCGAGCACAAGAAGGACGTGGTGATCCTGCTCGACTCGATCACCCGCCTGGCCCGCGCCTACAACAACGTCGTACCGAGCTCCGGCAAGGTCCTGACCGGTGGTGTGGACGCCAACGCCCTGCACCGCCCGAAGCGCTTCTTCGGTGCTGCACGTAACGTTGAAGAAGGCGGCTCGCTGACCATCATCGCCACCGCGCTGGTTGAAACCGGCTCGAAGATGGACGAAGTGATCTACGAAGAATTCAAGGGCACCGGCAACAGCGAAGTGCACTTGAACCGTCGCATCACCGAGAAGCGCGTCTACCCGGCCATCGACATCAACCGTTCCGGCACCCGCCGCGAAGACCTGTTGATCGAACCGGAGCTGCTGCAGAAGATCTGGATCCTGCGCAAGCTGCTGCATCCGATGGACGAAATCGCCGCGATGGAGTTCCTGTTGGACAAGATGAAGAACACCAAGTCCAACGACGAGTTCTTCGGTTCGATGAAGCGCTGATTCCGGTTGGAATTGGCAGCAGGCAAAAACCCCGCGAAAGCGGGGTTTTTGTTGGGCGTTGATTGGACCAGCGATGCTGGCTTCGCGGCTTGCGCCCCCCCTGTAGAGCCGAGCCATGCTCGGCTGGGGCATTGCCGGTGACGCCGCTGCCGAGCATGGCTCGGCACTACCTCCGTATCGGGGATCAGCTGCCCTGCAGTGGCGTCAGCAGCCGCGGACCGTTGTTGTCCACCAGGTTGACGCTGCCATCGGCCAGCGCATCCGGTGAAAACCCGAGCTGCTCGCCGGCATCGAGCCAAGGCGCACGTTCACGTGGTCCCGGAACATAGGTCACCCAACGGCCCGCGTCGCGCCCCTCAGGAACATTGTCGTTCAGTGAATAACTTACCGGCACACGCACGTTCCAATAGCGCTGCGCGGGCATCGGAGGCTGCGCGGGAACGCGGAAAGTCCACTGTTTGACGCAATCACGGGCGCTCGCCGCCAGCATCTCGCGGCTCCGTCGCAGCTCACTTTCCCTCCCGAGGACTGTAAGATTCACCTGCTCGGCAAACGCATCCTGCACCTTGCCATCCATGCCTACTTTGAGCACCAGATATACGCTGCCTGACACACCGGCAGCCATTGCCTGCTGAGGATAACGCGGGGCTACCGAATCAATGATCGTGATGCGCTCCAGGCTATCCGAATCAAGACGGTTGAAATTGATGCCGCCCAAGCGGATTTCATAGCGACCACGATCAAGTTCGCGGGCGATCACCCGCAGACTCATGGGCGCACGCGCGCGCACCGCTACGCCATCTTTGAGGACAGGCTCGAAGCGCCACCTCAATGCCGTATTGCGCACCAAGTCGACCAAGGCGGTGGGCAGCGCCTCCTCTTTCTCCAGCTTTATGGCAAACACCGAGCCGTCGGTCTCAATGCCAACCTCGCCGCGTACCAACATGCTGCTTTCAATCCGCTGGCGCGCCGCACTGATACCGCCACCTCCGGCGGTGGCCACCACCGGCATCCCCATCACCAGCACCGCACCCAACGCCACTGCTGCAAACATGTGTCGCATCGCACCTCTCCCTGTGTCCCAGTCACGGATTAGAGCGCAGCCGAAATTGCGCCACAAGCATCAAGCCAAGCGCAGCGCCGTTGGGTAGGGCGGCGTGTCGGGGTAGCGTCCTTCGCAGAAGCCGGCCTGCAGGCCCTGCCACCATTCCGGCTCGAACAACTCGGCGTATTTTTCACGTACAACGTCCAACAGGGCGGCAGGCAAGCCCATGAACAGCGCGAAGCGCTCCGGGAATACATCATTCGCCGCAACATGGAACCACGGCTCCGCCGCCATCGCCTCCTCTTCGCTGCGCGGCTTCGGCCATGCGCGGAAATTGCATTCGCTGACCAGGCACAGTTCGTCATAGTCGTAGAACACCGCACGACCATGGCGCGACACACCGAAGTTCTTCAGCAACATGTCACCGGGGAAGATGTTGTTGCACGCCATGTCGCGGATCGCCTGCGCATAGTCCAGCGCAGCAGCGCGCGCCGCCTCGGCACCCTGCTCGCGCAGGTACAGATTCAACGGCCGGAACCGCCGCTGCACGTAGCACAGCGCGATCTCGACCTCATCACCGTCGATGCGCACGCTCTGGCTGCATTCCTGTACCAGCTCCTGCAGCAGCGCGGGCGCGAACCGCTGCAGGGGAAAGCGCAGGTAGCGATAAGGCTGTGCATCCAGCAATCGACCAATGCGGTCCAGGTTGAACACCAGAGCGTACTTGTCTTCCACGTCTTGCCGGCTCATCGTCTTCGGCCACGCAAAACGATCACGTATCAGCTTGAATACCAGCGGATAGCTGCGCAGGGTGAATACCGTCATCACCATGCCCGGGGTGCCATCGGCGTGTACCAGCTGCTCATTGTCGTGCTGCTGGAAATGGCTGAAGAAGGTGCGGTAACGCTCGGTCTTGCCCTGTTTGGCACGCCCCAGCACGGTATAGATTTCATCCACCGGCTTGCCAGGCAAGATGCTGCGCAGGAACACCACCGCATCGGCGACGGTCGGCAGATCGGCCTGGAAGTAGCTGCGTGACACGCCGAACAGATGCGCCACATCGCGACGGCGGCTGAGCACTGCTTCCACGCGGATGCCGCTGCCATCGTTGACCAGCGCGATCACGCATGGCGAGAAGCGGTGCTCGCCAAACACTCGCCCGACCAGATAGGCGCGGCGCTCGCGATAGAACACGGTCTGCAACAACTCGATCGCACGCACCGGGTACGGCCCCCAATGCGCTAGATCATCTTGCAGACGCACCGCGATGGCCGCCGCGCAGCGCAGCTGGTGCGAGTACGGCAACTCGAACGCGTAATCGGCCAATAGTCGCGAAAACGCCTCGACCGGACGCGCCTCGGAGACGGCATAGACATGTCGCGCTACCGGATGGGTGATGGCATCGGAGGGTTCGATATCCAGTGCCATGAACTCGATGCTGTCATCCACCCCGTGGGTAGCGAACAAGCGCCGGGTCAGGGTGTTGTAGAAGGTCTTGTAGAGCTCGCCGTCGATGCGGCCTTCGATAAGCGCGGCGAATTCGCGCTTGATCTGCTGCCAAAGTGGCTTGGCGTCAATTGCGGCAGGCAGCAGTTGCTCGAGCTGCGCGCGGCACTGCGCCACGCTGACGTCATACAGTTCGATGCGCGCGATTGCATCCGCCTTGGCAGCGGCCCAATCACGGTTCTGGAAGCGCTCGCGGGCGCGCTGGCTGATCCGGGCGAAGTCGCGGTGATAGTCCTCGAAGCCCTGTCCGATGCAGCTGGCAATGCGTTCGGCCAAGGCATTGTCTGGCGCCGACTGATTCATACCGGCATGGCCTGACGCTGCTGAGGTGCTGGTTCAATGCGGATACTGGGCAATCGCATGCGGGAGAACACCAGGGAGTTGCACTGACCATACGCCACTGGCTGCGGTTGGGAACAGGCTTGGATGCTGGGTCATTGATTTTGTGCCGATCCTGGATCGCGGGCTCCGCGCCAAAAGCACCCCTCCCCAACCGTCCCCTTTGCTACGCAAAAGGGAGGGAGAGGATCGCCGCCTTCTGCAGGCTGCGCGCAAGCACTTGCTTTGCCCCCTCCCTTTTGCGTAGCAAAGGGGACGGTTGGGGAGGGGTGCTTTGGCTTTGGCTTTGGCTTTGGCTTTGGCTCCAGAGCTCCTGCAGCCCGATCACTCCGCAGACAACTCCGCCTGGATCTTGCGGCCACACTCGCGCGCGCTCCACAGCACATGCCCGATCACACTGCGCTGTCCGCAGGCCGCCATCAACAGCAACGAGCCGCGCGGCAGCGGGATGGACTGCATCAACACCTTGCCCTCGCTGGCCTGGAGCATCAGTACGTCCAGTGTGCCCAAGGCCAGTTCGCGCCCAACTGCCGAAGCCAAGGCCAGCATGGCGCTGGTCATCGCCGCCAAGCGCTCGCCGCTGGATGACTGCGTTGCCGCCTGCGCAAGAACAAAGCCATCAACACTGGCGACCACCGCGGCGCGCACGCCATCCACCGAATCGGCGAACTCCTGCAGCCGGATGTCGATCGCCTTGATTTCCCAATCCTCCAACAGGGCCATTCCTTTCGCCTCAGACATGGTCACCCACCAAGGCCGCAGCCTCGACTTCGCTCATCAGGACGTCCATCAGCATCATCACCGCATTCTCCGAGCGCGCATCGAACGGCACCAGCGGCAGCGGCCGGCCGGCGGTCTTCTGCGCCTGCAACAGGCAGGCATCCAGGTGCACGTCCGGCATCAGATCGAACTTTGAAACACCGATCACCGCAGGCACCGTGCCCGCGTGTTCGCGCAGCGCCAGCAGGTAGCGCTCCATCTCCTGCGCCACGTCCGGACTGGATGCGTCGGCCAGGATCACCACGCCACGCGCACCCTGCAGCAGCACCGGCCAGATGAAGGAAAAACGTTCCTGCCCCGGTGTGCCATACAGGCGCAGACGATCACCGTTGGGAAGATTGACGTCGGCATAATCCATCGCCACCGTCGTCGCGAGCTTGGATGAGCTGGTATCGGTATTGATCACATCCGTATCAATGACGGTGCCGCCAGCAACCGCGCGCACCAAGGTCGACTTGCCGGCCCCCATGGCCCCCAGGATCACTACCTTGTGTTCGATCATGCATGGGTTCCTGTGCGTTGGCGCACACTGCGCCACATCCGCGCCAGCAGGGCGCTGGCGCTGTTCCTGGCGGGTGTAGCTGGTGGCGCCGCGGTAATCTCCGGCACGCGCACTTCGGCGTAACCACACAGGTAGGCCGAGCGCATGAAGGCGCGGGCTGCACTGATATCCACATCCAGCAACTGGGTGCACTCGGTCAAGCTGCAGGGCTTCTTCAGCAGCAGCGAGCACAGCCGGAAGCCATCGTGCTGATGCGCCAGCACACGGAAATCCGGCCAGCGCAGCAGGCTCACCTGTGCCTGCTGTTGCAACCGCCGATCGAAGTCGGTCCAGTTGTCGCCGAACTGCGCCATCTGCCAGAGCAGTGGCCGCAATGGTTGCCGCGACAGCTTGTCAGCCATCGCGTCGAAACGTGCCTGCGACACTTCCTGCAAGGCCAGCAGCTCGAACACGTCACCCAGTTGCTGCGCCAGCGTTGGACCGTCGGCCGGGTGCAGGTAGAGCGGCACCATCTGGTCGTGTTCGAAATCGATCAGCAGCTGTGGCTGGCCCTGCAGCGAGAGAATCGCGCGGCCCTGCTTTTCCTGCAGCCGCCGCCGCAGCAGGCGGGTGACCTGCTTGGCCCCGCTGGCCAGGTACAGGCCATCCGTGCTGGTATCGACAACCGCGCTTGGCGTTGGCGCCAGCGCGCGTTGAATCTCTGCGCGGTCAAGGTACGGAGTATCGGCGTCGCGGCCGTCGTGCACGGCGCCGGCATCATCGTGCAGCCAGAGCCGCATCGCCGGCCGCTTGCTGGCCATGTGCCGGGCGGCACTGCGCAGCGCCGGGGTGTCACGAACCAGCAGCAGGTCGCACTGGTCCAGATCCACACAACGCTGCAGGCCTTCCGGTGGCAACCCTGCAATTTCCCTCAATCGCCCGAGAAGCGTCTGCTCCTCACGGGTGTCCGAGCCCACTACCAGCACCCTGGTCATGCCCTCTTCCCCTTTCGACGCGTCCGCGTCATGCGATTCCCTGCGTGTCGAATGAGGCTATTCCAGATGCTGTATGTGAAAGGGTGATTGGACCCACAATTCGATTTTTCAGTGGACCTTTCCCTACTCGACCTTGGTCGTATCTACACGCGGTCATCACGCGAAAACAAGAAAGCCTGCCTCCTGGAAGGAGGCAGGCTTTCGATGTGTAACGGCAGCTACAACTCGCCGCTACTGCTCTTACGTTTGATCAAGCCTTGAGGCTGGCGATCGCGGCATTGAGCGTGGCACTCGGACGCATCGCCGGGCCGGCCTTGGACAGGTCAGGACGGTAGTAGCCGCCGATGTCCACGGCCTTGCCCTGCACCGCTGCCAGCTCGTCAACGATCTTCTGCTCGTTGCTGGTCAGTACTTCGGCCAGCGGTGCGAACTTTGCCTTCAGCGCGGCATCTTCGTTCTGCTCGGCCAGCGCCTGCGCCCAGTACATGGCAAGGTAGAAGTGGCTGCCGCGGTTGTCGATGCCACCCAGCTTGCGCGACGGCGACTTGTCGTTGTCCAGGAACTTGCCATTGGCAGCGTCCAGGGCATTGGCGAGCACGGTGGCGCCCTTGTTGTCGTAACGCTGACCCAGGTGTTCCAGCGATGCAGCCAGCGCCAGGAATTCACCCAGCGAATCCCAACGCAGGTAATCCTCTTCGACGAACTGCTGCACGTGCTTCGGCGCCGAACCACCGGCACCGGTTTCGAACAGGCCGCCACCGGCCATCAGCGGCACGATCGACAACATCTTGGCGCTGGTACCCAGCTCCAGGATCGGGAACAGGTCGGTCAGGTAATCACGCAGCACGTTGCCGGTCACCGAGATGGTGTCCTCGCCCTTGCGGATGCGCTCCAGCGATACGGCCGTGGCTTCTTCCGGCGACAGGATGCGGATGTCCAGACCGTTGGTGTCATGGTCCTTCAAGTACTTTTCGACCTTGGCGATCACCTGTGCATCGTGGGCACGCTTGCTGTCCAGCCAGAACAGCGCCGGGGTGTTGCTCAGGCGGGCGCGGCTGACAGCCAGCTTCACCCAATCCTGGATCGGCGCGTCCTTGGTCTGGCACATGCGCCAGATATCACCGGCTTCGACGGCGTGCTCGAACACCACGTTGCCGGCTTCGTCGCTGACCTTGACCACGCCATCGGCAGCGATCTGGAAGGTCTTGTCGTGCGAGCCGTACTCCTCGGCCTTCTGTGCCATCAGGCCGACGTTTGGCACCGAGCCCATGGTGGCCGGGTTGAACGCGCCGTGTGCCTTGCAATCTTCGATAACGGCCTGGTACACGCCGGCGTAGCAGCGGTCCGGGATGACGGCCTTGGTGTCCTGCAGCTTGCCTTCGGTGTTCCACATCTTGCCGGAGTCACGGATCATCGCCGGCATCGAGGCGTCGACGATCACGTCCGACGGCACATGCAGGTTGGTGATGCCCTTGTCCGAGTTGACCATGGCCACGGCCGGACGCTTGGCGTACTCGGCGGCGATGTCGGCCTTGATCGCTTCCTGCTCGGCTTCCGGCAGCTGCGACAGGCGCGCGTACAGGTCACCGATGCCGTTGTTGGAATCGAAACCGATCTGGGCGAGGTTGGCGGCGTGCTTGCCCAGCACGTCCTTGTAGAACTCGTCGACCACGACGCCGAACATGATCGGGTCGGAGACCTTCATCATGGTCGCCTTCAGGTGCAGCGAGAACAGCACGCCCTGCTCCTTGGCATCGGCGATCTGTGCGTCAACGAAGGCGGCCAGCGCCTTGCGGTTCATCACCGAAGCATCGACGATCTCGCCGGCCTTGACTGCGGTCTTGGCCTTCAGCACGACGGTGTTGCCGTCGTTCTGTACCAGCTCGATCTTCAGGCTGCCGGCGTTGGCGACGGTGGCCGACTTCTCGCTGCCGTAGAAGTCACCGCCGTCCATGTGCGCGACGTGCGACTTGGAGTCGGCAGTCCAGGCGCCCATGCGGTGCGGGTGCTTGCGGGCGTAGTTCTTCACCGACAACGGTGCGCGGCGATCGGAGTTGCCTTCGCGCAACACAGGGTTGACCGCACTGCCCTTGATCTTGTCATAGCGCGCCTGGATGTCACGCGACACGTCGTCGGTCGGTGCGTCCGGGTAGTTCGGCAGGATGAAGCCCTGCTCCTGCAGTTCCTTGATCGCAGCCTTGAGCTGCGGCACCGAAGCCGACACGTTCGGCAGCTTGATGATGTTGGCTTCCGGCGTGGTCGCCAGCTCGCCCAGCTCGGCCAGGTCATCGCTGATCTTCTGGTCGTCCTTCAGGAAATCCGGGAACTGCGACAGGATGCGGCCGGACAGCGAGATGTCGCGGGTTTCGACGGCGATGCCGGCGGTCGCGGTAAAGGCATCGACGATGGGCAGCAGCGACTGCGTGGCCAGGAACGGAGCTTCGTCGGTGAGCGTGTAGATGATCTTCGGCGTATTCGACATGGGGGCAAAAACTCTCTTGCTGACGGATGCGGTGCGTGGAATGGCAGCGGCGATCGGGCCGGCGCACGACCATCCAGTGGGCCGGCGCGCAAAACCCATCCGGCTACCGGATTGGGAAACCCTTGTATTGTCGCGTTTTCGACCGGGCCGGGCAAAGTAAACCCATACGCAAAGGTAGGGAATGGCGGATCGGTCGCAGCGCAAGCCCGCGCAGGCCTTGTGCCGTCTTGCTCATGTCGCTCACGACCGTGGTGGTGTCACCTGCAACCACCCGCGCCACGCATGGAACAGGTTCGCACAGTGCGCAAACCGCGGCTCCACGCAGCCGCACGGTGCGTCCTGCGGGAGCGGCGTCAGCCGCGACGCTGAGGTTGCTCGAATCCCTTCATCTGATGGTGTTTCTGCTTCGCGGCTGACGCCGCTCCTACCGCAAGCATCTACGGTTGGCGCAAAAAAAAGGCGCAGCCTGTTGGCTGCGCCCATGCGTTTCACCGGCGGGAGAGAGTTCGCCGGCTTACGCCTTGCTCACTTCACCTCGAACTGCTGCTGGGTACCGGCAGCCTTGCCGTCGACGGTGACGTCGGCGGTGTACTTGCCGGCCGGCCACGGCGTTGCCTTGGTGAATTCGATATTGGTTGTGCCTGCGTCGGTCGCGTTGAGCGTGGCGCTCTGCTCACCGGCAACCTGGCCATCCTGATAGGTCAACTTGGCGGCCACCGGCACATTGCTGGCGGTACCGCTGGTCTTGACCGAGACGATGATCTTGTCCTTGGCAGCCAACACTGCAACCGGTGCCACCGACAGATCAGCCGCAGCCGCGTTGCCGACCGTCACCGAAGTCACTGCGAGAACGGGCGCGGCAGGTGCGGACTCAACCATCGGTGCCGGGGCTGCAGCAACCGGCGGCGGTGGCGCGACCTCTTCTTCCTTCTTCTTGCAACCAACCAGCGCAACCGCACCGACCACTGCGATCATCAGGGCACTGCTAAGCGAAGTCTTCTTCATGAATTGCTCCGAATCTGGTTTGAAAGTTCGTACGTAGCGCGTGTCGGGGATCAGCCCTGACGCGCAGGAATCTTCAGTATCTGTCCCGGCCGGATCTTGTCCGGATCATCGAGGACGTCACGGTTGGCATCGAAGATTTTCTTCCACGCATTGCCATCGCCAAGCAGGTTCTTGGCGATCTTGGAAAGGTTGTCGCCGCTCTGCACCGTGTAGTGCTGCTCGCCGACGATCTCTTCAGTGCTGGTCACGGTAGCCGTGACATCGGAGAAATCAGCTTTCTGTACCACCTGCTCGGTACTGCTGACGGTCCCGGTGACATCGGAAAAGTCGGCTTTCTTTTCAGTACTGCTCATCCAGGTTGCTCCTCCGTGACTGACGGGAGCAACGATTGCATGAGGCCTGTTAAGGTTTCATCGCGCCGACGTAAAAACCTGCGTACGCAGCTGAATGTTTATTGACGCAGGTCGCGGATCGGCGCGCTGGCGACCAGACCCGGACTGGCCCGGCGCGGATTGATGTCCAGACCGCCACGGCGGGTATAGCGCGCCTCCACTTCCAGCGTGGCCGGCTGGCAACGCTGGCTCAGCTCCAGGAAGATCCGCTCCACGCACTGTTCATGGAACTCGGCATGGTCGCGGTAGCTGACCAGATAGCGCAGCAGGCCTTCGCGGTCGATGCGTGGGCCCTGGTAGCGGATGCTGACGCTGGCCCAGTCCGGCTGGCCGGTCACCGGGCAATTTGACTTGAGCAGCGCCGAAACCAGGGTCTCACTGGCCATCGTGCTGGTATCGGCAAGCAGCAAGGCCGCGTCCGGCGGGCCGTAGCTTTCAATGGCGACATCCAGGTGGTCAATGCTCTCCCCCGCCGCCTGCTCGACCGGCGGCAGGCCGAACTCGACCCGCACATCGGCACCGGCGCAGGCCGACAGATCGGTGGCAATGCGCTCGCGTACCGCCTCGGCACGGTTGAAACGCGCCCCGTTCAGCGAATTCAGGTACAACTTGAGCGACTTGGACTCGATCAGGTTTGGCGACGTGCCCGGCACGTACAGGGTCGCGGTCTCCACGCAGGGTTTGCCGCGCGCATCCAGCCAACCCAGCTCATAGATATGCCAGCGGTCCTCGCCGACGAACGGCAGTTCGCTGCCCAGGCCGATCTCGGCACGTGCGCCGGCGCGCGGGATCGGGAACAGCAGACTGGCGTCGTACTGGCGGGGGTATTCGACCTCTCGGCCGAGGCTGGAATCTTGGGGTGTGTTCATTGGCACAGTTTAATTGCGCCAGCTTGAGCGCCGCCTATACCGGGGCGCTCTTCTGCCATGAAACCCATGCCTGCGCGGCTTCAGTTCAGCAGCCGCGCCCACCACGATTTGCTGGGTTTGGCCTGTGGGATCTCCTCGCTCACCAGCTGCATCACTTCCCGCTCCGGGTCCAGCGCCGAGGGACCGTAGACCACGCGGATGCGTTCCTCCTCGGTTGCCCCGAGGGTGTCGCCATCGTTGATGACCATGCCGTTCTCGATCAGGTAATCGACGATGCCGGTGAGCCGGCTGAACACGCCTTCAGCAGTGTCCCCGGTCTCTGGAATCTCGATGTCCATCAAGCCGAGCATGTCCATGCCGCGGGTATGCCCGGTCATCACCCCGTCCGGACGCGAGCCGACGTTGATCGCCACCCAGGCAATCGGCAGCGGCTCGGGCAGGGTGGCCTGGGTCAGCTCGCGGAACAGGCCCGGCAGCACCACATGGTTGGCACTGCCGAAGTAGACCGCCTGGATGCTGTCGGACAAGGCAACAGCCGAGGCCAGCACGCGACTGAGTAGTGCGGCCTGGGCGACGAGGTTGCTGTCCTCCTGACTGTCATCGCCGAACCGCATCACGGTGACGATGGTGTGCGCGGTGTAATCCACCGGTGCCGGCGAGGCCTCCGGCCACAGTCGGCTGTGTGCGCAGATCTGGTCAATGTCATCGCCGATCTGCACCGGGATCGGCATCAAGGCGATCAGATAGTCGGCGTACTCCAGGCATTGCACCGACGAATCCTCGTCATCGGCATCCTTGTCGCCCTCAGCATCGGTTCGGGCTTCGCCCAGCCGCAGCAGCGATTGGTCCAGGTCAGGCCAATCGCTGCGCATCTGCGCAAGCAGGGCTTCGGCGGTGAACTGCGGGTCGAGCTGCGACTGCAGCAGCATGGCCAGGCTGACGCTCATGGGGCTCCTTCGTCCTTGTAGGTAAGCCCCGACAGTACCCGGAGTCAGCCTGCCTTGTCACCGTGCAGGTAATCCAGCGACACCTGCAACAGCGCGCGCAGACCTACATCCAGCGCCTTCTCGTCGAGCAGAAACTTGGGCGAATGATTGCTGGGCGCAGTGGCCGGATCGATGCCGGCACCGGTAGAACCGACGAAGAAGAACATCGACGGCACCTGCTGTGCATACAGCGAGAAGTCCTCCGAGCCCATCTGCAGCGGCGGTTCGTAGACGTTGCCCTTGCCGACCACGGCCTGCAGGCTGGGCAGCATGCGCGCGGTCAGGGCCGGATCGTTGACCGTGGCCGGGTTGCCGTCCTTCTCGTAGATGTCGGTGACGGCAGTTGCGCCGTGTGCGGCGGCGGTGTGCTCGGCGACGTTGCGCAGGTCGGCGAAGATCTGCTGGCGCATGACCGGATCGAAGGTGCGGATGGTGCCGACCATTTCCACCGAGTCGGGGATGATGTTGTAGCGGATGCCGCCCTTGATCGCGCCAAAGGTGACCACCGCCGGCTGCTTGGACAGATTGACGCGGCGGCTGACGATGGTCTGCGCGGTGCCGATCAGATCGGACGCAGCCACAATCGGGTCCACCCCGTTCCACGGCGCCGAACCATGCGTCTGGCGACCATTGACGGTGATGCCGAAGCGATCGGAGGCGGCCATCAGCGGGCCACCACGCACCGCGATCTGGCCCGCCTGCACGCTGGAGAACACATGCAGGCCGAATACCGCCTCCGGCTTGAAGTCCTTGAACAGGCCTTCCTTCAGCATCAGGTCGGCACCGCCCTGCTCCGGCGGCGGCGCGCCTTCCTCGGCGGGCTGGAAGATCAGCATCACTTCACCGGGCAGCTTGTCGCGCATGGCGACCAAGGCGTCTGCCACGCCCAGCAGTGTGGCGGTGTGCGCGTCATGGCCACAGGCATGCATCACCCCGACCTGTTCGCCGCGGTACTCGGCGGTGGCCTTGGAGGCGAATGGCAGGCCGGTCTGTTCGGTGACCGGCAGTGCGTCCATGTCGGCGCGCAGGGCGATCTTCGGGCCGGGCAGCCCACCCTTGATGATGGCGACCACGCCGTGCACGGCCACGCCGGTCTTCGGGTTCAGGCCCATCGCCCGCAGGCGCTCGGCAACCTTGGCGGCGGTGCGTTCTTCGCGGTTGGAGAGTTCCGGATGGGCGTGGAAGTCGCGACGCCAATCCACCACCTGCTGCTGCAGGCGAGTGGCGGCAGCTGCCACCTCCGGCCGCTGCGCGGCATCCTGGGCCTGCGCCAGCGGGGCAAGGGCGCAAAGCAAGGCAGACAGCAACACGGTCTTGCGGGCCATCAGCAACTCTCCTTCCAATCGGGGACAGGGTGAATGTAGGCCAATCATGGGCCAAGCGCCTGTCGGCAGGGAACCGACACGATGTAAGTAATCCGGCGTAGTGCCGAGCCATGCTCGGCAGTGGCGTTCCCCGCAGCCACCGACTTGCAGGAGCGGCGTCAGCCGCGAAGCTGGTGGTTCGCCAGATCACAAACCAATTGGTGGTTCCCAATGTGTCGGCTTCGCGGCTCACGCCGCTCCTACAACCTTCCTGCATGTTGATGGGATGCAGGGAAGGCCCCTTTGCCGAGCATGGCTCGGCACTACAACATCAGGTCAACCGATGCCGCGATGGAACGTTCATCACCTGCACGGGTCTGTATGCGTGGCCCATCGGTCATGCCTCCCAGACCACAGGCACGGGGGTATCCTCTGCGCCTTGTTCGTTCTCCCCCCAATCGGTTGCTCAGGAGTTTTCGCATGTCGCGTTTCTGGAAGATCGTACTGCTGGTCATTGCAGTGCTGCTGGTGGCCGGTATCGGCTATCGGGTGATGGGGGGCGGCAAGCAGAAGGCCGGTGCGGCGCCGGCAGGCATGAACCAGGGCGGCCGGGGCGAGCAGGACAAGGATCCGGTGCCGGTCACCGCGGTCAGCGCCGAGAAGAAAGACGTGCCGGTCTACCTGACCGCACAGGGCACGGTGACAGCGTTCAATACCGTCACGGTCAGCCCGCAGGTCGGTGGCCAGCTGCTCAGCGTCAACTTCCGCGAAGGCCAGGCAGTCAAGAAGGGTGATCTGCTGGCGCAGATCGACCCGCGCACCTTCCAGGCCCAGTACGACCAGGCCGTCGCCAGCAAGCGCCAGAACGAGGCCCTGCTGGCCACCGCGCAGTCCAATTACGCGCGCTCCAACTCGCCGGAATACCGCCAGTTCGTGGCGCAGACCGACCTGACCACGCTGCGCAACCAGGTCAGCCAGTACCAGGCCGCCGTGGCCGCCTCGCAGGCTTCGGCCGCGCAGGCCAAGGTGCAGTTGGACTACACCCGCATCACCTCACCGATCAATGGCATCGCCGGTATCCGTGCGGTCGACCCGGGCAATGTGGTCAGCGCCGGCAGCCAGATCGTCACCGTGACCCAGCTGCAGCCGGCCTATGTGCTGTTCAACCTGCCAGAGCAGCAGCTCGATGCAGTGCGCAGCGCGCAGGCCGCAGGCCCGCTGCAGACCGCCACCCTGGACCGCGAAGGCGGCAGCGTGGTCAATGCCGACGGCGTGCTGCAGGTGGTGGACAACCAGATCAGCAGCAGCAGCGGCACCTTCCGCCTGCGTGCGCAGTTCCCGAACGCCAACGATGCACTGTGGCCGGGCCAGTTCGTCAATGTACAGATGAAGCTCAACGTGCTGCCGGGCGCGATCGTGGTGCCGGCCGAAGCCGTGCAGCGCAGCAGCACCAGCGACTTCGTCTACCTGGTGAAGGCCGACAACACCGTCACCCTGCGTGATGTGGTGCAGGGCGGCCAGGTCGATGACAGCCACGTGGTGATCAGCAAGGGCCTGCAGGCCGGCGACAAGGTCGTCACCGAAGGCCAGTTCCGCTTGAAGGAAGGCAGCAAGGTCAACGCACTGGCACCAGGCCAGGCACCGCCGGCACCGACTGAAGAACAGCTCAAGGCGGCCAGCCAGAAGGGCAACCGTGGTGGACGGGGTGGCCCGCCGCGCTGATGCGCTGGCCGGCACCCGCCTCCCCTCCCCCGCACCAGGAACCGACCGTGGGCTTTTCGACTATCTTCATCCGGCGCCCGATCGCCACCTCCCTGTTGATGATCGGGCTGATGCTGCTGGGCATCCTCGGTTACCAGCGCCTGCCGGTTGCGGCCCTGCCCGAGATCGAAGCGCCCAGTCTGGTGGTGACCACCCAGTATCCGGGTGCCAGCGCGCAGACCATGGCCTCGCTGGTGACCACACCGCTGGAGCGGCAGCTGGGGCAGATTTCCGGGCTGGACATGATGACCTCCGATTCGTCGGCAGGGCTGTCCAGCATCGTGCTGCAGTTCTCGATGGAACGCGATCTGGATACCGCCGCGCAGGACGTGCAGGCGGCGATCCGCCAGGCCACCCTGCCCAGCTCGCTGCCCTACCAGCCGGTCTACAACCGGGTGAATCCGGCCGATGCGCCGATCCTGACCCTGAAGCTGGCCTCGGACACGCGCCCGCTGCGTGAGGTCAACGACCTCGCCGACTCCATCCTCGCCCAACGCCTGTCGCAGACCGACGGCGTCGGCCTGGTCTCCATCGCCGGCAACGTGCGGCCCGCGGTGCGCATCCAGGTCAACCCGGCACAGCTGTCCAACATGGGCATGACCCTGGAAGACCTGCGCAGTGCGCTGACCCAGGCCAACGTCAATGCGCCCAAGGGCTCGCTCAACGGCAAGACGCAGAGCTATACGCTGTCCACCAACGACCAGCTCAGCGACGCTGCCGACTACAACGACATCATCATCCGCTACCAGAACGGTGCGCCGGTGCGTCTGCGCGACGTCGCCAAGGTGGTCGATGGCGTCGAGAACGACCAGCTCGCCGCCTGGGCCGATGGCAAGCCGGCGGTGCTGCTGGAAGTACGCCGCCAGCCCGGTGCCAACATCGTCAAGACGGTGGAGAACATCCGCCAGATCCTGCCCAACCTGCAGGGCATGCTGCCAGCCGACGTAAAGCTCGATGTGTTCTCCGACCGCACGGTGACCATCCGCGCCTCGGTGCATGACGTGCAGTTCACCTTGGTCCTCACCATCTGCCTGGTGGTGGCGGTGATCTTCGTGTTCCTGCGCCGCCTGTGGGCGACGGTGATCCCGTCGGTAGCGGTGCCGCTGTCCCTGCTCGGTACGTTCGGGGTGATGGCCTTCGCCGGCATGTCGCTGGACAACCTGTCGCTGATGGCGCTGACCGTGGCCACCGGCTTCGTGGTCGACGATGCGATCGTGATGATCGAAAACATCGTGCGCTACATCGAGAAAGGCAAGGACGGCCAGGAAGCGGCGGAAATTGGTTCGCGCGAGATCGGCTTCACCGTGCTGTCGTTGACGGTGTCCCTGATCGCGGTATTCCTGCCGCTGATCCTGATGCCGGGCGTCACCGGCCGTTTGTTCCATGAGTTCGCGTGGGTGTTGTCGATTGCGGTCGCCATCTCGATGGTGATCTCGCTGACGCTGACGCCGATGATGTGCGCCTACCTGCTCAAGCCCGATGCGCTGCCGGAGGGCGACGACGCGCATGAGCGGACCGCGGCGGAAGGCAAGGTCACCGCCTGGTCGCGCCTGGTCGGCGTCTACGAGCGCACGCTGGACTGGGTGCTGCACCACCAGCCGCTGACCCTGGGCATCGCCCTGGCATCGGTCGCGTTGACCGTAGTGCTGTACATGGTGATCCCCAAGGGCCTGCTGCCCGACCAGGACACCGGCATGGTCACCGGCGTGGTCATCGCCGACCAGAACGTCGCCTTCGAGCAGATGCAGCAGCGCACGCAGGCCGTCGCCGCCGCACTGCAGAGTGATGAGGCTGTCACCGGCGTCGCCGCCTACATCGGCGCTGGCAGCATGAATCCCACCCTCAACCAGGGCCAGCTGAGCATCGTGCTCAAGGACCGTGGCGATCGTGATGGCTTGGATGTGATCCTGCCGCGTCTGCAGGCCGCGGCCGCGCATATCCCCGGCATCGCCCTGTACCTGAAGCCGGTACAGGACGTGACCCTGGATACACGCGTAGCCGCCACTGCCTACCAGTTCTCGCTGTCGGACATGGACAGCGCCGAGCTGGCCAAGCAGACCGAGCGTGTCACTGATGCGTTGCGACGGCTGCCGGAACTGGCCGATGTCGACGACAACCTGGCCAACCATGGCCGCGCGCTGCATGTGGAAGTGGACCGCGACAAGGCCAGCCGTTACGGCGTGCCGATGCAGACCATCGACGACACGCTGTATGACGCCTACGGCCAGCGCCAGATCTCGACCATCTTCACCCAGCTCAACCAGTACCGCGTGGTGCTGGAAGTGGCGCCGGAGTTCCGCACCAGTGATGCGCTGATGAACCAGCTGGCGATCGGCAGCAATGGCAGCGGCACGCTCAGCGGCAGCAATGCCACCACCCTGGGCCAGGTGACCTCGAGCAATTCGTCCACCGCAACCGGCATCGGCAGTGCCAATACCGGCATCGCGCTGGGCGCAGGCGGCAGCATCCCGTTGTCGGCGATTGCCAGCGCCAAGCCCGGCACCGCACCGCTGATCGTCAGCCACCAGCAGCAGCTGCCGTCGGCGACGATCTCGTTCAACCTGGCACCGGGTTACTCACTGTCCGAAGGCGTGGATGCGATCAACAAGGCGGTAGCCGAGTTGGAGCTGCCGCAGCAGATGCAGGCGCAGTTCGTCGGCACCGCCGCCGAGTTCTCCAGCAGTCAGACCGATGTGATCCTGTTGCTGCTGGCCGCCATCGCGGTGATCTACATCGTGCTCGGCGTGCTGTACGAAAGCTGGATCCATCCGCTGACCATCATCTCGACCCTGCCGCCGGCCGGCGTCGGCGCACTGCTGGCCTTGTACCTGTGCGGCATGAGCCTGTCGGTGGATGGCATCGTCGGCATCGTGCTGCTGATCGGTATCGTCAAGAAGAACGCGATCATGATGATCGACTTCGCGCTCGACGCGCAGCGCTCCGGCGCCAATGCCTATGACGCGATCCGTCGCGCCTGCCTGCTGCGTTTCCGCCCGATCATGATGACTACCGCCGCGGCCATGCTTGGTGCCTTGCCGCTGGCCTTGGGCACTGGCATCGGTTCGGAGTTGCGGCGTCCGCTGGGTGTGGCCATCGTCGGCGGCCTGCTGCTGTCGCAGCTGGTGACGCTGTACACCACGCCGGTGATCTACCTGTACTTCGAGCGTCTGTCCGAGTGGGCGGCCAAGCGCCGCGAGCAACGCGCCGCTGCACGCCTGCAGACGGCACGGTAAGCGCGGATGAACATCTCCGCGCCTTTCATCTCGCGCCCGATCGGCATCACCTTGCTGGCGATCGGTCTGTTCTTCGCCGGTCTGGTCTGCTACCTGCGGCTGGGCGTTGCCGCCCTGCCCAACCTCGCCATCCCGGTGATCTTCGTGCAGGCCTCCAATACCGGTGCCGACGCCAACACCATGGCGGCCACGGTCACCGCACCCTTGGAGCGGCACCTGGGCCAGGTGCCTGGCATCGACACCATGCGTTCCAGCAGCAGCGATGGCCGCAGCATGGTGTTTTTTATGTTCAACACCAGCCGCAACATCGATTCGGCCGCACAGGACGTGCAGGCTGCGATCAATGCGGCCATGGCCGACCTGCCGGCCGGCATCAATACGCCGACGTACCAGAAGGCCAACCCCAACGACGATCCGGTGATCGCGCTGGCACTGACCTCGGACACGCAGTCGGTGGCCGAGCTGTACAACACCGCCGATTCACTGCTGGCGCAGCGCCTGCGCCAGCTGCCCGGCGTCTCGCAGGTGGATATCGCCGGCGCTTCCACGCCGGCGGTGCGCGTCGACCTCAACCTGCGTGCGATGACGGCACTGGGCTTGAGCCCGGATGACCTGCGCAATGCGATGCGCGCAGCCAACGTCGCCTCGCCGCTGGGCTTCCTCAGCGACGGCAGCAGCCAGACCGCGATCATCCTCAATGACCAGATCCGCAAGGCCTCGGATTTCGCCAACGTCGCCATCTCCACCCATGACGGCGCAGTCGTCCGGCTGAAGGACGTGGCCACGGTCTACGACGGCCAACAGGATGCTTATCAAGCGGCCTGGTTCAACGGCAAGCGCGGCGTGCTGATGTATGTCTACCTGCGCAGCGGTGACAACCTGGTCGCCACGGTTGATCGGGTAAAGGCGGCCATTCCCTCGCTCACCGGTTATCTGGATGCCGGCAGCACGCTGACCCCGTATTTCGACCGCACGCCGACCATCCGCGCTTCGCTGGCCGAAGTACAGATCACCTTGATGATCAGCCTGCTGATGGTAATCCTGACCATGGCGCTGTTCCTGCGCCGGCTGGCACCGACGCTGATTGCCGCAGTGACCGTCCCGCTGTCGCTGGCCGGTGCCGCGCTGGTGATGTATGCGCTGGACTTCACCCTCAACAACCTCACCCTGCTGGCGCTGGTGATCGCGATTGGCTTCGTCGTCGACGATGCCATCGTGGTGATCGAGAACGTCATGCGCCACCTCGACGAGGGCATGCCGCGGCGTGAAGCGGCGATGGCGGGAGCACGCGAGATCGGCTTCACCATCGTCTCGATCACCGCCTCGCTGATCGCGGTATTCCTGCCGATCATCTTCGCCCAGGGCATGATCGGCGCGTTCTTCCGCGAGTTCACGCTTACCCTGGTTGCGGCGATCCTGGTCTCGGCGGTGGTCTCGCTGACCCTGACCCCGGCACTGTGCGCGCGCTTCCTGCATCCGCATGCCGAAGGTGCACGCGATACCCGCACCAATCGCATGCTGGACCGCGTGCATGAAGGCATGCTCAAGGTCTATACGGTCGCGCTGGATTTCTCGCTGCGCCATGCCTTGCTGCTGTCACTGACGCCGTTGCTGCTGATCGTGGCCACGTTCTATCTGGCCGGCTCGGTCAGCAAGGGCCAGTTCCCCGAACAGGACACCGGCCTGATCTGGGGCCGCGCCAGCTCCAGCGCCACTGTCTCGTTCCAGGAAATGGCCGAGCGCCAGCGCCGGCTCAGCGATACCTTCCTGGCCGACCCTGCGGTGAAGATGGTCGGCTCTCGCCTGGGTTCCAGCCGCCAGGGCAGCAGCGCACAGTTCAACATCGAACTGCATACCGAGAAGGAAGGCCGCAAGGAGCCCACCAATGTGGTGGTCAGCCGGCTCAGCGCCAAGGCGGCGCAGTTCCCGGATCTGGATGTGCGTCTGCGCGCGATCCAGGACCTTCCCTCCGACGGCGGCGGTGGCGGCTCACAGGGCGCGCAGAACCGCGTGACCCTGCAGGGCAACGACGCCGAACAGCTGGCCGAATGGCTGCCCAAGCTGGTGACCGCGCTGAAGCAGCATCCGCAATTGCGCGATGTCGGCTCCGACGTGGACAAGGGCGGCTTGATGCAGAAGATCGTCATCGACCGCGAGAAGGCCTCGCGCCTTGGCGTGACCATTGGTGCCATCGACGGCGCGCTGTACGGCGCCTTCGGCCAGCGCCAGATCTCCACCATCTATGCCGATCTCAATCAGTACGGCGTGGTCGTCAATGCACTGCCCAGCCAGACCGGCAGCCCGGCCGCGATTGAAGACCTGTATGTGCCGTCCAAGAGCGGGCAGATGATTCCGCTGACCGCACTGGCCCATCAGGAAGCCGGCCTGGCACCATCGCAGGTCACCCACCAGAACCAGTACACGGTGATGGACCTGAGCTACAACCTTGCCCCCGGCGTAAGCAGCGGCGAAGGCGATGCCATCGTCAAATCGGTGATCGAAGGCCTGCGCATGCCCGGCGATATCCGCCAGGCCGCGCCCGGTGGTTTCCGCCAGGCAATGGACCCGGTGGCGATGCTGATGCTGATCATCGCAGCCATCGCCACGGTCTACATCGTGCTCGGCATGCTCTACGAGAACCTGGTGCATCCGGTGACCATCCTGTCCACGTTGCCGGCAGCGGGCATGGGTGCCTTGCTGGCCTTGTGGGTAACCAATACCGATCTGTCGATCATCTCGATGATCGCGCTGGTGTTGCTGATCGGCATCGTCAAGAAGAACGCGATCATGATGATCGACTTCGCCCTGGTGGCGCAGCGCGTGCACGGCAAGTCGCCGGCCGAAGCAGTGCGCGAAGCCAGCATCGTGCGTTTCCGCCCGATCATGATGACCACGATGGTCGCCATTCTTGCGGCACTACCGCTGGCGATTGGCCTGGGTGAGGGCTCCGAGCTGCGGCGCCCACTGGGCATCGCAATGATCGGCGGCCTGCTGATCTCGCAGAGCCTGACCCTGCTCAGCACCCCGGCCTTGTACGTGATCTTCTCCTGCCTGCAGCAGCATTGGCGCAACTGGCGCGCACGCAGCAAGGAACGCAAGCGCCTGCGCAAGCTCGCACGCGCGTGATCCACCCCCTCCCTTGCGCGCAGCGCAGGGGAGGGATGCTCTGGCTGCTGCTCTGGCTGCTGCTCCGGTTGTCGCCTTAGCCCTTCTCCCGCCTGCGGGAGAAGGGTTGGGATGAGGGGAGCTTTGGCTTTGGCTTTGGCTTTGGCTTTGGCTTTGGCTTCAGATTTTGAGTTACATGCACGCCGCGACCCATGCGAAAAAAGGCAGCAGCCAAAGCAGCAGCAACAATGCAAAAGCTCACCCCTCCCCAACCCTCTCCTGCGCTATGCGCAAGGGAGGGGGCTGAAAGCCGCTGCACTGCGCGCAACGGAGGCGTAAAGCTGGCCCTCCGCAGCCACTTCTGCCACCGTATAGCGGCACCACGCTCCCGTCAGACACGACTGGTACCGCAATGCCCCTATTCAAATTCACCCGCCACGGCGGGCAAGCGCGCGACAGCCAGCCGCACTCTCCCCTGCCCTGGATCGCATTGATCGCGCTGATCCTCGGCGCAGTCGCACTCGGCTTTGCCTGGCTCGCCGGCTGGATCGGTCGCGATCGGCTGACGGCCCAGAACTTCACCGACGCCATCGAAGCCACCGGCGCCAACCACCCCGGCTTTCGTCGCGCCCACAGCAAGGGCGTCTGCGTAAGCGGCTGGTTCGAACCGAGCGCACAGGCGCCACAGCTGTCACATGCCCGCATGTTCGAACAGCAACGCGTGCCGGTACTCGGCCGCCTGTCGATAGGCGGCGGCAACCCGCATGGCGCCGACAACAGCGCGCGCGTGCGCAGCATCGCCATGCAGCTGAGCAGCGACGATGGCCAGCAGTGGCGCATGGCAATGAACAGCTTCCCGTTCCTCGCCGTGGCCACGCCGGAAGCCTTCTACGAGCAGACCCGCGCGCAGATCCCCGACCCGGCCACCGGCAAGCCCGACCCGGTAAAACTGGCGGCGATCCAGGAAAAGTACCCCAGCGCCCGTGCCTTCACCCAGTGGGCCAAGACCGCGCCGTGGACCGACAGCTGGGCCAGCACCGAGTTCAACAGCGTCAACAGCTTCTGGTTCACCAACGCACAGGGGCAACGCCGTGCAGTGCGTTGGCGCTGGCAGCCACAGGCCACGCCGCGTGAACTGGATGCCGCAAGCCGCGAACAGGCCGGTGTGGATTTCCTCAGCCAGGATCTGCAGCAGCGGCTCGCACAGGGCCCGGTTCGCTGGAACTTGGTGGTAACGCTTGCCAGTTCACAGGACGCGATCAATGACCCGTCGGTGCCATGGCCGGCCGAGCGCGAACAAGTGGTCGCCGGCGTCCTCAACATCGACCAGATGCAACCGCAGGAACAAGGCAGCTGCAATGACCTCAACTTCGACCCGCTGATCCTTCCGGACGGCGTTGAAGGCAGCGACGACCCCATTCTCGCCGCGCGTTCGGCGGTGTACTCGCAGTCCTTCAATCGCCGCGAGCGCGAGCGCGCCACCGGTGATGCCGCCCGTGACAACGCGCAGGTGCAACCATGAGCAGCAGCAATGGCCACTTCAACCTGCTGGCGCGCGTGCTGCACTGGAGCATGGCGCTGCTGATCCTGGCGATGCTGTTCATCGGCGTGTCCATGGTTGCCTCGGTGCACCTGCGTCCTGGCCTGATCAACCTGCACCGACCACTCGGCATCCTGATCCTGCTACTGGCCGTGCTGCGCCTGTACAACCGCCTGCGTCACCGGCCGCCACCGCTACCTGCTGACCTGCCGGCGTGGCAGGCCTGGGCTGCGACCGCTTCGCATTGGCTGTTGTATGCATTGATGCTGGCGATGCCGCTGATCGGCTGGGCGATGTTGTCGGCGGGCGGCTATCCCATCGTGTTGTGGGGCGGCGTGCAGCTGCCACCCATCGTGCCGCATACGCCATCGCTGTACGCACTGCTGCGCAATGCCCATAGCCTGCTCGCCTACCTGCTGTTCGCCACGGTGCTGATGCATGTGGGCGCCGCCTTGTTCCACGCCTGGGTGCGACGCGACGGCGTGTTCCAGGCGATGGCGCGCGGCCCGCGCCGCTGATGCACTCAGGGCGCGGGCGGCTTGCCCTCGCCCTTGCCGGTAGCGGCCCAGTAAATGCCGCCGTACAGGTGCTCCAGGTAGCGCGGATCGTTATAGGCCTCGGCCTGATGACCCAGCGCGGTCGCGAATATGCGCCCGCCTTCGAAGCGGTGATACCAGGCCACCGGATGATCCCTGCCCATGCCCTTGGCAACCTGGCCCGGCCATATCAGCGTGGGATCGTAGCTGCGCTCATCGACCGCCAGCAGCGTGACCAGGTCATTGCTGTATGGCGGGTCGTACTCGTACCACTCATCACTCCATAGCCAGCGCTGCGGAAGACCTGCAGTCGCCGGGAAATCACGGTTGACCACATCGACCATGGCGGTCTGCAGATAGGGATGAGTGCGGAATGAGCGGCCAATCATGCGGTCGTACCATTCCCACTCCCCGCGCCGTATCGCGAACGCCTTGTGCACGGCCACCACACCGCCACCATTCCGCACGTACTGCTGGAATTTCTCGCGCTGCGTGGGCGACAGCTCGGTGGCTGGAGTGTTGAGCAATACGATGGCGTCGTACTGCGCCAGGTCCTGATCGAAGGCACTGGTGTTCCACGCCCAGGTCAGCGCGAAGTAGTGCTGTCGCGCCAATGCCTCGAACTGCGGCTTGGCCATCGGGATGTAGTCATGGTGGTATTGATTGGGGATTGCAGCGACCAGTACCTTGAACTGCTGCGCCCAGGCCGGGCTGCAGATACACAGCACTACCGCCAACATCCAGCATCTACGTCGCATGTCCAGTTCCTGCCCGGGGTTGCAGCGAGCATAGTGTGCTGTCGATGCGGCAACGGCGGTGTTGCTGAAATTTCATAGCTCCCGCGGATAAAGGCATACCGCCCCCGTTTGTAGGAGCGGCGTAAGCCGCGAAGCACGTAACGTGTCCGATGCGATGGGATCCGGCTCGCACGGAACCAGTCTGCCGAGCTGGCTCGGCGCTACGTTGGTTGGGCTTGTTGGGGAGGCCCCTGCCGAGCATGGCTCGGCACTACGTTGGTTGGGCTTGTGGGGAAAGCCTCTGCCGAGCATGGCTCGGCACTACAGCCAGCCCTTTTGGCGTGCTACCCGGTGCGCTTCTATGCGGTTGGCCACGCCGAGCTTGCCGATGCATTCGGACAGGTAGTTACGCACGGTGCCGTGCGACAGGCCGAGCTGCTCGGCGATCTCATTGGCCGAGCGGCCCTCACCGGCCAGTCGCAACACCTGCCGCTCACGATCATTCAACGGATCAGCCTCCGACCAGGCTTCCACCGCCAGCTGCGGATCGATCGCGCGACCACCGCGTTGCACCTGACGCAGGGCATCCGCCAGTTTCTCGGCAGGCGCGTCCTTGAGCAGATAACCCTGCACGCCCGCATCCAAGGCGCGTCGCAGGAAGCCGCTGCGGGCAAACGTGGTCACGATCACCACCTTGATTGGCAGTTGGTGACGTTGCACGCGTTGCGCCAACTCCAGCCCGGTCAGCAGCGGCATTTCAATATCGGTGACGAGGATATCCGGCTTCAGCCGCTGCAGTTCGCGCCAGGCGATCTCACCATCGGCGGCCGTGCCTATCACTTCGATATCGGATTCAAGATTGAGCAAGGCCGACAACGCACCGCGCACCATCGCCTGATCTTCGGCCAACAAGATGCGGATCATGCGCGTGCCTCCTGTACCGGCATGCTTCCTGCTTCGACCTGCGGCGCACTGGTGAGCAATGCCGACTGCCTGTCTTGCGCCTGCACCGGAACGCGGATCCTCAAGCGTGTGCCCTGGCCCTTCGGCGACTCGATCTGCAATTCACCGCCCAATGCCAAGACGCGCTCGCGCATCCCGGCCAAGCCGTTGCCATTGGCCGAAACGCCACCGCGACCGTCGTCCACCACTTCCATCAGCACCGCCTCCGGCAAAACCTCGATGCTGATCAGCGCCTCATTGGCCTGCGCATGGCGGGCGATATTGGTCGCTGCCTCGCGCAGCACCATGGACAAGCCAGCCTCGATCCACGCGGGCATCGCCGGCGGCGGCGAATAGCGCAGGTGCACCCGCGAGGACTCCAGCAGCAGGTGTGCAGATGCCAGCTCGGCCGCCAGATCCGCAGCGCGGAAGCCGGTGACCGCGCTGCGCACCTGGGCCAGTGCATCGCGCGCGATCTGCTCGGCCTCGGCCAGTTCGCGCTGCGAACGCTGCGGGTCACGCTCGAACAGTTTGCGCGACAACTCCATCTTCAAGGTGATCAGTGAAAGCGTATGACCCAACAAGTCATGCAGATCACGACCAATGCGCTCGCGCTCCGCGGTTGCCGCCAAGCGCCGCACTTCTTCGTGCGAGAGCCGCAGCGCAGCATCCTTCTCGCTGCTCGAGCGCTCGACGTTGACGATCAAACCAATGATGACGGTAAGCGCGGGAATCCATGCCACCACCTGCCACGGGTAGCCTATCCACCATGCCATCGAGACGAAGGCCGTGTTCAACAACACGAGCTCCAACAGGTATTGCCGCACACTGATGCATCGGTTGGTACGCAGCATCACGCAACCGAACACGAAGTAGTTCATGCCGGAGGGATAGATCGGCAGCAGCGCCATCGACAGCACGATCATCGCCAGCGCGAAGATAGGCGCGTTGCGCCGGGCACTGGTCAAGGTCAGCACGTAGAAGACGATGAACAGCGGGAACGACCACAAGGTGATCAAGGCCCAGCGCAGGGTGTAGCCCGCACCGAACATCGGCGTGATGAATACCCACACCGTCCACAGCAGGTGCACCGCATCCACCCACGGCCACTTGCCGAGCTTGATGTTGTCGGCGACCACCGAGTCCGCCGCCGGCTTCAACCATTCAGGGCGCTGCAATGCCATCGGCACTCATCCTTTGCAATGCGGCAATGATGCCATCAGCCGTGCCGACGCAGGCGCCAGGCGGCCAGGGCGGCGATGACCAGGGTGAATGCGCACAACCAAAGAACATGCGGCCAGGCTTCGCCGACCTCGAAGTCCAGGGCCCCCTGCGCCAGCGCGTTCAGGTGATAACTCGGCCAGATCCACGCCATCTCCCGCAACAACGGCGGCAGCACCTTCAGCGGGAACCACAGCCCCGACAACACCGCCATCGGCAGGTAGACCAGGTTGATCACTGCGGGCGCACCATTGCCTTTGACCAGCGAGCCCAGCAACAGGCCCAGCGCGCAGAACGGCAATGTCCCAATGGTGGCGACCAGCGACAGCCGCAACGCCAGCGACAGGGACAGCTGCACGCCGGCAACGGCGACGGCCAGCACCTGCAGGATCACCACGATGGCCACGCCCATCAGCATCGCCATCACCATCTTGCCCAGCAGGTAGGCCAGCGGCGGCATCGGCATGGCGCGCTTGAGGGTGAGCAGACCGTTGTCGCGCTCCAATGCCAGCGACATGCCGAATCCGAACAGACCCGGTGCCATTACCCCGAAAGTGACATAGCTGCCCAGCAGGAAGCGTGCCGCTTGCGCGGGCTGTGCGTGGCCCAGCAGCACCGCAAACAACAGGTAGAAGGTGGCCGGGAACAACAATGTCGGCAGCAGGAAGCCGGGGTAGCGCAGGTAGCGCAGGCATTCGCTGCGGATCTCCTGCAGATAGGCGCCCAGCACTTGGCGGGACGACATTGCAGGCAACAGTGCGTCGTATTGAGCGTTCATCAGGCAGCCTCACGCTGGGTTTGTTCTGCATCTGTGCTGGTCAGGTCGGTGAAGGCTTCGTCCAGGCCAGCCGGCTGCACCTCCAGCCCGGATAGCGCCGGGTCTGCCTGCAGCAGCTGTCGCACCACGCTTTCCACGCGGTCGCTGCGCAGCTGCAGGTAGTCACCATCACGGCTGATCTGCAGCACCCCCGGCCAGCTGCCGACGGTCGGTGCGTCCAGCGCGCTGATACAGCGGATGCGGCGGTGAATCACCCGAGCACGCAGGGCATCGACGCTGCCATCGCTGACGATGCGACCGCGCAGCAGCACGCAGACGCGATCGGCCAGACGTTCGGCTTCCTCCAGGTAGTGCGTAGTCAACACCACCGCCGTGCCTTCGCCGACCAGGGCGCGCACGGTTGCCCACAGCTGCTGCCGCGCCGGCAGGTCCAGGCCAACAGTCGGCTCGTCCAGGAACAGCAGCCGTGGCCGCCCGCAGATGGCGAGGGCGAACTGCACCCGCCGCTGCTGGCCGCCGGACAGCTTGCCGTAGCGGCGCTGCAGCAGATCCTCGATACCAGCCAGTGCAGCGGTCTCCGAGAGGCTGCGCGGGGCCGGGTAATAGCTGGCCGAGAGCCGTATCAGTTCGGCCACGCTCAGCGTCTCCGGCAGCGCCGCGCTCTGCAGCATCACGCCGATGCCGCGACGCGCGCCCAGCTGCTGTGGATCCTGCCCGAACAGCTGCACCTGGCCAGCATCAGCGCGCAGCAGGCCAAGCAGCAGGCCGATGGCCGTGGTCTTGCCCGCGCCATTGGGGCCGAGCAAGGCCAACACCTGCCCAGCCTTCAGCTCCAGATCGACGCCGTCCAGTGCGCGCACTGCGCCGTAATGCTTGTGCACGCCCTGCAGGCTTGCCAGTACCTCGCCGTATCGCTCCATTGCCGTCGCTTCCTTCCGGGGATGGCGCCACGTTAGGCCGCTGATGGCGGTTCCCGCAGTGCAGGCGATCAGGCAAAGCACATGACAGCCGTCACCTGTGCGTAGGGCGGGCGCTGCCTATGATGCGTCCATCCCGGCCTGTCGCTGCCGACCGCGACGGATTGCGGTAAGTTGCGGTCACATTCTCCCTCCCACGCCGTCCTGCTACCCATGAATGCATCTGCTGAACTGCTGAAGGAACTCCGCATCGACCGCTCCGCCCCGCCGCCGCGCGGCCCAGCGCCGTCGCGCCGTTGGTTGTGGATCGTGATCGGACTTGTAGTGGCCCTGCTGCTGGTACTCGGTATTGGCGCCATGGTGGGCGGCAAACCGCCGGTGACGGTGCAGACTGCGCCGGTGGTGGCCATGAACCAGGCCGGCGCCGGCAACAGCTCGGTGCTGGATGCCAGCGGCTATGTGGTGGCCCGGCGCATGGCAACCGTGTCGGCCAAGATCACCGGCAAGGTCCGCGAGGTGATGATCGAGGAAGGCATGCGTGTCGAAGAAGGCCAGATCATGGCGACACTGGACCCGATCGACGCCAACGCCCAGCGCAGCCTCAACGCCGCCCAGCTCGACGCCGCCCGCAGCCAGACCGAAGGCCTGCAGGCGCAGCTGCGCCAGGCCGAGACGGAAGCGGCGCGCTTGCAGTCTCTGGTCGGCCAGCAACTGGTCTCACGTTCGCAGTACGACCAGGCAGTAGCCACGCGCGACAGCCTGCGCGCGCAGCTGCAGACCGCCCGTCACAACGCCAAGGTGGCACTGGATGCACTGGCCATCGCCGATCTGGGCGTGGACAACAACGTGGTGCGCGCACCGTTCTCCGGCGTGGTGACAGCCAAGGCCGCGCAGCCGGGCGAGATCGTGTCGCCGCTGTCGGCCGGCGGTGGCTTCACCCGTACCGGTATCGGCACCATCGTCGACATGGATTCGCTGGAGGTGGAAGTGGAAGTAGGCGAAGCCTTCATCGGCCGCGTACAGCCGCAGATGCCGGTGGAAACCGTGCTCAACGCCTATCCGGACTGGAAGATTCCCGGCCACGTGATCGCCATCATTCCCACCGCTGATCGCGGCAAGGCAACGGTGAAGGTGCGCGTGGCACTGGAGACCAAGGATCCGCGCATCGTGCCGGAGATGGGCGTACGCGTAAGCTTCCTGGAGAAAGCCGCTGCAGCTGGCACTGAAGCACCGAAGGGCGTGCGCGTACCGGCTGCTGCGATTGTCGAGCGCGACGGCAAGCCGGTCGCCTTTGTGGTGCAGGCCGATGACAAGGTGAAGCAGCAGGCGCTGGAAGTGGGCGAGGTATTGGCCAAGGACAAGCAGGTGCTGTCGGGATTGAGTGCCGGACAAACCGTGGTGCTCAGCCCAGCTGCTGAATTGAAGGATGGCGACAAGGTGGCATTGGAAGGCGCAGAGAAGTAAGCGCGGGCTTGTGATCTTTGCTGCGCTGCTGCGAATCACCTGATGCACTGAAGTAGCGCTTTTGCTGTTGCTGTTGCTGTTGCTGTTGCTTTTGCTTTTGCTCTAGCCATTGCTTCAGCTGTTGCTTTAGCCCTTCTCCCGCCTGCGGGAGAAGGGTTGGGATGAGGGCAGCTTTAGCTTTAGCTCTTGCCTTATCGGGGCCCCTTCCGCAGCGACGGAGCTGACGGATAAGACCCCAACGGGGCGACGTGCATGGATGCACGTCGTTTTTCGACGAGACAGGGATGTCTCGTCGAAAAATCCCGGCAGCGGAGTGGACCCGCGATGCGGAGCATCGTGGGCGCGGAGGCAGGGTGTGTTTCTTTTGGTTACTTGTTCTTTGCACAAGCAAAGAAAAGTGACTCGCTCCCCGCAGGGGAGTGAAAGCCGTTGCTGTTCTTGGCGACCACGGCATCACATGAAGCAAAGGCACTGCAGAAGCCAACGGCAGGAGCAAAAGCTGCCCTCACCCCTACCCCTCTCCCGCTGGCGGGAGAGGGGAAAGCAAAAGCCACAACAAAAACCACAACACAGCAACGGCCACAGCCAGAGCCAGAGCCGAAGCACCCCTCCCTAGCCCTCCCCTTGCCCTCGGCAAAGGGAGGGGACCAGAAGCAAAGCGAAGCGTTGCAACGTCCGACATCAAGATTTCAACATCAAACATCACCGCGTCACTGCTGAGGATCACCCATGAGCACCCTCGTCTCCCTGCGCAGTATCACCAAGACCTACCAGCGTGGCCCGGAAAAAGTGCAGGTACTGCACGGCATCAACCTCGATATCGATCGCGGCGATTTCGTCGCGCTTATGGGGCCCTCCGGTTCGGGCAAGACCACCCTGCTCAACCTGATCGGCGGGCTGGATACCCCAAGCGGCGGCGAGATCAACATCGAAGACCAACGTATCGACCAACTCAGCGCCGGCCAGCTGTCGACCTGGCGCAGTCACCACGTCGGCTTCGTGTTCCAGTTCTACAACCTGATGCCCATGCTCACCGCGCAGAAGAACGTCGAGCTGCCATTGCTGCTGACCAACCTCAACGCCAGCGAGCGCAAGCGCCGCGCGCAGATCGCTCTGACCCTGGTTGGCCTTGCCGATCGCCGCGACCATCGCCCCAACGAACTGTCCGGCGGCCAGCAGCAGCGTGTGGCCATCGCCCGCGCCATCGTTTCCGATCCGACTTTCCTGATCTGCGACGAGCCCACCGGTGACCTCGACCGCCAGAGTGCCGAGGAGGTGCTGGGCCTGCTGCAGCTGCTCAACCGCGAACACGGCAAGACCATCATCATGGTCACCCATGATCCAAAGGCCGCCGAGTACGCCACCCATACCGTGCATCTGGACAAGGGCGAGCTGGTCGACGCCCCGGTGCACTGAGGAGTACGGCCATGAAGTACTTCTCATTGATCTGGGCGCAGCTGTTCCGCAGCCGCACACGTACTTTGTTCACCCTGCTCTCCATCGTCACTGCGTTCCTGCTGTTCGGCATGCTCGACTCCGTGCGCGTGGCGTTTGCCAGCGGCGGCAACAGCGTGGCCGGCGCCAATCGCCTGGTGGTGGCCTCGCGCCTTTCCATCACCCAGTCATTGCCGATCCGGCTTGAATCGCAGATCCGCCAGATCGAGGGCGTGGACGATGTCACCTACGCCATGTGGTTCGGCGGCATCTACCAAGACCAGAAGAATTTCTTTCCGAACTTCTCGGTCGCACCGAACTACTTCGACCTGATGACCGAGTTCGACATCTCCAAGGAACAGGTGGACGCGTTCCGCAACACCCGCACCGGCGCCGTCGTCGGTGAATCACTGGCCAAGCAGTTCGGCTGGAAGATCGGCGACACCATTCCGATGCAGGCGACCATCTTCCCGCGCGGTGGCAGCAACGATTGGCCGCTGCAGCTGGTCGGCACATTCAAGTCGAAGAACACCGCCACCGCCTCCAACGAAGAACGCCAGTTGATGATGAACTGGAAGTACTTCGATGAATCCAACGACTACATCAAGAACCAGGTCAGCTGGTACACCGTGCGCCTCGACAACCCCGACCATGCCTCACGCGTGGCACAGGCCATCGATGCAATCTCGGCCAACTCCGATCACGAAACCAAGAGCCAGACCGAGTCCGCGTTCCAGCAGGCCTTCATCAAGCAGTTCGCCGATATCGGCATGATCGTCACCTCGATCATGGGTGCGGTGTTCTTCACCTTGCTGCTGCTCACCGGCAACACCATGGCCCAGGCCGTGCGTGAGCGCGTGCCCGAACTTGCCACGCTGAAAACACTTGGCTTCAAGGACGGCACCATGCTGATGCTGGTAATGGTGGAATCGATCGTCCTGGTCGGCCTGGGTGGCGCTATCGGCCTTGGTTTGGCTGCACTGGCGTTGCCAGTGATGGCACCGCAGACCATGGGCCTGCTGCCGCCGCATGTGCCGGCACAGACCTGGATCGTGGGTGCCGTCCTGATCGTGGTGATCGGGTTGGTGGTGGGTGTGCTGCCGGCACTGCGGGCCAAGCGCCTGAAGATCGTCGACGCACTGGCCGGGCGCTGAGGACAACATCATGAAGAACTTTCTTTCGAATGCGCTGGTGATCGTGCTGTTGGTGGTTGGCCTTGGCGTGTGGATCGCACTGCCATGGATCGGTGTCGTCGTGGTCGCGGTGGCAATCACGCTGTGGTTGCTGCTCACCCGCACTGGCCGCTTGGCACTGGCCGCAACCCGCATTGGCCTTGCCAGCCTGCCGCAGCGCTGGGGTTCCTCATCGGTGATCGTTATTGGTATCGCCGGCGTGGTCGGCGTACTGGTGGCGATGCTGGCGATGGGCCAGGGCTTCCAGGCCACCTTGGCGAATACGGGCGATGACAGTACCGCGATTGTCCTGCGCGGTGGCTCGCAGGCCGAGACCAATTCGGTGATCACCCGTGATCAGGTGCCCTTGCTGGAGACCCTGCCGGGCGTGAAGCGCGGCGAAGATGGGCGGCCGTTGGTATCGGCGGAAGTCTCCCAGGTAGTCAACCTCACCTCGCGTGGCGACGGCACCGATGTCAACGCGCAGTTCCGCGGTGTCGGCGAGCAGGCGTGGGCGGTGCACGACAAGGTCAAGCTGGTCGAAGGCCGCAAGTTCGGAGCTGGCCTGCGCGAGATCGTCGCTGGTCGCGGTGCGCAGAAGCAGTTCAGGGGACTGGAAGTCGGCAAGACGCTGATGCTGGGCAACCAGGCGTGGACGGTGGTTGGCATCTTCGAATCCGGCGATGCACATGATTCGGAGTTGTGGACCGACGCGCAGACACTGGCCACCACCTACAACCGCAGCGCGTGGCAGTCGATCAGCGTGCGCACCGAAGGCAAGCAGGGCTTTGAGACCTTCAAGGCAGCCGTGGACAACGACCCACGCCTGAAGTTGGACGTGGAGACCACCGCCGAGTACTACCGCAAGCAAGGTGGCGGCTTGAACAAGCTGCTCAAGGTATTGGGCACGGTGATCGGCGCAATCATGGCGGTGGGCGCGGTCTTCGGCGCACTCAACACCATGTACGCCGCCGTCGCGACCCGCGCGCGGGAAATCGCAACGCTGCGCGCAATCGGTTTCCGCGGCGTGCCAGTGGTGACCGCGGTGATGCTGGAAACCATGCTGCTGGCCCTGCTCGGTGGCTTGCTGGGCGGCGCCATCGCCTGGTTGGCGTTCAACAACTTCACCGTTTCAACCCTGGGCAACAACTTCAGCCAGGTGGTGTTCCAGTTCAAGGTATCGCCGCCCCTGCTATGGAGCGGACTGAAATGGGCCTTGGGCATTGGCCTGGTTGGTGGCCTGTTCCCGGCACTGCGCGCGGCACGCCTGCCAATCACCACCGCACTGCGCGAAACCTGATCCAACACGCCGCAGCACGCGGAATCAGCCACCCACCTGCCCACGTGCAGGTGGGTTGGCGGAAAGTCTACCTTCACGCATCTATCCGTTTAGGTCATCATGCGCGCCCGCCCAAGTCCCGGCGGCCAGCGGAGCTGTGATGGCAGATGCTGTGTCCCTCCCCCAACGGTGATGCATCTGTTACGGCGCCCCACAAGGGCGCTTTTTTTGTAGTTGGTATAAAGGAAAACCGAAAGAGATGTATTTGAAGTCGACCAAGCTGTGCTCCGCGATCACCCTCGCGTTGCTCGGCAGCTCAAGCCTCACCGCGTTCGCACAGGATGCGAGCGAGACCACCACCACCCTGGACCGCATCGAGATCACCGGTTCGCGCATCCGCCAGGCCAGCGTTGAAACCGCCCAGCCGGTCATCGCCCTGAGCCGTGCGGAAATCGAGAAGAAGGGCTACGTCAACGTCGCCGACATCCTGCAGGACGTCACCGCCGCCGGCGCACCGTCGCTGAGCCGCGCCTCGGCACTGTCCTCCGGCCGCGACTACGGCGGCATGTACGTCAGCCTGCGCAACCTTGGCCCGGAACGCACCCTGGTGCTGATCGACGGCCGCCGCATGGGCGTCAGTGCCGGCGGTTACTCCGATGTCGGTTCGATCCCCTCGGCCATCGTCGAGCGCGTTGAAGTGCTGACCGACGGTGCTTCTGCACTGTACGGCTCGGACGCCATCGCCGGCGTGGTCAACGTCATCACCCGCAAGAATTTCGACGGCGCCAATGTCAGCGCCTATGTCGGCCAATACGGCGAAGGCGATGGCCAGAAGCGCGCCTACAGCGCAAACTTCGGCAAGACCTTCGACCGCGGCTGGTTCAGCGTCGGCGCCGAGAAGACCTCGGAAGACCCGGTGCTGGGCGGCGCGCGTGAGTTCACCGCCTATCCCAACGGCCCTTACCACCCCACTGACGGCCTGAACGGCAATACCCAATGGGGCTCGGTCACCGTCGACGGCAAGACGCTCAGCGTCGGCCCGGGCGGCGACCCGGGTGATGTGGCCAACTTCAAGAAGCCCGACCCGGCGACCTACGCCAACACCAAGACCAACATGACCCTGCTCTCCTCGCTGGAGCGCAAGTCGGCCTTCGCCAATGGTGGTTTCCAGATCACCGATGATCTGCGTGTTGTCGCCGACGTTCTGTACAGCGAGCGCGAGTCGGTCAAGCAACTCGCCGGTTATCCGTACTCGGTGTCGGCCGCGCAGGCAGCCAGCGGCGCACGTGCCGCACTCTCGGCCGATAGCGCGTTCAACCACTGGGGCAAGGACGTGTTGTTCTCGCGCCGCACCGAGGAATACCCGCGTGTGACCAACAACGCGCTGACCACCAAGCGCGCCAGCGTCGGCCTGGAAGGCAGCTTCGAGACCGGTTCGCGGTTCTGGGACTGGAACGTGAGCTACATGTTCAACCGCAATGAAGGCGAGCGCCGCAGCCTGCAGAGCATGTACCAGCCGAACGTCAACCTGGCCGTCGGCCCGTCCTTCATCGACGCCGGCGGCGTTGCCCGCTGTGGCAGCGTCGGCAACGTCATCGAAGGCTGCGTGCCGTGGAACCCGCTGGCACCGGCCGGCAGCAACACCCCCGGCTCGCTCAGCGACAAGGCGGTACGCGACTACATCTTCACCCGCTTTACCGACGAAATCCGCAGCACCACCAAAGTGGTCAGCGCCAACATCTCCGGTTCGCTGGCGAGCCTGCCGGCCGGTGACATCATGACCGCGATGGGCGTGGAGCACCGCAGCGAAGAAGCCAGCTACACCCCGGACCTGATGGTGCAGAACGGCGAAATCGCCGGCACCACCGGCGCACCGACGCGCGGCGACTACAAGCTCGACGAGGTCTACCTGGAAGTGCAGGTACCGCTGCTGGCCGATATGCCGTTCGTGCGTGAGCTGTCGCTGGACCTGGCCGGTCGCTATTCCGACTACAACAACTTCGGTGGCACCACCAACGGCAAGTTCGGCCTGAAGTGGAAGCCGATCGACACCTTGCTGGTCCGCGCCACCTTCGGCACCGGCTTCCGTGCGCCGACGGTGGACGACCTGTATGGCGGCACCGTCACCACCCGTGACCGCGTCACCGATCCCTGCGATCGTTCGTTCGGCGCAGCTGCACGCAATGCTGAAGTAGCTGCACGCTGCAGCGCTGCCGGCCTGGGTGCCGACTTCCGCCAGAAGACCGGTGACGGCGAACTGGCCACCACCTCCGGCGTACAGGGCGTCACCGACTTCACCTCCGGCTCCAACGCCGCGCTGAAGCCGGAAACCGCCAAGACCTGGACCGTCGGCCTGGTCTACAGCCCGGACTTCGTCAGCGGCCTGGACCTGAGCCTGGACTGGTGGAAGATCCGCATCGACGACGTGATCGTTGGTGAGTCGGCCACCGACATCCTCAACCAGTGCTACGTGCAGAACATCAGCTCGGCCTGCGACCGCTTCACCCGCTACAGCTCCGGCAGCAACAAGGGCCAGGTCAGCGGCATGAACCGTTCGTTGAACAACGCCGGTTACCAGGAAACCGCTGGCTACGACCTCGGCGTGCGCTATCGCCTGCCGGAAATGGCCTACGGCCAGCTGTCGCTGCGCTGGAACACCACGTATGTGGACTACCTGTCGCGCAAGAGCGACAACGTGGCCACCACCCCGGTCGAAGAGTTCACCGGCTGGGAAGGCAACTTCCGCGTGCGCTCCAACCTGACGCTGGATTGGCAGAACGGCAACTTCGGCGCAAGCTGGACCACCCGTTATTACTCCAGCATGAAGGAGAAGTGCTCCTACGATCTGGACGGTGGCCCGGAGTGCAACATGCCGGACTTCCAGTCGGCGTACACCGACATGCAGCCAAGCCGTAAGCTGGGCTCCAACACCTTCCACGACCTGCAGGTGCGTTATGCCATGCCGTGGAACGGCACCGTGTCGCTGGGCGTCAACAACGTGTTCAAGCACGAAGGCCCGATCATGTACAGCCAGCCGAACAGCAGCTTCACCTACTACGGTGGCTTCGACATCGGTCGCTTCATGTACATGAAGTACCAGCAGCGCTTCTGATCCAGGTAACAACAGCGTTGGATGTCGATGACATAGTCGAAAATCCGCCACGCTCTGCTTGAAGCCCCTCTCCCGCGCGCGGGAGAGGGGTTGGGGTGAGGGCAGCTTCACCAGCTTCGTGCCTAACGCCGCTCCTGCAAACAGCTGCAAGCGCATTTTCCCTGGTAACACAGCGCCTGAAGATGCGGCCCCCTGATCTGCTTCGCGGCTTACGCCGCTCCCACAAACAAGGGCGCTGGTCTGTCACACCGCTCGCTGTTTGACCGGACACCTGATCGGTAGCGGAACTCACCGCAACCCAAACACCACACAACGGTCATCTACCTGTCATCGCCACGCGGTAGATGCAGCGCATCCTTGTGGCTACCGTGGCAGGCTCCCCAAACCGGTTCCCGCCATGCTTCGTTCACTGGCGCTGGCTGGCGTCTGCGTGATGCTGGCCGGCTTTGCCCTCTCATCTCCCGTTCCCCCGCTGTCACTCAGCGAGCGCTTGGCCGCGCCCGGTGGCACGTCGCCGCTGGTCCCCACCGAACGCATCGACGCCCTGCTCGCCAACCTGCCACACCAGCAGGGCAGCGTTACCGGCAGCGACGGCGTCGCCCTGCACTGGGTGTCATTTGAACCGGGCGATTACCGGTTGGATTACCGCTATCTCGGCAAGGGCCAACGCTTCCCGGAGTTCTCGCTGGAGGCATCGGCGCCAAGCATCGGGAACCACATCCAGCCACGCGGCACGGTGATCCTGTTGCACGGCTGGATGATGGACGGCGGTTCATTGCTGCCCTGGTCACTGGAACTGGCGCAACAGGGTTACCGCACAATCGCGCTGGATCTGCGCAATCACGGTCGTTCGGGCCATGCACTTTCCGGCTACGGCACCCGCGAAGGCGAGGATGTGGTCGCGGCACTGAAAGCTCTGGAGAGCGAAGGCAAGATCAGCGGCCCGGTGCATCTTCTCGGCGTTTCCTACGGTGCCGCAACCGCGATCTTCGCCGCCCGTGAGCTCGGCCCCCAGTTGCGCAGCGTCGTGGCAATGGAATCCTTCGATAACGCCGGCGAAGCAATCCGCACGATGGTGCCTCATATGCTGGCCAAGCCACCGGAACGCTGGAGCGACTATGTCGCACTGCCGCTGGCACGTTGGCAATACGGCGGCCGCGGTTTGGATGAAGCGATCGCCACTACCGACCGCAAGCTCGGCATCAATCTGGACAAGGTCGACGTCGGTCAAGCCTTGGCACAGGTTCCAGCCTGCGTACTGTTGATACACGGCCGCGACGACGAGCACATTCCGGTAGCCCAGGGCCGCGCACTGGCGGCGGCCGCGCCGCACGCGCGCTATCTTGAAGTCGCAGCCGAAGACCACCTGACATTGCCGATGCGCCTGGATCGTCTATCGGGTGCGGTGAACACCTGGTTCGAACAGGCTGATGACAACGGCCATTGTGCGTCTACGGTGACAGCCAGCCTTTGAGTCACCGACAGTTTTCGTGACGATTCACCAAGGCCCCGCGACCCCGTAGTGCCGAACCATGTTCGGCAGGGGCATTCCTGGTAGCGCCTACAGAACCCCAAGGCTTTGGCTTTGGCTTTGGCTTCGGCTTCGGCTTCGGCTTTGGCCCTTGCTCCAGCTGTTGCTTAAGCCCTTCTCCCGCCTGCGGGGTGAGAGGGGCAGCTTGCGAACCACTGGTTCGCTGCCCATCGAACGCCCTTGCGCCAGCGCAAGGGCCGGGGCGCGGAGCGAGGGTTGGGATGAGGGGAGCTCTTGGCTCTTGGCTTTTGGTTATTGGCTTCGCTCAAGCCTTTCCGCGCCGTTGTTGCTACGAGCTTCGCGGCTTACGCCGCTCCTACAAGTGCGCGTGCGCCTTTGTTTCGCACAAAGAAAAACCCCGCTGCTTCTGGCAGCGGGGTTTTGGGTTTAAATCCTGACGATGACCTACTCTCGCACAGCTTAGGCTGCACTACCATCGGCGCGGCTACGTTTCACTTCCGAGTTCGGGATGGGATCGGGTGGTTCCATAGCGCTAATTTCATCAGGAAGACGGTTTGAGCAGCGCGTTGCGCCGGCTCCAATGCGTTTCCTTGCGGAACTAAAGCCAGGCTGTAAAACACCTGGCTTACATAAAAAGACGAACCCCGCTGCGTGAGCAGCGGGGTTCTTAGATAAAACCCTGACGATGACCTACTCTCGCACAGCTTAGGCTGCACTACCATCGGCGCGGCTACGTTTCACTTCCGAGTTCGGGATGGGATCGGGTGGTTCCATAGCGCTAATTTCATCAGGGAGACGGTTGGAGCGTCGCCATCCAAACAACGGATTTAGGCGCCTGCCTCTCATGGATCTTGTGACGTAGCGTGCACTTGGTATCTATCGACATGTCATGTCGGCCAAGGCAACTTGAGGTTATATGGTCAAGCCACACGGATCATTAGTATCAGTTAGCTCAATGCATTGCTGCACTTACACACCTGACCTATCAACCACATAGTCTATATGGTTCCTTTAGGGGGCTTGTGCCCCGGGAAGTCTCATCTTGAGGCGCGCTTCCCGCTTAGATGCTTTCAGCGGTTATCGCTTCCGAACATAGCTACCCGGCAATGCCACTGGCGTGACAACCGGAACACCAGAGGTTCGTCCACTCCGGTCCTCTCGTACTAGGAGCAGCCCCTCTCAAACTTCCAACGCCCATGGCAGATAGGGACCGAACTGTCTCACGACGTTCTGAACCCAGCTCGCGTACCACTTTAAATGGCGAACAGCCATACCCTTGGGACCGACTACAGCCCCAGGATGTGATGAGCCGACATCGAGGTGCCAAACACCGCCGTCGATATGAACTCTTGGGCGGTATCAGCCTGTTATCCCCGGAGTACCTTTTATCCGTTGAGCGATGGCCCTTCCATACAGAACCACCGGATCACTAAGTCCTAGTTTCCTACCTGCTTGATCCGTCGATCTTGCAGTCAAGCACGCTTATGCCTTTGCACACAGTGCGCGATGTCCGACCGCGCTGAGCGTACCTTCGAGCTCCTCCGTTACTCTTTAGGAGGAGACCGCCCCAGTCAAACTACCCACCATACACGGTCCCCGATCCAGATAATGGACCTAGGTTAGAACGTCAAGCACGACAGGGTGGTATTTCAAGGATGGCTCCACTGCAGCTAGCGCCACAGTTTCATAGCCTCCCACCTATCCTACACAGACGAACTCAACGTTCAGTGTAAAGCTATAGTAAAGGTTCACGGGGTCTTTCCGTCTTGCCACGGGAACGCTGCATCTTCACAGCGATTTCAATTTCACTGAGTCTCGGGTGGAGACAGCGCCGCTGTCGTTACGCCATTCGTGCAGGTCGGAACTTACCCGACAAGGAATTTCGCTACCTTAGGACCGTTATAGTTACGGCCGCCGTTTACTGGGGCTTCGATCAAGAGCTTCGCCTTGCGGCTGACCCCATCAATTAACCTTCCAGCACCGGGCAGGCGTCACACCCTATACGTCCACTTTCGTGTTTGCAGAGTGCTGTGTTTTTGATAAACAGTCGCAGCGGCCTGGTTACTGCGACCCTCTTCAGCTATAGCTCGCATGAGCCACCAAAAAGGGTGCACCTTCTCCCGAAGTTACGGTGCCATGTTGCCTAGTTCCTTCACCCGAGTTCTCTCAAGCGCCTGAGAATTCTCATCCTACCCACCTGTGTCGGTTTACGGTACGGTCTGCGTAAGCTGAAGCTTAGGAGCTTTTCCTGGAAGCGTGGTATCAGTGACTTCGCCTTAAAGGCTCGTCTCGGTGCTCGGTCTTAAAGGATCCCGGATTTGCCAAAGGTCCAAACCTACCGCCTTTCCCCAGGACAACCAACGCCTGGTACACCTAACCTTCTCCGTCCCTCCATCGCACTTACGCGAGGTGCAGGAATATTAACC